>JAUNJE010000011.1:49218-62515 GCA_030533415.1 Eubacteriales bacterium | reverse complement strand
AAAGGGTTTTCGGATAGTTTGTAAAATTTTTTTGCACCTACTTGACATAAAGGGATGACCTGGGCCGAATCGTCATACCGAAGGAGATCCGCCGCACCCTCCGCATCCGCGAGGGCGGCCCGTCACAGAAGCCGGAGAAAGAGTTTTGACAATCGTCGTACTTATTTCCCGCCAATCGTCGGAAAACACTTGCATAATTCAAATTCTTCATCTATATGAGCGTATGGGAAGGGGCTGCCTCACGAAAGTGGGACAGCCCCGTGTGTTTACGTTGTTAGTTAATGCATCCAGGATCAAGCAGAAAATCCGCTGCCAGCTCTTGTCTCATTATTCAGAGTTTCCCTAAATCTATTGACTTTCATCGTAATTATACATATAATATTAGCGAGTTGTTATAGGTGAGGTGAGCATATGGATTACATGACTGAACTTGCCGCTATTGCAAAATCGCATGGCGGAATCATTGAAACGAAAATAGCAGCTGGGCACGGCATCTCCAAAGCGATGCTTTATAAGTTATGCAAGGAAGATAAAATCTATCGTATTGTAAAAGGACAGTACATTCTTCCGGATGATATGCAGGATGAGCTACTGTCGATCAGCAAGCGTTCCAAGAATATTATTTTTTCTCATGAGACTGCACTCTATCTTCACGGAATTTCTGACCGCACACCGTTTGAACACACTGTTACGGCACCGTCCGGTTGTATTCCCTCTTCTGCAATTAAATCCGAATGCAAAGTGTACTATATCAAACCGGAGCTGTTCGATCTTGGCAAAACAACGCTAAGAACACCTGCGGGAAATGATGTTCCTGTATACGATCTTGAACGCACAATCTGTGATATAATTCGCAGCCGCAACAAATTGGGAACAGAAACTTTCCTTGCGGCATTAAAACTGTATGCGGCAGACTCAAAGAAAGATTTGAACAAACTAAACGCTTACTCAAAAAAGATGCGGGTATCCAATGTCCTGCGTCAGTATTTGGAGGTGCTTCTGTGAGTAAAGCAATGAGCCTGAAAGCGAAAATTCGCAATACCGCCAAACAGAAGAATATCCCTGCGCAGGTCATTTTGCAGAACTATATGTTTGAGCGTCTGCTCGTCCGTCTTTCCGCTTCCGAATACAAAGAAAAGTTCGTGTTAAAAGGCGGTATGTTGGTAGCTGCTATTGTGCTTTGGAAGATGTCTGCGACATAGCAATTGATGATGGCGTTGTGTTCGAAATTGGAACAATTTCTCCTATCCGTGAAGATGATATTTACGGCGGATACCGTGTCAAGCTAAATGCAAAGTTTGATACTCTGCTGACTCCGCTCAGCATTGATGTATCTACTGGCGACGCGATAACGCCCCATCGTAAATGACTTGAAAAACTTTGGATTCCTATTTGAAACCCCTGTATATACGGGACCTGCGGGTTTTTGCGGATGCGCTGAACGGCTAGGTTTATCATTGCCGGGACAAAGATGGGCAGGAATGTGATGCAGTTGTTCATTTGAGAAACGGCAAATACGGTCTGATTGAAATCAAACTCGGTGGGGACAAGCTGATCGATGAAAGCGTAAAGAGCCTAAAAGCCATGGAAGCCAAAATTGATGCCGACAAAATGAACGCCCCGTCTTTTCTCATGGTTTTGACGGGAACAGGCGATTACGCATAGGAGATTACCTATGATGAGGCTGGGGAACTGTATTGTGCGAGTATGGGGTAGAATACTTTCAATGCGATTGAATTGAAAATTTCTGGTCATTAGGCAAAAAATTTTCAATAGGTATTGACCTTCTGCTCCTTCTTGGATATAATTCTATTGAAAAAATATAGACAAGAAGCCGAAAATTTTCAATAGAGGTGATCGCTTTGGAAATAAATCGTGATTATTACTTGAATAAGCTGATAGCGAAAAAACACAACGGACTCATTAAGGTCATTACCGGAATGCGGCGCTGCGGAAAATCTTATTTGTTGTTCTCTCTTTTCAAGAAGCATTTGCAAGGCAGCGGCGTCCCGGCAGATCATATTATTGAAATCGCGTTTGACTCTTTTGAGAATAAGAAGTTCAGAGATCCGGAGGTTCTTTATCCCTATGTAAAAGGGCAGTTAATGGACGATGGTATGTATTACATCCTACTTGACGAAGTGCAGCTTTTGGGAGAATTTGAATCCGTACTAAACGGCTTCATGCGCATTCCCAATGTGGATGTCTATGTCACCGGCAGCAATGCGAAATTTCTTTCCAAGGACATTATTACCGAGTTTCGGGGCAGAGGCGACGAACTGCGCATGAGTCCTCTGTCTTTTGCGGAATTCATGTCTGTTTATGATGGGAATAAATACGACGGCTGGAAGGAATATGTTCTGTATGGCGGCTTGCCGCCTGTGGTGCTTTTGTCAACTGCGGAGCAGAAAATCGAGTTCTTAAAGCGGCTCTTTGAAGAAACCTATATTAACGACATTGTGAACCGTCACAAGATCCGCAACAAAGATGAATTTGAGGAATTGATCAATATCTTGTCTTCCGGGATTGGGTCTCTGACCAACCCTAAGAAACTGGCGGATACTTTCAAAACCAAGAAAAATAAGAAGATCAGTGTCAACACCATTAAGAGCTATCTGGATTATTTGTGTGACGCATTCATCGTCAGCAGGGCGACCCGATATGACATTAAAGGTAAGAAGTACATTGACACGCCCCAGAAGTATTATTTTAGCGATGTAGGTCTTCGCAACGCCAGAATCAACTTCCGTCAGCTTGAAGAAAACCACACCATGGAAAACATTATTTTCAACGAGCTGATTGCGCGGGATTTCAATGTGGATGTGGGCCTGGTATATGTGCGGGATAGCGATGGCTCCGGCAAAGCAACCCGTAAGCAGCTCGAAGTGGACTTTGTCTGTAACAAGGGTTCCAAACGGTATTATGTACAGTCTGCTTTTGAAATTCCTGACGAAGCAAAGATGCGGCAGGAGTCCACTTCTCTGCTCCGCATTGATGATTCTTTCAAAAAAATTATCGTGGTCAAGGATGCGCTGGCCCCTTGGTACACGGAAGATGGAATCCTTGTGATCAGTGTATATGATTTCCTGCTGAATGCGGACAGCCTGGATATGTAGAGACAAATTAAAGGAGCAAATCCATAAAATGATAGAAAAGGCGCGGGACCGCTGGTATGCGTCTCAAGACCGCCAGCGCGTAGGACAGCACTGCCCGGGTTCCCAAATGTGGCAGGTCTGATTTTTACCGTAGGAATGCAAAGAAAAGCATGGATTTTGCGCCAAAGGCAGAAACGGTATAGATTTCGGCTTGGCACACGCTATCCTTTGCGAACGGAAAAGCGATTCCTATTGAAATTTATTTGATACTGTTTCTTTATAAGGGGCTGCCTCCTCTTTTGATGAGGTAGCCCCTTTTTCGACACGCTGAAGAGGCTGTAGCAAAAGCCTATTTTCTTAAAAACTGACTATTTCAATAATCAGAAATACGCCCGGAAGCAAGGAATAAATCCCTGTTTCCGGGCGTTAATGATTAAGCGGATTTGAAGGAAGGAGTTTTGCTACAGCCCCTTTTCACTGGATGTCAGCATATCATTACGCGAATGGTGGCGCTTGATTACGCGAATGGTTGTTCCAAGATCGAAAAAAATTTGATACAATAAAAATATGATGAGGAAGTATGTGAAAGGGGGGCCTCGTTTGCGGATCGCGATTTATGACGACAACAGAAAAGAGCGGGAGCAGTTTATAAATGCGTTGCATGGCCGGGACCCGACCCGCCAGCCGGAGTGCTTCCGCACCGGGGCGCTTCTGGAAGCTGCGCGGGGTCAGGAGAAGGAATATTTTGATATTGTCTTTGGGGACATCTATATGCCCGGCGAGTACGGCGTTTGCATAGACGCCTTTTCCCTCCATGCGCTGCACGATTTAGTCAAGCCCGCACAACAGAGGGTGTGGTGGAGGCCTTCCGCCAGGAGCGCGGAGCCATCCGACAGCTACCTGTCCTCCCGCCTGTGTGAGCGGCGGGGCTTTGAGGGGGAGGTGGAGTTATGAGCCTGTTTTTCCGCCAGAGTGCCGGGTTCTTCTTGCAGCTTTTCCCCTGTGGGCTGCTGTGCTTTCTGCCCTTTGGAGCGGAAAGCCTGCGGACGAGCCGGCGGCGGGTTTTTACGGGACTTACCGTCGCGGCGCTGGTACTGGCCGGACTGTTTCCTCTGATGGTGGCGGTAACCGAGCCGTATCCCGTCGGCAGCGTCAGCCACAACCTGTATATGCTCCTGGCCGTGGTGCTTTTGGCGGTGGCCTACTTCTATCTGCTGAAAGAGCCGCTGGTCAAGAAGCTGCTGGTGCTTTACCTGGCCGTGTTTTATGCCGCCAGTCAGTATTGGCTGGTGATCGCCACCCTGCCCCTATTGAACGGCGGCCATTTCAGCAACGAGATTTATTCCGTCCAATGCCTGTTTTTGTATGCCGTCACCTCGGTGGTCATGCTGCCTCCGGCGGTGCTGGCTTTCAGCCGGGTGGTGCGGGACTTCCTCCGGGAGATTGAAGCCAGGAGCATGAAGCGGGAATTTTTCCTGACCATGTTCTCCACCCTGGCCTGCTTTGGCCTGATGATCTATTACAGCTCGGTGGCCGACTACACCACCCCGGACTTCTGGAGGCTGTACGGCCCGCCCTTCCTGCTGGTGCTGATTGGGCAGTGCCTGATTTACTACCTGCTGCTGCGGGAATCGGTGCGGCGCAAGCGGGACGCCGATTCCCAGAAGGCCATGGAGATCCAGCGGCTCCAATATGAAAACATCACCCGCGAGATGGAGAATGCCCGGCGGATGCGCCACGATATGCGCCACTGGCTAAACGGCCTGGCCGACCTGCTGGAGCAGGACAAAACGGAGGAAATGAAAGACTATCTGGCCCAGGTCATCGACCGGACGGTCAAGCGGGAAAACACGGTCTACTGCCATAACCCCACCGTCAACGGCCTGCTGCAATACTATGTGGGCCAGGCGGAGAGCGCGGGCATCCGCTGCCTGGTGCAGGCGGAATGCGGCGAGCTGACCATCCTGCCCACCGACCTGACCGTGATTTTCGGCAACGCCATGGAGAACGCCATCCGCGCCTGCCAAAAGGCGGAACAAAATCGCTGGATTTCCATCCAGGTGGGAACCATCGGCGGCTCCCTGATGGTACAGATCGAAAACCCCTGTACCGAAATCCACCCCTCCGGGCGGTATAAGCTGGACGGCAGCTTCTTACCGGCAGCGGCGTTTTTAAGCGCCCGCGCAGGCGGCGGCTACGGCCTGGGGAGCCTGGAACATACCGCGCGCAAGTACGGCGGCGACGCCCGGTTCTGCTATGACGGACAGAAACAGACCTTTACCACCCGTATCCGGCTGAACCTTCACCCGGAGATACTTTGAAAATAGAGGAAGAAACAAACAGAAAGACGAGGAAGAAGCCTATGAGTCAAGGAAAATACAGCCGGGGCGTGACCCTCTCGAAGCGGACGCTGGTGATCTTGCTGGTGATCGTTCTGCTGCTGGTGGCGGGCGGGATCGCTTTGGGGCTGAACTGGCATAACTGGTTTGGCCCGAAGGAACCGGCGGCCAGCGGCGCTTTTCACCCGGAGTTAGACCCTGACGCCCGGGACTGGACGGGGGAAACGCTCCCGGATAAAACCGGCAGCGAGAGCGTGGGCATCAAAATACCCGGCTATCCCAGCATCACCCTCCCGGCGGATACCGAGGAGGTCACGGTAGCCCTGTTAAACCCGGAGGACAATCCCTGTTACTTCACCTTTGAGCTGGTGCTCAGGGATACCGGCGAGGTGCTTTACACCTCCGGCATGGTGGCCCCCGGCAAGGTGCTGACCGATATTACCCTCTCCCGTCCCCTTGCGGCGGGGGAATACAACGCCACCATCAGGATTTCCACCGCCTCTTTGGAGGACGGCAGCGCCATGAACGGCGCGAACGTGGAAACGGTTTTGATCGTGCGATAGAAACGGAGGTGCGTGAAATTTGAAGCAGAAACGATGGCTGTCCATCCTGCTGAGCCTTTCCCTGCTCCTGACGCTGCTGCCAGTCCGGGCGTTTGCGGAGGAAGGGACGCAGACCGCTTGTACCCAGGCGGCGGATTGCCCGGCCCAGGTACATGAGCCGGACTGCCCGCTGTGGCAGGAGGGCGAAACCGTTCCGGAGGAAACGGAGGCAGCCGGCCCGGACAGCACGGAACCGGGGGAAACCGACCCGGGGGAAACCGTCCCGGACAGCACAAAACCGGAGGAAACCGCCCCGACCGTCCCCGGGGAAACCGGCCCGGACGGCACGGAACCGGACGAAACCGTTCCGGAGGAAACCGATGCCACAGAGGAAACCCAGCCCACGGCGGCGGAGGTGCTGGCCCGGATCGAGGCCCTCCCCGACCCGTCGGACCTGACGGCGGAGAATGCCGCAGCGGTGGAGGCCCAGCTTAAGGAGCTGCTGGCCCTGTACCAGGCCCTGGACGAGGCCGGGCAGGAGGAAGTGGGCGACGCCATCCTCCGGGCCATCGAGCTGAAAGCTGCCCTCGACGCGCTAAGCGGGGAGGACAGCGGCCAGGCCATGCTGGCGGAGATCGCCACCGACGTCGCGTATATCAACGCCGCGTATGACGAAACAACCAACACAGTAACGTATAAAACAGAAACCGCCGAAAGTGCCACCGTGGTGGATGAAAACACCACCGAATGGGCCTGGGGCGTAGCGGGGCAAGAAACCTGGTACGTCGTGCAGGACACGGCGACAACCTCCGACCGCATCACCGTCACCGGCGACGTGCATCTGATTCTGGCGGACGGATACACCCTGACCGCCAGCGCGGGCATCAACGTGCCCGAGGGCAGCAGCCTGACCATCTACGGCCAGACGGATGGCACCGGCAAGCTGATTGCCAACGGCGGCAGCGATCAAGCAGGCATCGGCGGCAATCAAGGCAGTTCCATATCAACTGCAGGAAACTGCGGCTCCATCACCATCAACGGCGGCGTGGTAAGTGCCACCGGCGGCAGAGGCGGCGGCGCGGGCATCGGCGGCGGCTACATGGGCGACGGCACCGTCACCATCAACGGCGGCGTGGTAAGTGCCACCGGCGGCGCCGACGGCGCTGGCATCGGCAGCGGCTTCCTGGGTAGCGGCACCGTCACCATCCACGGCGGCACGGTGACGGCCAAAGGCGGCACCAGCAGCGCTGGCATTGGGAATGGCTGTGGGGACTCCTTAACGGCAACGATTACCATCAGCGGCGGCGTGGTAAGTGCCACCGGCGGCTCCGACGGCGCTGGCATCGGCGGCGGCGCGATGGGCAGCGGCAACGTCACCATCAGCGGCGGCACGGTGACGGCCAAAGGCGGGAGTGGTGGCGCTGGTATTGGGACTGGCAGTGGGAGCTTCTTAACGGCAACGATTACCATCAGCGGCGGCTTTGTCGCCGCCCAAGGCGGCGAAACTAGTACGTGGTTTGCCGCCGGCGCGGCCATTGGCAGTGGCGGCGCGCGCGATAGCAGCAGCGCAGGCGCGGAGGCCGACGAAAGCAGCTTCACCAACGCCGTGGTACTGCGGCAGTCCGGCGCGAGTGGCAGCACCCTGACCGGCACGGTCTACGGCGATGCCACCCTGACCACCAACGCCACGGTGCCGACGGGGGCCACCCTCACCGTCCCGGAAGGTTCCACCCTGACCATTGACAAAGGCGTGACCCTGACCAACAACGGCGAAATTACCAACAACGGCACAATCCGCAACGGCGGCACCATCACCGGCACTGGCACCATCAACGGCAACCCGGTGCAGGTGGAGGTAGAGTATCAAGCCTATAACGAGGCAGATGGCTCCTTTTCCACACAGAAGGCATACGCCACCCCTGTGACCAGCAGCATGACCGCCTGGGGCGAAACGGGAAAACCCACCTGGTACGTGGTCAACAGCGCGGCGGCAAATGACCTGACCATCTCCGACCGCATCATCGTCAGCGGTGACGTACATTTGATCTTGGCGGACGGCGCGAAGCTGACCGCCAGCAAGGGCATTGGCGTGAACACCGCCGACAACAGCCTGACCATCTACGGCCAGACCGAGGGCACCGGCGAACTGGTTGCCGGTACACCTGATAACAATAATGCAGGCATCGGCGGCGATAATAGCAAGTCCAGCGGCGCCATTACCATCAACGGCGGCACAGTGAAGGCCACCGGCGGCTACTACGGCGCGGGCATCGGCAGCGGCTATGGTGGCGGCAGCGCCATAATTGCTATCCACGGCGGCACGGTCAATGCCACCGGCGGCTACTACGGCGCGGGCATCGGCCGCGGCTACGGCGGCGGCGGCAGCATCACCATCACCATCAGCGGCGGCACGGTGACGGCCAAAGGCGGCGATAATAGCGTGGGCATCGGCGGCTACAAGGGCACCGTCACCATCATCAACGGCGGCACGGTCAATGCCACCGGCGGCGAGTATGGCGCGGGCATCGGCGGCGGCGTAGCAGGCACCGCCACCGTCACCATCAACGGCGGCACGGTCAATGCCACCGGCGGCGACTACGGCGCGGGCATCGGCGGTAGCTCCAACGCCAACGTCACCGTCACCATCAACGGCGGCTTTGTCGCTGCTACCGGCGGCCAGTACAGCGCGGCCATCGGCAGCGGCGGAGTTGCCAGCTCCAACACAGGCACGGAGGCCACCTTTACCAGCGACGACACCAACGCCGTGGTGCTGCGAAAGAGCGCGGCCACCGGTCAAGTTATGACCGGCCAGGTCTATGGTGAACCCACCCTGACCACCGACGCCACGGTGCCGGCGGGCGCGGCCCTGACCGTCCCGGAAGGCACCACCCTGACGATTGACAGCGACACGACCCTGACCAACAACGGCACGATCATCATCGAGAGCGGGGGCGAGCTGACCAACAACGGCACGATTCTCAACAACGGAACGATTATCAAGAACGGCACGATCAACGGCACCGTCACCGGCAACCAGCCGCAGGTGCAGGTGACGTACCAGGCATATAACGAGAAGGACGGCACCTTTTCCGAAAAAACAGCAGTCGCCACCGCCGTGACCAGCAGCAGTACCGCCTGGGGCACGGAAAATACAGAAACCTGGTACGTGGTCGACAGCGATGTCACTATCTCCGACCGCATCACCGTCAGCGGCGACGTCCACCTGATCCTGGCGGACGGCAAGACCTTGAACGCCAACAAGGGCATCACCGTGACCGGCGGCAACAGCCTGACCATCTACGGCCAGGAAAAAGGCACCGGCAAGCTGGTTGCCGACGGTGGTTATAACTATAATGCGGGCATCGGCGGCGAAGGCAAGTATGGCAGCGGCAGCAATATTACCATCAACGGCGGCACGGTGGAGGCCACCGGCGGAATCGCCGGCGCGGGCATCGGCGGCAGCTACGGTGGCAGCGGCAGCAATATCACCATCAACGGCGGCACGGTGACGGCCAACGGCCGCAATGGCGCCGCGAGCATCGGCGGCGGCAGCTTCGAAGGCAGCGGCAGCAACATTACCATCCGCGGCGGGTTTGTCACCGCCCAAGGCGACAACGGCGCGGGCATCGGCGGCGGTGAGAACGGCAGCGGCAGCTACATCACCATCAGCGGCGGCACGGTGACGGCCACCGGCGACGAGGGCGCAGGCATCGGCGGCGGGGGCAGCCGTGGCAGCGGCAGCTACATCACCATTACCGGCGGCACGGTGACGGCCACTGGCGGCGTGGGCGGCGCGGGCATCGGCGGCAGTGAGAACAGCAGCGGCAGCAATATTACCATCAGCGGCGGCACGGTGACGGCCACCGGCAGCGGAGGCGGCGCGGGCATCGGCGGCGGCACGGCTGGCAGCGGCAGCGACATCACCATCAGCGGCGGGTTTGTCACCGCCCAAGGCGGCAACGGTTGGCTATACGGCTATCGCTACTCCGGCGGCGGCGCGGCCATCGGCAACGGAGGCAGTCGTAGTTATGAAGACGGCGCGGAATCGGACAATTTTACCGACTGTGTGGTGCTGCGGCAGTCCGGCTCAGAAACCACCATGACCGGCCAGGTCTACAATAACTGTACCCTCACCACCGACGCCACAGTGCCCGTGGACGCCACCCTCACCATCCCGTCAGATTCCACCCTGACCATTGGCCCGGGCACAACCCTGACCAACCCCGGCACTATCATCAACCAGGGCGCCATTACCGGCCAAGGCCACAGCCTGAGCAACACCAGCGTCCTCATCAGCGCAGGCGGCACAATCGGGGATAACGTCCTCACAGAGGACAGTATCCCGATGTACTACAGCCTGACAGTAACCGGCGGCATTGATGCCACCGTGGAAACTGACGATGCGAACCAGAGGACGGTGAACAATGTCCTCTACATCAAAGCGGGTGCGACAGTCACCATCACCGCCGACGAGGAAAAAGTGGGCCAGACCGCCATCTTCAGCTATAAGCTGAACAACGAGGACAGCAGTGGCAGCTCCTTCACCATGCCCGCCCAGGCCCTGACCGTGACGGCGGGATATACCAACGCCCCAGCCTACACCGTCACCATTCCGGCCAGCGTGGATATTGGCAAAACAGCTGAAATCAAGGCGGAATCCGTCAATGTGGCGCAGGACTACAGCCTGAAGGTCAAGCTGACCGCCACCAGCGGCACGGCCAACGCCTTCACCCTGGCCCTGGAAAACCATTCGGAGGAAACCCTGGCCTACACCGTGACCCAAAACAAGCAGAATGTCAACGTGAACGACACCGTTTTGACGGTGGCGGGCGGCACGGCGAACAGCAGCGGCACGGCCACCCTGACCTTCGCCCTGGCTGATACTGTCAAGTACGCAGGCGAGTATTCCGGCACCGTGACCTTCACCGTCAGTGTGGAAAAAGATGCTTCCACCGGCGGCACCCCTTAGCTGGAATGTGCATAGTGCATTTTGATATATTCCAATATTGATTAGGAGGATCCATCATGAAAAAATTACTTAGCCTTGTTTTGGCCCTCACACTGGCACTTTCCCTGTCCGTGACCGCTTTTGCAACCGGCGTGGAGGGCGATACCGGCACCGACAATACCAATACCTTTAGCCCCGGTGACACGGGAGGCAAAGATACCACTGTCACCTATACGGTTGCCCCTGCCTACACCGTCACCATCCCGGCCAGCGTGACCATCGGATCCAGCGGTTCCATCACCGCCACCGTCAGCGCCGAGAACGTCAAGGTGGCCTATGGCAAGCAGGTGGTGGTCAAGCTGACCGGCATCAACAATACCACCAGTGATACTACATTTACTGTCGAGACCAAAGAAGGCGCAAGTCTGACTTACACGGTGAAGAAAGACAATGACACCGACACCATCAGCAAGGGGGACACCGTCCTGACCGTCGCATCCGGCCTGAATAACGAAACGGGCCAGGATGGAACCCTGACGGGAGCCAGCAAGGGTTCCGCCACCCTGACCTTTGCCCTTGCTGATACCGTCCAGTATGCGGGCACGTATTCCGGCACCGTGACCTTCACCGTGTCCGTGGAAGACGTGCCCACCGCCCCGTAACAGAAGGAGAAACTCACGATGAAAAAAATTTTTGCCATTGTACTGACTCTGGCGCTGGCCCTGTCCCTCTCCGTGACAGCCTTCGCCACGGAGGAGAATCACACGATTACATCCGATGCCGACGGCAACCCGAAGCCCTCCACCGCCACTACCTCCGTGACGTTCGGCGTTGACCCCACCTATACCATCACCATCCCGGCCACCGTGAAACTGACCAAAAATACCGCGAACGGCACCGTCACCTACGAGCAGGACGCGACGATCACCGCCTCTGAGGGTGTGCGCCTGCTGAACGGCCAGACCATCCGGGTGACCCTGAGCGCCGGGGAGAACGAGAAGACGTTTGTCCTGAACACAAAACAGGGCGCCACCCTTAAGTACACCGTCACAGTGGGCAACACGGAAATTAAAAACGGCGACATCGTCGCCACCTTCGGCACCAGCCTGAAAGAGCAGACCAGTACCCTCCACTTCGCCGCCGCTAACCCCACCTTCGCGGGCGATTACAGCGACAACGTGGTCTTCACCATCTCCATTCAATAACAAGAGGATACGAACGTGAAAAAATGGATTGCATTATTTTTGACCTTGGCGCTGGCCCTGTCCCTGCCCGTCACCGCCTTTGCCGCGGAGATCAATCAGGACAGTGACCCCAAAACAGCGAAAGCAACGGTGACCACCTCCATCGAACCCACCTATACCGTCACCATCCCGGGGAATGTGCAGGTGGAGTTTAACGCTACCTCCACCAAATTTGGCACCATCGAGCTGGCCGCTGCCCAAATCGACCCCGGCTACGCCGTTAAGGTGACGCTGAGCGCCAGCGGCAAGCTGAAAAACGAGGCGGATCAAACCAAGACCATTGCCTATACCGTCAACAGCGGGGACGGGGTGTTTTCCTCCCAAGCGTACCAGAACGAAGGGGACAGCACCGACCTGACCATCGACATCACCCGGGCCGCCTGGAATGCGGCCTACGCGGGGAATTACAGTGACACGGTGACGTTCACCGTATCCTATATTGACACCACCACTGCATAATCAAAAAACGCAACCAGGAACGGGGGTGAATGCGTTTGAAGAAATCAGCGGCTCTGCTGCTATCATTGTGGATGATATTCAGCATGAGCATAACCGTTTTTGCCCAGGAAACGACCATTACCACCACGGTGCCGGCCAGTCATACCATCACTGTGTCCGCTGATGGCGCGGAGGTATTCTGCAATGGCCGGCCCGGCAGTCAATTTACGGTTGACCGTCTTTCCGAGCCGGTGCTGCTGATCCGGGCTGCAAGCGGCAAAGAGATCACCCGAATACTCTTAAACGGGGAGGACATCACCACCGAGGTCAAGGGGGGCTACTACACCCTGGCGCCGGTTTACGAGGATCAGACCCTTACCGTCGTGACAAAGGACGCACCGGCGTCCCAGGGCAAGACCTATACCCTGCAGGGCACGGTCAAGCGCAGTGGTCAGCCGGTGAAGAACATTACCCTACAGCTGCGAGGCCCGCTGAAAACCGACGTGACCGATAAGAACGGCAAATTCTCCTTTGCCCGCATCGCCTGCGGCCGCTATTCGCTGACGGCGCTGGAAGACGGAGAAATCGTGGGCTATGTGGAGTTTGTACTGACGGAGGGCAGCAAGGCAAGTATTTCGCTATCAGACAACGGCATATATGCGATAACCGTCAAGCGGGGCGATAAAGGCAT
>JAUNJE010000011.1:0-49118 GCA_030533415.1 Eubacteriales bacterium | reverse complement strand
CGCTATCAGACAACGGCATATATGCGATAACCGTCAAGCGGGGCGATAAAGGCATAGATCTGACGCTGAACCTGAAGGACGACGGCACGGCGGTAATCGAGAATGCGGCCGGCGTACCGGGCAGTGGAAATCAGGGCGGCATCCCAGGGACAGGCGACAACGTGCTGTTCTGGCAGGCGCTGATGCTCATTGCCCTTGCCGGATTGGCAGCGCTCATTTACGGAAAAAAGCGCAAATCAAAAAAATAGAATACCCAAGAAAACGCTGCAATTTTTATCCCTGGCAGGATGAAAGCCGCAGCGTTTCATGGGCGCGTTGCAAAAAGCGCCAACGAAAAAAACACATCGGCTGGCCCGAAAAAGGGGTTAGCCGATGTGCCTTTTTGCGTTAAAATTGAATGGGAGAGTTACTGCACATCTGCAAAGTCTCTGGCGCATGTCATGTTGCTGTTACAAGTCCGCTCTGCTGCTCTTGAATGGTCGGCACGTGGATGATCTTCCACGCCTCCTCCTCGGACAGTTCTCCTGACAGGTAGCGTTCACGGGCAGCAGTGGCGACATCCAGCCAGCGGTAGTATTCCTCCCGGGTTAAGTCAATGGGGGAGGACTTCTTATCGTACTGCGCCCGTTCCAGCCGGTGAACCAGCATATCCTTTACCCGGTTGAATTCGGATACCACTTTGTCGGCAGCGGCACGCTCCTTTCGGTTCAGATGCGGCGCAATCTGCTTACAGGTCTTCCCGTCCCGAATGACGCGGTCGCAGTACAACGTTTTTCTCCTTGACTTGGGAATGAAGTATCTTCCGCAGTATTGGCAGCAGGCAACTCTGGGTTCTGAGCACAGGAAGTTCTGCAAGAGAAAAATATAGTAGTGATCTTCAGTACGAAACTGATATTCTGTAGAAATAGAACCATCGAATGTAAAGTACGCTATAGCCTTAGTTTTGCGAAGCATGAAATGTTCGCCCTCTAGGTCAATAGGTTGATTACTGCTTAGTGCCGACAAGACTCTACCGACTGTAACGTCTGCTGACATGGCCTGGCTGAAATTCTCCACAATGGAAAGTGCGGATTCTTTTGCAGTAGGAATATAAAATGGTCTGTCGTTTGGCTTTTCTCCAAACTGCGTCATCAACAGGGCATATCGAACCAGGTGTTCTCTTCTAAGCTTGTGCAGAAATAGCTCCATTTCAATGGTAAATATGCTATCCGAATAGTTTCCCTCTTCAATCATTCCAGCAATTGCCCACATCTCCTTGATGGCTTTATATAGATCAATATGATCCTGCTCAGACAGGCGGATCAACTCTTCTGCAATTGTTGTATCCTCCAGCGGCACCTCTTCACAGTCTGTGATGAGGTGCTTTTTTATTGTTCCGTCCGGGAGCAGAGAAACATACAAACCATCGTTTCTCATATTCATATTGCCATCCTTGTCTGTCATCAAACTTTCCCATTTTTTGTAAGATCACTTACTGATGTATTTTTATGGGAATCCTTGGTAAAGTGTATCACAAAGGGAGATGGTGATCCTGTTGAGAACCGTCGAGGAGGGAGAAAAAGTTATGAAGGAAATCAAATTATGCTATCTGGATGGAGAAACGCTGATGGACATGGTGTGTGCACCCCGTGAATTCTGTATCGACGCTCTGCTGCCCCAGGGACTGTGTATTTTGGGTGGCGCACCGAAGGTGGGGAAGTCCTGGCTGATGCTGGACTGGTGCCTGCGGGTCGCGAAGGGGGAGCCAGTATGGAACCGGCACACCCGGAAGGGGACAACGCTGTACCTGTGCCTGGAGGATACCTATGAGCGGGTGCAAAAGCGCCTGTCCTTTATGACCGACGACATACCAAAGGATATGTGCTTTGCCAACGCCGCCGGAACACTGGCAGATACGTTGGAAGAGCAGATTCGGTTCTTCCTCCGGGAGCGTCCGGATACGGTGCTGGTTGTGATCGATACCTTCCAGATGGTTCGCGCCAGCAGCGGAGACCCCAGCTATGGCGGTGACTATCAGGAGATGCGAAAGATCAAGCAGCTCGCGGACAAGCTGCATATCACCATCCTGCTGGTTCACCATCTGAGAAAGCTGGACGACCGGGATCCCGTCAACCGGCTCTCCGGAACCACGGGAATCTCCGGTGCGGCGGACGCAATCTTCATCCTGGAAAAGAAGGAACGCACACAGAGCGCGGCGCTGATGAAATGTACCGGGCGGGACATTGAAGACCGTGTTCTGGAACTGCACTTCTCCAAAGAGGATTATGTGTGGGAGCTGGTTTCGGAGAGCGGACAGGAGGTTGGGATGCCAAAGGAGATGGGCGCTTTCCTGGGGTTCATGAAAACGAAGAAATCCTTCTCTGGCGGTAACACAGAACTGGCGGAAGCGTTTGCCTCCCACACTGGCAAGCGGGTGGAACCCAAGCGGCTGAAACAGCTGATGAACGTGTGGAAAGCCCAACTGCTGGAACAGGGGGTGTCCTTTCACAGTCACCGAAGCAACGGCCAGCGGCTGGTGGATGTTCAATACATCCCGCCAGTGACGGAAGTGCCGCAAGTGACGCAAAAAACGGGCCCCTAAATTTTGCGTCCCTTGCGTTCCTTGCGGCACTGTGAAAACCGATGTGGATGGTTTTCAGAAAAAATCGCCCCGTGAGAGCAATTTGAGAAGTCAAGGTAAAAGGACACGGCAGGAATTCCATTCCCGCCGGATAGGGGGCTTTTTCGGGGGGATATTTCCCAAAAACGCCCCGTGAGACACCACAACCAAAAAGGAGGAGCTAATGCCACGAATGAGCAAGCGCAGAAAGCGGGAGCTGTCGCTTTTTCTAACGGAATCCGGCAGAGTTGCCCACAACAAGAAGTGTCTGCGCTGCACCCATGATTGCAAACAGAGCTACCGTGCGGTCATCCTCGAGTGCAAAAGATTTGAGAGACGGCGGTAGCGGGGGTTGCTCCTCCTTTAGGAGGAGGCAAGCAGAGCGTCCGGCTGTCCGCCGGACACTTCCCCAGCCCCAGAGGGGAGAACCGGGCGGAAGCCCGAACCCACTTACAAAGTATGAAACGGAGGAATTGAATGACAGAAAACCGGAAGCGGAATGTGACCCTGACTATCCGGGTCACGGAGAAGGAAAAGGAATCCATTTTAGAGCAAGCGCAAAAGGCGGAAATGTCCCTGACGGATTACCTGGTAACCTGCGCCCTCAACGCAAAAATCTATGTCCCGGAGGATTTGAAACCCATCGTAACAGAGTTGAAACGCATCGGGACGAACCTGAACCAGATCACCACAAAGATCAATATGGGCGTATTCAAATCCTACAATTTCAGCGAGGTCATTGATGGACAGAGAAGAATTTATGAGGCACTTGTCCACATGGGAGGAAATCCATGGCGACGGTAACTTACATCAAGGAACACTGCCAGAGTGTGGGCGCTATGCGTGCCGTGATCGCCTACTGCCAGCGGGAGGATAAGACTGTTGACCCAGTAACAGGGCAGCGGTTTGTCAGCGGAATCCACTGCGATGGACTGAACGCTGCCACGGAATTTATGGCAACCAAGGGAGCATATCACAAGCTGGACGGCATCCATTTCTACCAGTATGTCCAGTCCTTTTCCCCAAAAGAAAACCTTACATACCAGCAGGCCCACCAGATTGCACTGGAATTTGCGGAAAAGGCATGGCCCGGTTATGAGGTGCTGGTGACCACTCATTGTAATACTGCTCATCCCCATTCCCACTTCATTATCAACTCCGTCAGCTATGAAACAGGGAAAAAGCTGCGGCAGGATCCCAATACCTTGCGGCAGCTCCGGGCGCTGAGTGATGAGGTCTGTATGGCCCACGGCCTGAATATTCTGCCCCCTTACCGCAAGGGCGGACAGAAGCTGTCCGCCAGGGAATACCGGGCGGCCCAGAAGGGGCAGAGCTGGAAGTTCCGGCTAATGTTCACCATCAACAAGGCCATGGAGAAAAGCGCGGGCAGGGAGGATTTTATCAAGCTGATGAACCGGGCGGGCTACCAAGTTTCCTGGACGGATGACCGGAAATACATCACCTTCACCTGCCCAAACGGAATGAAATGCCGGTGCAATAAGCTGCACGATGAAAAATACTTAAAGGAGAATTTGGAGAATGAATTCACAGTCCGACAGCAACACCTTCTTGGAAAACCTGATCCAGAGCAATGCTCAGGCGATGGAAGGAATCCAGGAAACACCGTACCAACCAATCGTGTATGCGGTGCCCAAAGCGTGGCTGGAAAGCTGGATGAAGCTGCTGGAGCAGGCAGTCGAGTTCCAGCCTACGCTTTATCAGATGATTTCCCTGCTGACAACCCGGCAGGAGCTGGAGCAGATGCACGCGCAGCAGCGGCAGATTCTGCTGGCAGAGAAGCAGGAGGCACTAAAGAAAATCGACCGAATGCTCCAACAGGATGGGAGCGAGAGAGAGAAATTTTCCTCCGATACGTCCAAACTGCTATCCGAAAATCTCAAGGTTATGGAGGATACCGCCCAGCGTTTGGAGAAGCGGATCTTGAAACGGGTGGCATTGACCTCCACCCTTTCGGCGGTGCTGTCAGCCTTGGCCTGCGGGGTGCTGCTGCACTTGGCAGGGTAGCAGACGCCGAATCCGACGACCCGGAGGAACGCAGACGGCAGCAGGAAGCCCAGCAGGCGGCATCCAATCTGGGAGCGGTAATCGGCCTGACTACCGGTGCTATCATGGCGCTGAAGCGTGAGGAACGGGAAGCGTTGGAGCAGGAGGAGTACAACGAATTCATAGCGGAGCAGAAACAAAGGGAGAGCCTGCGGATGGGATAATCCGTTGCATAGGCCCCCATAAATTGGAAATAATAACAAGAATCGTATGAAAAAGGAGGAGACAGCAGCTGGAAATTCATGTTTCGGATGACAAAAAACAAGTAGAGGTATGGCTGACCAGGCAGGAGCGGGACAGCGAAGCGGTTCGCAAACAACTGGAACCCATGTACCTGGACTACAAACGCCGGGGATATCTGGTTGCTGTGTTCCAGTCCGGGAAGCAGGACCTCTACCGCCAGACCAGCGACCTACTGCTCTACAACCGCAAGCGCATTCAGGAGCTTGCGGTGCAGAGGGAGAAAGAAAATCTTTCTATGGAAAAAGGAATGGAAATGACATTTTAGCACTAGCTATTTCCTGTGAAATGTTGTACAATGTTATCTACAAAAAGAAATAAGGAGGCGGTATACATTGATAGAGCGTTTTGATATTGCAGGCTACTGCCGAATCTCCGTGGATGATGAGCTGGACCGGGACAACGTATCCATTGAGAACCAGAAGGCCATCATCGCGGATTTCGTAAAGAGCAAATTCCCGGACAGCAGCCTGACATTTTACGAGGACCGGGACCGCTCCGGTTATACCTTTGAACAGCGGGAAGGGTATCAGGCCATGCGCCGGGGACTGATGGGACACAAGTTTGACATTCTGATTGTCAAGGACTTCTCCCGGTTCTCCCGGCGCAACTCCCGGGGACTGGTGGAGCTGGAAGACCTGCGGGACGCGGGGGTGCGGATCATTTCCATCGGGGATGGCATCGACTTTCCCAACGATGACGACTGGCTGAAAATCCAGTTCCAGTTCCTTATCAATGAGATGCCGGTGACGGATACCAGCAAAAAGGTGAAGAACGTCATCAAACGAAGGCAGGCGGATGGAAAGTGGATCTGCGCCGCCCCCTACGGTTACATCGTAAACAAGCGTCAGGAATTTGAGATCGTCCCTACGGAAGCGGAGATCGTGCGGAAAATCTTTGACCTGTACAACAACGCCGGATGGGGCTACAAGCGGATCGCCAATCACCTGACGAAAGAGGGCATTCCCACCCCCCGGATGTCCGAGCAGCTCCGCAAGCAGGCGGAGGGCAGCGAAAGCAAGCGGGAGGTCAAGGCCGCCTGGGCCATTGTCACGGTGCAGGGAATCCTGGACAATGACTTTTACATCGGTACTTTGCGGCAGGGGAAATATACGCGGTCAAAAATCAATGGCCGGGATGTGCGCCGGGACGACGGGGAGCACATCGTCATCGAAAATCACCACCAGGCGATCATCGACTACCGCACCTTCGCCATCACCCGGGCCCTCCGGGAAAAACGCACCCGGTCCAATTACCGGGGGATAAAGAAGTACGACAACGTGTATTCCGGCTTCCTGTTCTGCGGCGACTGCGGCAGCCCCATGTTCGCTATGAGCCGGAGGGATTTGCAGCCCGCCTACACTTGCGGCACCTACCACCGCCGGGGACTGGATGGCTGCACCAGCCACCACATTCGGGTGGACAAACTGGACGAGCTGATGAAGCTCTACGTCAAAAAGGTGATGGATAATTCCGCTGCCATGATCCGTCAGCTCAATGAAGACCTCGCCAGGGAGAAGGAAAACGTGGCGGAGACCGAACAGTCCGCCGACCGCCTGGCGGATGTATTGGAGGACTTACAGGCTGAGCTGAAAGCCACCAAGCGCCAGCGAATCCGGGACATTATGAAGCACCCAGACCAGGAGGAATTGCTGGAAGAAACCTACGACGAGCTGGAAGCCGACCTGCAAAAGAAAATTGAGGGGCTGAATCATCAGATCGAAATGCTTTCCGACAAGCGCAACACCATTCTCCGGGTCAACCGGGCGGCCAAAACGGCACTGGATGTGTTCCAGGATATTCTAAACAAAGAGCATCTGGAACGGAACGATCTGGAGCTGATGATTGAACGGATTCGGGTTTATGAGGATCATTTGGAAATTCAGCTCCAGGCGGATGTGGACGCACTGCTTCAGGCGGAGGCCAGGGAGGAAGCGGTAAATTTTAAGAAGGGCATCGAAGATATGCCAGTCACCCTTGTTCAGTCTGCAAAAAACCATCTGGACAAGGTCTACGATGTCCATGTTATCAGTGACGGCGACCCGTTGGAGATTTATACTGAGAAAGACGGGGGTGTTATCTTCCGCAAGTATTCCCCTATGGGGGATTTGCAGGAGTTTGCGGCGCAGATGTGTGAGTCCATCGGGTCCGCTACCGGGCATATCGCGGCTGTGGCCGACCGGGACAGCATCATCGCCCTGCACGGTATTCCCAAGCGGGAACTGATGGACAAACCCAATTCTCCCGAGCTGGAGAAGCTGATGGAGCAGCGGAAAAATTATCTCTACAAAAGCGGCGATACGCCAATCTTTGCCGCGGACGGAGAGGAAAAATACCAGCTGGGCGCCGCCGCGCCGATCCTTTCCCAGGGGGACCTGATGGGCTGTGTGATGCTGCTGCTGAGCGAAGGCGCCAGCCCGCTGCAGGAGGCGGATCAGGGATTGGCCAAAACCGCTGCCGGGTTCCTTGGAAAGCAGATGGAAAGTTAAGGAAGCTCTGAATCATGAGCCGAAGGCCGGCAGCGGGAGATTTTGGCTCGCCGGAAGGTATGGAAAACGGGGAACACTGTATGGATTTCCCGTTTTTCATCCTGCACCGGTGGGGAAAAGCTCCGCCGCCCAGCCGATGTCAAATTGTTCAGAGCTTCCTGAAAAGCGGGGCCGGAATAGGCTCCTTGCCGCGTTTTCGTGATTTCTTATCTCAAAAATCACGAAAACGGCAACGCCGTCAGGCGGTGTTTTCTTTATAAAAAAGAAACATTTTTATAGAGAAACAGTATCAGAGCAGGAAACGTCCTGCCAGACGCGCCCTGTATGAAAGCGTACAGGATGCGCCTGGCGGGACATTTTTCGTTTGTGTTTTTTCCATGGGGCCGGAAGGGCCACGTTATGAACCGCCTTTTGCCCGCCCTGCGGATATGTGAATAACATTCCGCAAAAAGTTCAAAAATAATTCAAAAAGCACCCATTGACTTTTTTAGCACTCTCTGGTATAGTGTGCTTAGCACTCAAAGAAAAGGAGTGCTAAACCGAAAGGAGGGATTTCATGGAACTGACCGAGCGGAAAAAGAAGGTCCTGCGCAGTGTCGTTGACCTGTACATCCGCACAGCGGAACCGGTTGGCTCCAAAGCCATCACCGAGCTTCCCGACATGAAATATTCCTCCGCAACCATTCGAAACGAAATGGCGGACCTGACCGCCCTTGGGTATTTGGAACAGCCCCACACCAGTGCGGGCCGCATTCCCTCCGCCGCAGGCTACCGGCTGTATGTCGATGAGCTGATGATGGATTACCGGCTTTCTATCGACGAGACCAAGTCCATCAACACCGCCATTGAGGAAAAGATGCAGCGGGTGGACAAAATGGTGGAAAAAGTGGCAAAGCTGGTTTCCCAGGCCACGAACCTTCCTGCCATCTCCGCGGCTTCCCGCTCCGGCGATGCCTGTGTCAAGCGCTTTGAGCTGCTCCAGGCCGGGCAGGGCAGCTTCATTCTGGTGCTGATGCTCCCCAATGACCAGGTGGTCAACAAGGTCATCAAGCTTCCCCTGGATGTGACGGAGACCGATTTGAAGCTTCTCAGTGCGGTGCTCAATGCCGCCATGACGGAGCTACCCCTGGAGGGCTTCACCGCCGAGCTGATGGATAAGGTGATGCGCTCCGCCGGTGCCGCCGCTTCCTTGGTGCCTGTGATCCTGGACTTCACCCAGGAGACCCTGAAAAACCAGGCTTCCACCAATATGGCCGTTTTTGGCCAGTCCCGGCTGCTGACGCTTCCCGAATACCGGGATGTGGACAAAGCCCAGCGGGTCATGGCTTCTATTGACGAGGATGCGTTAAGCAACCTGCCTGCCGTTATGCAGAACGCCAACGGCACGAAAGTCATCGTCGGACCCGAAAATATAGCGGACGAACTGAAGGACACTTCCGTGGTAGTGACAAAGTTCGACATCGGTGACGGACTTCAGGGCATGATCGGCGTGGTCGGCCCCACCCGGATGGACTACGCCAAGGTGACGGCCCGGTTGAGCTACTTCGCAGAAAGCCTGTCGAAGATGTTTGCCAAGCCGGAGAATCCGCAGCTACCCGAAGCGGTCAGCGAAGAACCGCACGAATAGCGTACGGCAGTACGAAATCCATATATGGCGGAGGAGCACCCCGCCCCACAAGTGACAGGAGGTCAGCAAAACGTGGCAAAGAAGGAAAAAGAACAGAACGAGACCCCCATCGAGGAGACAGACGTAGCCCCGGAAACGCAGGAGGAAGCAGCCGAAGCTTCTGAGACTCCTGAAGTCAACCCCTGGGAGGAAAAATACAACGCGGAGCGGGACGCCCACCTTCGGGTGGCGGCGGAATTTGATAATTTCCGCAAGCGCACCGTAAAGGAGAAAGAGCAGTCCTATGGCAACGGCAAGGCCGACGCTGTAGCAAAGATGCTCCCCATCTATGACAATCTGGAACGGGCGCTGAACCAGGCATGCGAAGACGCCGCCTACAAAAAGGGCGTGGAAATGACCATGAACGAGCTGGTGAAGATCTTAAACAGCCTGGGCGTGGAGATTTTCGGCGAGGTGGGCGATGCCTTTGACCCCAACCTGCATAACGCGGTGATGCACATCGACAGCGAGGAGCACGAGGAGAGCACCGTTTCCCAAGTGTTCCAGAAGGGCTTTAAGCTGGGGGAGAAGATCGTCCGGTTTGCCATGGTTCAGGTGGCAAATTGAGTTTGCGGCCTTCTGCTTGAGGAGAAGCCTTGGCGGTTCAACCGCCCATGTATTTCATAAACAATTTAACTTTTATATAGGAGGAAAACATTATGTCTAAGATTATCGGTATCGACCTTGGTACTACCAATTCCTGTGTGGCCGTCCTGGAAGGCGGCGAGCCTGTTGTCATCGCCAACGCCGAAGGCACCCGCACCACACCCTCTGTTGTGGCCTTCTCCAAGACCGGTGAGCGTATGGTTGGCCAGGTGGCAAAGCGCCAGGCTGTCACCAACGCGGAGCGCACCGTCTCTTCCATCAAGCGCCACATGGGCGAAAATTACCATGTCACCATCGACGGCAAGGGCTACACCCCCCAGGAGATCAGCGCCATGGTGCTGCAGAAGCTGAAGGCTGACGCTGAAAGCTACCTGGGCCAGACTGTCACCGAAGCCGTCATCACCGTCCCCGCCTACTTCTCCGATGCACAGCGCCAGGCCACCAAGGACGCGGGCAAGATCGCCGGTCTGGACGTGAAGCGTATCATCAACGAGCCTACCGCGGCCGCTCTGGCTTACGGCCTGGACAAGGAAACCGAGCAGAAGATCATGGTCTATGACCTGGGCGGCGGTACCTTCGATGTGTCCATCCTGGACATTGGCGACGGCATCATCGAGGTCCTGGCCACTGCCGGCGACACCCGTCTGGGCGGCGACGACTTCGACCAGCGGATCATGGATTACCTGGTTTCCGAGTTCAAGAAGTCCGAGGGCATCAACCTGGCCAGCGACAAAGTCGCCATGCAGCGCCTGAAGGAGGCTGCCGAGAAGGCCAAGATTGAGCTGTCCGGTGTGACCTCCACCAACATCAACCTGCCCTATATCACCGCTGACGCCACCGGCCCCAAGCACCTGGACGTGACCCTGTCCCGTGCCAAGTTCAACGAGCTGACCGCCGATCTGGTGGAGCGCACCATGAAGCCTGTCCGTCAGGCCATGTCCGACGCCGGCCTGTCCGCTTCCGATATTCACAAGGTCCTGCTGGTTGGCGGTTCCACCCGTATCCCCGCTGTCCAGGAGGCTGTCAAGTCCATCACCGGCAAGGAAGGCTTCAAGGGCATCAACCCCGATGAGTGCGTGGCTGTCGGCGCTGCCATTCAGGGCGGCGTGCTGACCGGCGATGTGCAGGATATCCTGCTGCTGGACGTCACCCCCCTGTCCCTGGGCATTGAGACCATGGGCGGCGTCTTTACCCGCCTGATCGACCGCAACACCACAATCCCCACCCACAAGAGCCAGATCTTCTCCACCGCCGCTGATGGCCAGACCTCCGTTGAGGTCCATGTGCTCCAGGGCGAACGGGAAATGGCCGCTTACAATAAGACGCTGGGCCGCTTCCAGCTGAGCGGCATTGCTCCGGCTCCCCGGGGTGTGCCTCAGATCGAGGTCACCTTCGACATCGACGCCAACGGCATCGTCAAGGTTTCCGCGAAGGACCTGGGCACCGGCAAGGAGCAGCAGATCTCCATCACCGCTTCCACCAACCTGAGCCAGGAAGACATCGACAAGGCTGTCCGCGAGGCGGAGCAGTACGCCGCCGAGGATAAGGCCCGTAAGGAAGAGGTGGACACCCACAACATGGCCGACCAGACCGTCTACCAGACCGAAAAGACCCTGAACGAGCTGGGCGACAAGATCAGCGCCGATGAGAAGGCCTCCATCCAGTCCGCCATCGACAAGCTGAAGGAAGTCAACAAGGGTTCCGACATTGCCGCCATCAAGGCAGCCACCGAGGAAGTCCAGCAGGCTTTCTACAAGGTCAGCGAGAAGCTGTACCAGCAGGCCAATCCCCAGGGCGGCGCCCAGGGCGGAAGCCAGCAGCCCGGTGACGACGGTGTCGTAGACGCCGACTATGAGACCGTTGACTAATTGACCCCACACAAGGGGCGGCCGCAAGCCGCCCCTTTTTCGAGATATAAGGTACGAGATAGAGGATATGAGATCAATTGCCGGTATCTGATATCTCGTATCTTATATCTATGACAAGGGTTTTGCATTCTCTGCGGAGGTGAGAATTATGGCAGAAAACAAGCGTGACTATTATGAGGTGCTGGGCGTTAAAAAGGACGCCAGCGCCGAGGAAATAAAGAGAGCCTACCGTAAGAGCGCCATGAAGTACCATCCCGACCGGAACCCCGGCGACAAGGACGCCGAGGAGAAGTTCAAGGAAGTGGGCGAAGCTTACGAGGTCCTGTCGGACGAGGAAAAACGGGCCCGCTATGACCAGTACGGCTTTGCCGGGGTAGACCCCAACTTTGGTGCCGGCGCCGGCGGGGGCTATGGCGGCGGATTTGGCGGTTTCGGTGACTTCGGGGACCTGGGCGACATTTTCGGTGAGTTCTTTGGCGGCGGAAGCACCCGCCGCGGCTCCCAGCAGAGTGCCCCCCGCCGGGGTGAAAACGTCATGTCCAGGCTGGAGCTGACCTTTGAGGAAGCCGCCTTCGGCTGTGAGAAAGAGGTCGCTGCCCAGCGGATCGAAAACTGTGCTGCCTGCGGCGGTACCGGCTCTGCGGATGGCGTTATCGAGACCTGCTCCCAATGCCATGGCACCGGCCAGGTGCGCACCGTGCAGAACTTTATGGGCATGCAGATGCAGTCCAGCACCACCTGTCCCGCCTGTTCCGGCCGGGGCAAGGTCATCAAGACCCCCTGTACCACCTGTAAGGGCAAAGGCAAGGTTCGCAGGACCAACCGGGTCAAGGTCAAGATTCCTGCGGGTGTGGACGCGGGCCAAAGCGTCCGTGTCCGGGGCGAAGGCTGTGTCGGTGCCAATGGAGGCGTCAACGGCGACCTGCTGGTGGAAATCTACATCAAGCGCCACCCCATCTTCACCCGGCAGGACAATGATGTGCTGTGTGAGGTCCCCATCAGCTTTACCCAGGCGGCCCTGGGCGCGGAAATTGAGGTGCCCACCTTGGACGGCAAGGTGAAATATGAGATTCCCGAGGGCACCCAGACCGGCCGGGAATTTGTGCTGCGGGATAAGGGCATTCCCGAGGTGGGCAACTCCCGCCGCCGGGGCAATCACCGCTTCACCGTGGTGGTGGAGACACCCACCAGGCTGACCAAGGAGCAGAAGGACCTTCTGCGCCAGCTGGACGGTACCATGGAGGTATCCCCCAAGCGGAAAAAGTTCATTGACAATTTGAAGGATTTCTTCGATTAAAGTCAAAAAAAGCAGGACGGTACTTGTGGCCGTCCTGCTTTTTGTGTATAATGAGGAAAAATGCGGCAAAGGAGGAACAAACGCAATGAAACGTACAAACTACATCAGCTGGGACGAGTATTTCATGGGGATCGCCATGCTGGCGGCCCGGCGCAGCAAGGACCCCAATACCCAAGTGGGGGCCTGCATCGTATCCCAGGACAATATCATCATTTCCACCGGCTATAACGGCATGCCCAAGGGCTGCTCTGACGACGAATACCCCTGGTCCCGGGTGGGAGAGGAGACCAAATATCCTTATGTGGTCCACGCGGAGCTGAACGCCGTTCTCAACGCCAACGGCCGGGACCTGCGGGGCAGCAAGCTGTATGTGGCCCTGTTCCCCTGCAACGAGTGCGCCAAGGCCATCATTCAAAGCGGCGTGAAGGAGGTTTACTACCTGTCCGACAAATATGCCGATGCCATGTCCACCCTGGCCTCCAAGCGCATGATGGATTCCGCAGGGGTGAAGTACACCCAGCTGCGCACAAAAATCAAATCCATCACCCTGGACTTTATCCCGGAGGAGGAACGGTAACGCGAAAGAGGAAGAGTTGCCTGTCCGGCAGCTCTTTCTCTTTCGCGGGACAAACCGTTTTGTGTGCATATTCCCATTTCCTTATAAAATGCAAGGAGAATTTTTATGAAAACTGCAATCGTCTATTATTCCGCCCACCATGGCAACACCAAAAAGCTGATCGACACCCTGAGCGCGGAGTATGATATCACCGCCATTGACGCGGCCCGGGTTTCCACCGCGGACCTGACCGGCTATGATATGGTGGGCTTCGCTTCCGGCATCTATTATTCCAAATTCCACAAAACCGTCCTGGACTTCGCGGAAAAGAATCTGCCCAACGGCAAGCCGGTGTTCTTCCTATACACCTGCGGTTCGAAAAGCGCAAGCTACACCAAAGCCATTGCCCAGGCCGTTTCCGTCCACAAGGCCGGTATCGCGGGAGAATTTGGCTGTCTTGGCTTTGATACCTTTGGCCCCTTCAAGCTCATCGGCGGCATCGCAAAGGGACACCCGGATCAGGCGGACCTGGAGAACCTGCGGAAATTTTATGAAAGCCTGTGAAACAGGCCCGGGTTTTGTTACAAAATATTTACACATTCCTTGTTGATAAAATAGGGCTGAAATGCTAGACTTATACCCAATAAGCGCCGTTTTTCCGGCAGTGAGGAGCGCAATATGTCCAAATTCTCAGTGAAAAAACCGCTGACGGTTTTTGTCGCGGTGGTTGCCATTCTGGTGTTGGGTGTAGTGGCTTATTTCAAGATGACCCCGGACCTGATTCCCAACATGGACTTCCCCTATGTCATGATCATGACCACCTATCCCGGTGCCAGCCCGGAAAAGGTAGAGGCGGAGATCACCAAGCCCATGGAGCAGGCCATGTCCACCCTGGAACATATCAAGGAGGTGACGTCCACCTCCGCCGAAAATGTCAGCATGGTCATATTGGAGTTTGAGGACTCCATCAACATGGACACCGTGGGTGTGGACATTCAACAGGAAATCACCTCCCTGTCCGCCGGATGGGACGATATGGTGGGTACTCCCTATGTGCTGAAAATCAACCCTTCCATGCTGCCCGTTGAGGTTGCCGCCCTGTCCATGGACGGGATGGATACCATGGAGCTGACGGATTTTCTGAACGACACGCTGATGAATCAGCTGGAGGGCATCCCCGGCGTGGCCCGGATCACCGCGACCGGCATGATCGAGCAGGAGCTGCATGTGGTGCTGGACCAGGCGCTCATTGACGCGCTGAATGCGCGCATTGCCGACGCCATCAACGGAGAACTGGACGACGCTGCCGCCGAGCTGAACGAGAAAAAGGAAGAGCTGGAGGATTCCCAGAAGCAGATTCAGAGTGCCCAATCTCAGCTTACCGCCGGTGCCAACGCCCTGATTGAAGGCGAGGCACAGCTCAAGGAGAAAAAAGC
Organism: Eubacteriales bacterium; assembly: GCA_030533415.1. Taxonomy (GTDB): domain Bacteria; phylum Bacillota; class Clostridia; order Oscillospirales; family Oscillospiraceae; genus Faecousia. The sequence continues at coordinate 34,297 of JAUNJE010000011.1, read as the reverse complement.
AGAGCTGGTTGCCATGCAGAATCAGCTGCAAGAGCAGCTGGACCAGGCCAGAAGCGGCAAGCAGCAGCTGGAAATTACTTACACTGCGCTGAATGAACTGAATAATCAGGTAAATAGCGCATATGCGGCAAGGGCCCAGGCGGAGGCGGAGCTGAACGATCTGGAAGATCAGCAGTCTGTGCTGAATCAGGAAATTGCCAATATGAAAGCAATGCTGGAACAAGGGGGACTGAGCGATGAGGACGCGGCGGCTCTGGAAATACAGCTGGGAGAGGCAGAGGCGAACGCGCTTATCCTGGATGCCCAAATTCAGGCTGCTGCGGCGGCGTTGGATTTGGCATACCGCGCGGAGGACGAAGTGGATGCCCTTCTGGCCAGTCAGGGCATGAGCCTGGATTCCCTTGGGGAAACGGTGGCGGAAATAAAGGCCCAGCTGGACCAGGTGAACGCGGGCATTGACCAGCTGGAAACCGCCATGGAGGAACTGGAAAACGGTTTGATCACCATGGAGGATGCGGAGGACCTGCTGAACCAGCAGAAAACCGCCGGAATGCTGCAGATCAGTTCCGCCGCGGCGCAATTGGCTGTGGGCAGCGCCACCATTTCCCAAGGCCTGAGCCAAATCGAGTCCGGCCTGGACACCATTGAGGACAGCCGGGAAAGCGCCCTGAAGCAGGCGGACCTGAACGAGATCATCACCATGGAAATGGTGATGCAAATCCTCACGGCCCAGAACTTTGCCATGCCCGCTGGCTATGTGGAGCAGGATGGCATCAGCTACATGGTTTCCGTGGGCGACGAAATCACCGATCTGAAAACCCTGGAAAATCTGCTGCTGTTTGACCTTGGCATCGACGGTATCGATCCTATTTACCTGAAGGATGTGGCCGTGGTCATGGTCACAGATAACCGGGACGAAACCTACGCCAAGCTCAATGGCCAGGATGGTGTCATGCTGAGCTTTGAAAAGCAGAGCACCTACGCCACCGCCGAAACCACCAACAACATCGCTGACCGTTTCCGGCAGCTGGAGCAGGAATATCCCGGGCTGAAATTCGTATCCCTGATGAACCAGGGCGACTACATTTACATTATTGTAGAATCCATTCTCAACAGCCTGCTTTTGGGCGCGGTGTTTGCGATTCTGGTGCTGTTCCTGTTCCTGAAGGACCTGCGGCCCACCTTTATCACCCTGTGCTCCATTCCCATCAGTGTCATTTTTGCCATTGTGCTGATGTACTTCTCCGGGGTCACCATCAATATGATCTCCCTGTCCGGCCTGGCCGTGGCGGTGGGTATGCTGGTGGATAACTCCGTGGTGGTCATCGAGAATATCTACCGTCTCCGGGCCAAGGGCGCCAACGTCATCCAGGCGGCGGTATCCGGCGCGGGACAGGTGGCCGGTGCTGTCACCGCCTCCACCCTGACCACGGTGTGCGTATTCCTGCCCATCGTCTTTGTGGAGGGCATCACCCGCCAGCTGTTCACCGACCTGGCGCTGACCATGTCCTTTGCGCTGCTGGCCAGCCTGATCGTCTCTTTGACGCTGGTTCCCGCCATGGCCTCGGGAATGCTGCGCAAGGAGCGGCCCATCAAGGCGGGAGTGCTGGAAAAGCGGCTGCTGCCCCTGTATCGGAAGGCGGTGCAGTGGGCGCTGGGGCACAAAGCGGTCGTGCTGATTGCCGCCGCCGCGCTGCTGGCCGTCACCGCCATGGCCAGCCTGGCCCGGGGCTTCATCTTTATGCCGGAGATGGATATGTCCACAGTCAGTGTTTCCATCACCATGCCGGAGGAGACTGACATGGCGCAGGCCAGCGCCCTGGCAGATGAGGTGCTGGATAGGATCTCCTCCATAGAGGGCATCGAAACCGTGGGTGCCATGATGGGCACGGGAAGCTCCTCCCTTTTGGGCGCGGGGCAAGCCAGCTATGACGTTTCCGTTTATATCAACCTGTCGGATCAAAACGCCAGCGGCGCTGCCGTAGGTAGGCAGATTGAGGAAGCCTGCGCGGATATGGACTGCACCGTAACCGCCTCCTCCGCCATGATGGATATGAGCATGCTCACCGGAAGCGGCGTCTCCATGAACATCTATGCCGATGATATGGATACCCTGCAATCCGCCGCTAGAAAGGCCGCGGAGACTCTGGCGGGAATCGAGGGCGTTGGGGAAGTCTCCGACGGCCTGGAGGACGCGGTGCCCGCCCTGCATGTGGCCATTGACCGCAACGCCGCCATGAAAAACGGCCTGACTGTGGCACAGGTCTACATGGAGCTGGCCGCCGGGCTGAAGGCCGATACCACAGCGGCGTCCCTGGTGCTGGATGGCATCTCTACGGAGGTCATTATCGAAAAGCCCAAGGGGGCCGTATTGGATGTGGATGATCTTCGCAATTACGTCTTTGAGGTCACCGGCAAGGACGGTACCGTTACCGAGGTGCCGCTGCGTTCCTTTGCCCTGGTGCGGGAAACCTCCAGCCTGACCTCCATCAACCGTCTGAACCAGCGGCGCTACCTCTCCGTCACGGCTCAGGTGGAGGAAGGCTATAATGTCACGCTGCTGACCACCCAGGCCCAGGAGGCTATCCGCAGCGTGAATCTGGGCGAGGGTGTCACCTACGCTTTCACCGGCGAGAACGAATCCATCATGGAGGCCGTGGAGCAGCTTGTGCTGATGCTGGCCCTGGGTGTGCTGCTGGTATACCTGGTTATGGTGGCCCAGTTCCAGAGCCTGAAATCCCCCTTCATTGTTATGTTTACCATCCCTCTGGCCTTTACCGGCGGATTCCTGGCCCTGCTGCTGTGCGGCATGGAGGTCAGCGTCATTTCCCTGATCGGCTTTATCATGCTCACCGGCATCATCGTCAACAACGGCATCGTGCTGGTGGACTACATCAACCAGCTCCGTCTGGACGGCATGGAGCGCCGTGCCGCCATTGTGGAGGCGGGCGTTACCAGAATGCGGCCCATTTTGATGACCACCATCACCACCGTGCTGGGCCTGATCGACATGGCTGTCCGCAAGAGCGCGGGAACAGCGCTGATGCAGCCCATTGCCGTGGTGTGCATCGGCGGCCTGATCTATGCCACTTTGATGACCCTGTTTGTCGTTCCCTGCATCTACGACATGCTCAACAAGAAGGAGCTGCGCAATGTGCGGGAGGAAGACCTGAAGCTGCTGGACATTTAATACTGTAGTGCGATAAGGTATCGTGCAGGAATTTGACAGCCCCGCTATTTCGCAGCAACAGCGGGTTGCTTGCTAAAAGCCCGTTTTGGCGCTATAATGGGTGAAAACCTATTTTAGGAGGGGCGGACATGGAAACACGGGATATTCTCAAGACTTTGCGTGAGAAAAATAATCTTACACAGGAGCAGCTGGCAGAGCGGCTGCTGGTCACCAGGCAGGCGGTCAGCCGATGGGAAACAGGGGAAACACAGCCAAATACAGACACCTTAAAACTGTTATCCCAATTTTTTGACGTATCCATCAATACGCTTCTGGGTTCTCCGCGACAGCTTGTCTGTCAATGCTGCGGAATGCCATTGAATGAAGATGGCTGGATGAGCAGAGAACCGGATGGAAGCTATAATGAGGATTATTGCAAATGGTGCTATACGGATGGCAGGTTTGCTTATCAGTCCAAAGAATCTCTGCTGAATTATCTGGTTAAAAATATGCCAAATCCCAACAATGCAGATGAAGGAACCAGGCGGATTCAGTTTGATGCGTACCTTTCACAGTTAAAACACTGGAAATAATTTTGTTTGAGCAAAGCCAGTTTATAGAAAAACCAACCGGGCCCTGCGGTTCCGTGCGGTTTTGCGGCCCACCAGTCAAGGGGTGACAGCGAAAAACGCTGCCACCCCTTGGTACTTCTTTGCCCTGTGCAAATGCTCATGTGTCATAAAGTAACACACAAGAATTTGATAGACAGCAGCCCACTATTCCAAATCGGTAAGTTAAAAATATTTCACACAACCCATTGACACAGGCGGCGAGAAGTGATATATTCATAACACAGCAAAGTTGCAAATATATCACTCGGAGGTTTCTATGAAAAAAATTAGTCTAAGAACACTTATGTTTGTTCAAGCCATTGTTGCCTTTTGTATTCCCGCATACTACCATCTGATGGTGATTTATAAGTTAAATTCAAATGCGCCGGTATGGATTGCAATTATTCTTTTTGCCGTTGTAAGTTGGCTAAAAAGAAATTCTGATGTCATGGACGAGTATGCGAAAAAGACTCTACAAATTGCAGATGCCATCTGCTTTAAGGCTGCTCTTGTCCTTATGGGAATTATCATCTTTCCATTTTTGATTTTGGACGGCACTTCGGCCTATTTAACTGGTTATCTCTTAACTGGCGGTATTTTTATTTTAGTGCTAATTCGAGCCGTTGTCTTTTACTGGATTGATAAAAATGGGATGGAATAACAATGCTAAAAACAAAGATTAAAGAATATCGGGAAAAAGAAAAAATGAAACAAAGCGAGTTGGCCGCTTTGATTGGCGTCCGTAGAGAAACAATCGTCCATTTAGAAAATGGGCGATATAATCCATCACTAAAAATGGCAATGGATATTGCAAAAGTTTTTCATACGACAGTAGAGGAGCTATTTGAATTTACAGACTGAAAGAAGGCATAAGTATGTTTGGTGAAACAACAAAATTTTTTAGTAAACACATCTTAAAACTATTTTTATTGACGCTCGGAGCAATAATATTGCTTACATTCGCCTTTTCCTGCTATTATGAGAAAAATCCTACGGCCGCAATCGAAGAAATGCAATCTTTTAAGGCCGCTACGACTAACCTTATAACCTCAAACAACAGGATTTCTTTTATTGCACTATTCTTAAATAACATTAAGGCAGGAACTTTCTATTTGCTATTCGGTTTTATCGCACCTCTATCTATTCTTGTGACCATAATATTAACTAAAAGTTTGGGGGCTGCGCTTGTATATTCGCAGGTAGAAAATTCAATTCCGGTATGGAAAAGCCTGTTGGCCAGTGTGCTTCCACACGGCATATTTGAATTATCCGCGATCTGCCTTTGCGTTTCCATAGGGCTTTATATCGGGACATACTGGTTTCGGAAGAACAAGGTTTATAAAGGAAAACAACTCGCAAAATATACAATAATATTGTACAGCTGTTTTATTGTTCCACTTATGCTTTTGGCCGCACTTATTGAAGCCTATATCACCCCACAAATTGGAACTATGCTATTATAAAAATGATTGACTTATGCATTTTCTAATTAGTTAGCAAACCCAGCCGAGCCAGTCAACGGTCAAGATGAACGGGCTACGCCCGCCGCCCACAGCCCCGCCCGGTTTTGCAGATAGGCAGCCAAAAGCGCTGCTACCCCTTGGTACTTCTGTGTCCTATACCAACGCTTTGGATATATGAATCGCCTCCGTCCCGTGGTGACCCACGGGACGGTTTTCTTCTTTTTACAAATACCCCTTGTTGTGTTGAACAAAATGCGTTATAATACATGTAATTCATGGAAAGGGCTGATTTATATGGGGACAAAACGTGCCTTCACCCCTGAGCAGCTGCACTATCTGCGCCTGCTGAGCAAACAATATCCCACTGTCCAGGCGGCGGGAACGGAAATCATCCGCCTGCAGGCGGTTTTGAATCTGCCAAAAACCACGGAACACTTTATGTCCGACATCCACGGTGAGCATGAGGCATTCCTGCACATTCTGAACTCCGGCTCCGGAGAGGTCAAGGAGAAGCTGGAGGAGCTTTTCGGCAACACCATGACCCAGCGGGACCGCAATGACCTGGCTACGTTAATCTATTATCCCGGCTCCAAGCTGGCGCTGGCGGCCAGCGAGACAGAGGATCTGGAGGAGTGGTACCGCCTGACCATCCACCGGCTGGTGGATATGTGCCGCTTCGTCTCCACCAAGCACACCCGGCGGAAGGTGCGTTCCTATATGAACCCGGATTACGAGCAGATTCTGGACGAGCTGATCCACCTGGCGGAGGAGGGCGGCTCCCGGCGGGACCAATATGAAAACATCATCAGCACCATCATCCAGATCGGCCAGGCCGCCGACGTGATCAAGGCCATCTGCAGCCTGATCAAGGCGCTGGTGGTGGACCATCTGCACATTGTGGGCGATATTTTCGACCGGGGCCCCCGGGCGGATATCGTCATGGACTCTCTGATGAGCGCCCACAGCGTGGATATCCAGTGGGGCAACCATGATGTGCTGTGGATGGGTGCCGCCTCCGGATCCCGGACGCTGGTGGCCACCGTGCTTTCAAACTCCATCCGCTATAACAATCTGGACGTCATTGAGACGGGCTACGGCATCTCCCTGCGGCCCCTGTCCATTTTCGCCAACGAGGTTTATAAGGACTGCGCAACGGATCAGTTCCAGGTCAAGCTGACCGGCTCCGACGCCGGCCAGTACACGGAAAAGGACAAGCTGCTCTCCGCCCGGATGTACAAGGCCGTCACCATTATCCTGTTCAAGCTGGAGGGCCAGAAGCTGCTGCGACACCCGGAATTCGGGATGTCTGACCGGCTGCTGCTGGACAAGATCAACTACGAGACCAAGACCGTCACCATTGACGGTAAGGTTTATGACATGCTGGACTGTGACTTCCCCACAGTGGATCCCGGCAACCCCTATGAGCTGACGGAGGAAGAAAGCCATGTGATCAACCAGCTGACGGATTCCTTCTGCAATTCCGAGAAGCTGCAAAGGCACATCCGCTTCCTGTACTCCAAGGGAAGCCTCTACAAGGTCTACAACGGCAACCTGCTGTTCCATGGCTGCATCCCCATGCGCCCGGACGGCAGCCTGCTGAGCTTCACCATCGGCGGCAGGGAGCGCTCCGGCCGGGAATTTCTGGACTACGCCGAGCAGACCGCCCGGAAGGCCTACTATGACAAGCGGGGAAGCGAGGAACGGCAGTTTGGCATGGACTTTTTGTGGTGGCTCTGGACCGGGCGCAACAGCCCCATTTACGGCCGGGACCGGATGACCACCTTCGAGCGCCGCTTCATTGCCGATGAAAGCACCTGGGCGGAGCCGAAAAATGCGTACTACACCTTCTACCATGACCCGGCGGTCTGCGATATGCTGCTGAAGGAATTCGGCCTGGAAGGGCAGCATTGCCACATCATCAACGGCCACGTTCCCGTCAAAGCCAAAAAGGGCGAAAGCCCCATTAAAGGCGGCGGCAAGCTGATCGTCATTGACGGCGGCTTCAGCAAGGCCTACCAGCCCACCTCCGGCATTGCGGGCTACACCCTGATCTACAATTCCCGGCACTACCGCATCGTCTCCCACCAGCCCTTTGCCGGGAAGTGGAACGCCATTCACAAAAATGACGATATCCGCAACGAATCCGAGGTTTTCGAAAAGCTGGAGACCCGCATGCGCATCAGCCAGACCGACGAGGGAATCGAGCTGCAAACCCGGGTGGACGATCTGATGCTGCTGCTGGAGGCCTACAGAACCGGCGCGGTGACGGAGGACCACAAGTCCTGACGTTGGGATTTGCGCATCATGACCCTGTAAAAACAGCGGCGGCACAAAGCCGCCGCTGTTTGGTTATCGTATCTTCCGGGCGCTTTCCTTCCACTGCAAGGTAACCGGAACAATTTCGTGCCGGGCGGTGCTCCCGGTTTCGATGCCCCGGCGCAGCAGCTCCAGGCTCTTTTCCGCCAGTTCCTGCACGGCCTGGGCAACCGTTGCCAGGCGGGGGATGGTGTATTCACCGATTGTCAAACCGTCCAGGCCCATTACCGACACATCCTCCGGGACCCGTTTCCCGGCGTCCTGCAGGGCACGGATGGCCCCGATGGCCATTACATCGGACATGGCAAACAGCGCCGTAAAATCCCGTCCCCGTGCCAGCAGGGCCTGGGCGGCGTTGTAGCCTCCCAAACAGGAAAAACGGGCAGTCTCGTAGTCCAGTGCTTCATCGAAGGCGATGCCGTGGTCCCGAAAGGCTTCCAGACAGCCCCGGTAGCGCAGGCGGGTGGCGTCGGAAAGCTGCCGGGGACCGCCGATCACTGCGAATTTCTCATGGCCCAGACTTACCAGGTGCCGGATTGCCAGACCGGCGGCCAGCGTATCGTCGGAGGTGACGCTGGACAGGTTTGGAAAGGGCAGCTCCCTGGCGGAGCTGGTGACCAACACACAGGGCAGCGAAATCCGGTGAAAATCCGACAGGAAATTTTCCTGGCTTCCCCCGAGGAACAGAATGCCCAGGGGCTTTTTTTCCAGACATAGCTGAACAGCCCGGCGAACCTCGTTTTCGTTTTCGTCCACATAATCCACGATCAGTGGATAGGGAGATTGGGCGGTCCGGGCCTGGATGGCCTCCAGCAGGCTGTCAAACAGTTCGTTGCTTTTTCCTTTGCAGATCACCAGTACGGAGGTACCATGCTGCTGCTTGAGCTGCTTGGCGTTTACATTGAGCCGAAAACCGGATTCTTCCGCGGCCCGGAGGATGGTTTCCCGTGCCTGTGGGCTGACATGGGGCAGATTATTGAGTACCCGGGAAACGGTGCCCACACTGTAACCCGTTTTCTCCGCCAGATCCTTGATCGTCATACCAATACCCCCTTCTGCGTCTTTATAAATATCAGTATAAGGAAAGGCAAGTCCTCCTACAATCATATTATATTCTATATCATCCGTTTTTGCAAGTCCTCATCCACAAGTTTTCATTGGGCCGCATACCTACCCGCTTTCACATGCTTTGCTTATTGGAGCGGCGGCTTTTGCAGGAATTTCCAGTACCTGGCCAAAGCATATTTGGATGTTGCACCGGAGCGGAAAAGAGAGTATAATGGGGAAAAGGAGGGGTTCTATGAAACCGATACTGCGTGTCACCATTCCCCGCCGCCATCCTGGAGTGGTTTTATCCTGTGTACTGATGGGGACTGCGGCCCTGCTGCGTCTTGCCTATTATCTGCCCCGGAGAATGGACGCGTTTACCCTATGGGTGCAGCTGCTGCTTCCGGTGCTAGCTGCCTGCGCCTTCCTGGCAGGGCTGGCCAAACAGGGAAAGTGGGCAAAGCCCGGTGTGTTGGCAGCACTGGTCCTGGGGGTTGCCTTTTTCCTCACAAAGGCGTTTACCTTTACACCCATCCACCAGGTTCTCTGCACCATCCTGTATTTGGCGGTGCTGGTGCTGTTCTCCACGACGCTGCTGGGCTTTCTGCCCACGAAAAAGCTGCTGTATCCCCTTTTTGGCCTTCCGCTTATCTATCACATTTTTGTTGAGGATACCCGGAAATATTTCTTTGCCGAGCCTCCGGTCCCGGTGTGGGACTGGATGCCGGAGATCAGTGTCCTGTACATTATGGCGGGACTGCTGAGCCTGTCAATCGCACTGGAAACCGACCCCATATAAAAGACCGCCGTCCCGAAGGACGGCGGTCTCCCTTTGCATTTTCCTGTTAATTACAGCAGGGTGGAGAAGTGCTTGATGGTGCGGACCATCTGAGAAACATAGGAGTTCTCGTTGTCGTACCAGGAAACGACCTGTACCTGGCTGGTGCCGTTGCCCAGGTTGATGACCATGGTCTGGGTGGCATCGAACAGGGAGCCGAAGCGCATGCCGATGATGTCGGAGGAGACGATCTCGTCCTCGTTGTAGCCGAAGGACTCGGTAGCGGCAGCCTTCATGGCAGCGTTGATCTCGTCCTTGGTGACGGACTTAGCGCACACAGCGTTCAGGATGGTGGTGGAGCCGGTGGGGGTGGGAACACGCTGAGCAGCGCCGATCAGCTTGCCGTTCAGCTCGGGGATGACCAGGCCGATGGCCTTGGCAGCGCCGGTGGAGTTGGGAACGATGTTCACGGCGCCGGCACGGGAGCGGCGCAGGTCGCCCTTACGCTGGGGGCCGTCCAGGATCATCTGGTCGCCGGTGTAAGCGTGGATGGTGCACATAATGCCGGACTGGATCTTCCAGCCGTCGTTCAGAGCCTTGGCCATGGGAGCCAGGCAGTTGGTGGTGCAGGAAGCGGCGGAGATGATGTGGTCGTCCTTGGTCAGGGTCTCATGGTTGACGTTGTAAACGATGGTGGGCAGGTCATTGCCGGCAGGAGCGGAGATAACGACCTTCTTGGCGCCGGCGTCGATGTGCGCCTGGGCCTTAGCCTTGGAAGTATAGAAACCGGTGCACTCCAGGACAACGTCCACACCCAGCTCGCCCCAGGGCAGCTCGGCGGCATTGGCCTTGGCATAGATGGTGATCTTCTTGCCGTCGACAACGATGTTGTCCTCGCCGGCCTCAACGACATGACCCTGAGCAGCGTAGTTGCCCTGAGTGGAGTCGTACTTCAGCAGGTGAGCCAGCATCTTGGGGGAAGTCAGGTCGTTGATCGCGACGACTTCGAAGCCCTCAGCACCGAACATCTGACGGAAAGCCAGACGGCCGATACGGCCAAAACCATTGATTGCAACTTTAACAGACATGGTGATTCCTCCATTTTAATTACTGCTTTGCAGTATATTAGACTTAAAATATACGGTATTCGATATCTCCGTACGGATTTATTATACTATATGGAGGCTAGGTTGTAAACTGTAAAATTTGCACAAATCATAATTTTTTCCGAAAAAATTCGGTGCAAGTTGCTTATTGGGCTACTGTAGCAGCAGTTGAACGACAGTGAGCACCGCCCAAACAACAAATAATACCCCGTTGATTTTCGCCAAAATGCGGAACAGCCCTGGCTGTATCTTTTTCCCTCCAAACAGAGCGTCCGCATTCATCAAGCTGAATGCCAATATCAGGTGTAGCTGGATGCATTCCGCTGGTTTCCGATGTACAGCGCGTAGAAATATCCCATCCAAAGCAGGGGTAAGCATGTTAGTGTTATTCCCTGAAATACCTTTGACGCATTTTGCTTTTCCATCATGAAATGCCCCCCTTTACGCCTTAAAAATCCACAGCATCAGAACCGAAATAACCAAGGTGATGAAAGCCGAAAGCAGCGCCAGAAAAAACTTCTGGTAGGGCCGCTTTCCCTCTTCCCTCGCCTTTGCGATATCATCCAGCCCTTTTCCTTCCATGAAGGCGACGATCTCCTTGTAGGTCTGAATGTCAAATGCCTTTTTGTGCTTTTCGACCTTGCCGGCATACCAGAATGCCGCACCGGCCAGCACGGCCCATATGCCGATACCAACCTTGTCCAGATAATGCATCAGCGGGACCGGTGTCAGAAGCGCTGCGAAGAATAATACCGCAAAAATATTACTGTCCACTTCAAACCGATGCCTGTCCTCCCCTTTGATTTGTTCTTTCATTGTTTCCACATCTCCTTTGATCAGAATGTCGATGGAGACCTGAAAGACTTCACTCAGGCGGAGCAGACTATTGATATCCGGGTAGTTTTTGTCATTCTCCCAATTGGATATGGTCTGTCTGGAAACATACACCTTTTCCGCCAGCACCTCCTGAGAGAGGCCAAGCTCCCCCCGATATTTCTTAATCTGCTTTCCCAGTTCCATCCTGTCCTGCCTCCTTTCCACGCCATCTTAATCAAATTCATGGATTTCGTCTATCAAATGTTTTGGACTTCGCTGGATTTTACCATGTCAAAAGCTTTTTGCAGGCGCATTTACAGAGGATAAACTCCCGTATTCCTCCTTAAATGCCTTTCCGGCATCTTCCGGAAGCAAAACGGTCTGAATAAGCTGTTTCTCTTGTTATGATCCAGACTGGGCATATGATGAAAGGGAAACGAGTGGTGTTTTGGAATGAAATGCCACATTGGAGCAGATGCAGGCAGCGGATTGTTACCACAATATTACCGGACAAAGGAGGTACTTAACGTACAGCTCCAGGCCTCGCCGGGGTTCAGAATAGCGGCGGCGGGCTTTTCCTCCCATTTGATGGAGCTGCCCTCGGGGCTGGGCAGGCTGTGCCACGGCTCGATGCACACAAACTTCGGCATACCGGGCTTGCTCCAAATCAGGGTATAGGGGAATTCCGCGATATTGCACACCACACCCCGGCCGGTGCCCTTTTCGTACAGGCCCAGGGTGGAGGATCTCAGATTCACCATGCAGTGACTGTCATTGGCGAACAGCTTTTCATCCACGGCAATGGCGGTGATATTGGCGGGCAGGTGGTAGATATCCCCGTGCATCAATCCATAGGGCAGATTGTTGATACAAATTGGGGATTCCACATCGGAAAAGCGCAGCTCATAGTCGGTGGCCGCGTGCTTATCGTCAAAGGGGACGGTGAAGGCGGGATGGTAGCCGATGCCGAAGGGCAGCTTTTCCCCGTCCAGGTTTTCCACCGTCAGGGTGTGGTGCAGGGTGTCGTTTTCCAGGGTGAAGGTGGACACCAGGCGGAATTCATAGGGGAATTTCTCCAAGGTTTCCGGGCCGGAGCACAGCTCCAGAACAATGGTATCCTCCGTCTGATCCACAAAATCATGTTCCATCAGCCGGGCAAAACCGTGCTGGCCGGATTCATAGTTTTTTCCCTTGGCCTCAATAAGGCCGTCCACAACTTTTCCGGTGTGGGGGAACAGGATAGGCGCGTGATAGCCCCAGACGGATTTTTCCGCCTGCCAGATGTGCTCCACACCGTCGCACTTGCGGACAACGCTTTTGACCTGGGCGCCCCAGGTGGTGACTGTGAGTTTTAAGTACTCATTTTCGATGGTATATTCCATAATGAACCTCCATTTTTTATTGCATTGCAAAATAGGCCAGCACCACCGCGCCCAGCACGATGCGGTAGACGCCAAAAGCGGAGAAGGAATGCCTGCGCACATACTCCATCAATGCCCGGATAACGACCATGCTCACCACAAAGGACACAACACAGCCCACAATCAGCACGCCGATCTCCGTCCCGGTGATGCTGACACCGCTGGCAAGGAATTTCAGTCCCTTAATGGCAGAAGCACCCAGCATGGTAGGAATGGCCATAAAGAAGGAGAATTCCGCGCCGGCGCTGCGGCCCACTCCCAGCACAATGGCACCCAGGATGGTGGAGCCGGACCGGGAGGTGCCGGGCACCAGGCTCAGGCACTGAAACACGCCGATGAGAAGAGCGGTCCGGCAGCTGATCTCATGAACATCCTTCACCCGGGGCTTTTTTCCAGCGTTCATCCGCTCCACCAGGATAAAGGCCACGCCGTAGACGATCAGGGCAATGGCCACCACAATGCCGTTGTGCAGGTGTTCATCCATCCAATCGTCAAAAAGAATGCCCACGATTCCGGAGGGGATAATGGAGACCACCACCTTGAACCAAAGCTGCCAGGTGTGCTTCTTTGCCTCCGGGGATTTTTCCGGGGCAAAGGGATTCAGCTTGTAGAAAAACAGGACGATGACCGCCAGGATCGCGCCCAACTGAATGACCACGTCAAACATGCTTTGAAATTCGTCCGAGACATTCAGGGTGATGAACTCGTTCAGAAGGATCAAATGGCCCGTGGAGGAAATGGGCAGCCACTCTGTGACGCCCTCCACAATGCCGAAGAGAATGGCTTTCAATAATTCAATCATATCATTTTCCTTTCATATTTTTCCGGCTTTCCTATCTATCATACTCTGAAACCGGCGTATTTGCAAGAGCAACTTGTCCGTTCACAAATTGGGGGGCAACTCTTTACAAATTGTTCACTCCAATTGCGCATTTTGCGCTATAATAGTCAAAAAGGAAAAGAAAACGCAAAGGAGAGGATCTCATTATGGCCGTGTCTGTTTTGATTGTGGAGGACGACCACAACATTGCGGAATTGCTGCAAATGTATCTGGAAAAGGAAGGCTATGCCGTCACCGTTGCCGGAGACGGCGGCCAGGGGCTTTCCAAGTTTCGGGCCATCAAGCCCGATCTGGTGCTGCTGGACGTCATGATGCCCGTGATGGACGGCTGGAGCGTGTGCAAGGCCATCCGCGCCGAGGCACAGACTCCAATCATCATGCTCACCGCCAAAGGGGAGACTGACGACAAGGTCACCGGCCTGAAATCCGGCGCCGACGACTATATAACCAAGCCCTTTGAAATGAAAGAGGTTCTGGCAAGGATCGAGGCCGTGCTGCGCCGCACCTCCGGCGTCACCGCCGAGAAGAAGGCCCGCCGTCTGGTCTTTGATAAGCTGGTCATTGACATGGATGCCTTTGAACTGACGGTAAACGGCAAAAAGGTGGATACGCCTCCCAAAGAGATGGAGCTGCTTTACTACCTGGCCTCCTCTCCCAACCGGGTCTATACCCGCAACCAGCTGCTGGATGAGGTCTGGGGATTTGATTACTTTGGCGACTCCCGCACGGTGGATGTTCATGTCAAGCGCCTGCGGGAAAAGCTGGAGGGCGTCAGCGACAAGTGGAGCCTGAAAACCGTCTGGGGTGTGGGTTATAAATTTGAGGTGCTGTAAGCATGAAAACCTCCTTCGGCCGTAATTTCTTCACGGCTGCCGCCATATTACTGGTTGCGCTGACAGTTTTGGGTGCTTCCTTTCAAATGCAGGTAAAGGATTACCTGACGGACACCACCGTATCCGGGCTGCAGCAGGATGCCAGCATCATTGCCAATCTGGCGGCCTCATATTCCGTAGAAGGCAATCTAAACAGCCGGGAATTTCTCCTGAATCTGGATGTGATTTCCCAAGTCACCGATACAGACGCGGTCATTTGCGACAGTGAAGGCTATGTGATCCTGTGCTCTCATGCCCGGTCCGGATGCAATCATCAGGGAATGCAGCTGAACCAGGACTATATGAAACAAATCCTCCGCAATGGCGGGGATACTGCCACAGGTGTCATCAAAGGCTTATACAAAGATCAGCGCTATATCGTGTCCACACCCATTGTCAACAATACGCAGACCACAGGCATCGTGATCGTCTCCACCTCCACCAGCGGAACCAGTCAGATTTTGAACAAGATATCGAATATTTTTCTGACCGCGGCTGTTTTTGTGGTCCTGGTGTCCGTGCTGGCGGTCACCGCCTTTGCCCGGCGGGAAAGCCGTCCTCTGCGGGATATGGCCAAAGCCGCTACAGCCTTTGGCCACGGCAATTTGGAGGCCCGTGTCAAGGTGGAGGACGATTACTCCGAGGAAGTAGAGGAATTGGCCGTAGCCTTTAATAACATGGCCTGTTCCCTGCAAAAGAGCGAATACAAACGGCAGGAATTTGTAGCCAACGTATCCCATGAACTGAAAACCCCCATGACCACCATTTCCGGTTATGTAGACGGCATTCTGGACGGTACCATTCCTCCCGAACGCCAAAATTATTATCTTCGGATCGTCTCCGACGAGACCAAACGCTTAAGCCGGCTGGTGCGCAGTATGCTTGACATCTCCCAGCTGCAAAAGGAGGAGGGCATCCCGGAAGAGAAGAAAATGCACTTTGACCTGGAGGAATGCGCCGGGCAGGTACTGATCACCTTTGAAAAGAAAATCAATGATAAGGGGCTGAATGTGCAGGTGGATATGCCGGAGCATCCGGTTTACACCATGGCCAACCAGGACTATATCACCCAGGTGATCTACAATCTCATTGACAATGCTGTCAAGTTCTGCCCCGAAAACGGCACCATCGGCCTAAAAATCCGGGAGGGCGGCAGCAAGGCCTATATTTCCATCAGCAACGACGGCGATACCATCCCCCCGGAGGAGCTGCCGCTGGTGTTCGACCGGTTCCACAAGCTGGACAAATCCCGCTCCCAGAACCGGGACGGCTGGGGCCTGGGCCTGTACATCGTCAAGACCATTGTATGCAGCCACGGCGAAAACATTTCTGTCAGCAGCAAAGACGGAAAAACGGAATTTACTTTTACCATGCCTTTGGTGAATTGAATTTGGCGTTGACCGCATCCCAAGCCTCCGGCAAACGGATGCCGTAACGCCGCTTTCCTATTTCACATTTCAAAATTCCGATTCTGTGAGGTTATCTCTATGAATGAACGCAAGCACAATCATACGGACTGGGACGACAGCGTCTACGGTACCGGCCCGACTGACCCACCGAAAAGCCGGGGAGGCCTTCTGGCTCTGCTTCTGATCTTAATTATTTTTCTATGCGGCATCATCACTGTGCTGGGTATCCTGAACGTAAAGCTGTTCCATAAACTGCGGACACAGGAGGATAACGAACTGCCCATCTCCTTCACCACTGCGGAAACCGTGCCTGTTCAAACCGACCCCATGGTCATTGAAGAGACGGTCACCCCCGAAAACCGGAGCGCTTCCCTGGATCTGCAGCAGACCCCTATAGGGCTTGACAATATCCCAACCGAGGGCGGCTTGTCCCTACAGGATATCTATACCCAGAACATTGATTCTGTGGTGTCCATCACCTGCACCATGTCCGGCAGTATTTCCAGCGGTACCGGCGTGATTTTCTCTGACGCCGGATACATCGTTACCAACGCCCATGTGGTGGAGGGTTCTGTTACCATTTCCGTCCAGCTTACCGATGGCCGGGTATTCCCCGCCGACCTTATCGGAAGGGATGAAATTTCTGATTTGGCGGTTTTGTATATTGAAGCGGACAGCCTCAAGCCTGCCCAATTCGGCTCCTCCTCCAGTCTGCGGGTGGGGGACACGGTAGTAGCCATTGGCGACCCTCTTGGCGTGGAATTCCGGGGGACCTATACCGACGGCATTGTCTCCGCCATCAACCGGGATGTGGACGTAGACGGCCACACCATGACCCTGATTCAGACCAATGCCGCCTTGAATGCCGGTAATTCCGGCGGCCCTCTGATCAATTGCTACGGCCAGGTCATTGGCATCAATACTATGAAAATCGGCGCTTTCACCAACGCCGCCGGTGTGGAAGGAATCGGCTTCGCCATTCCCAGCTCCACTGTGAAGGAAATTGTGGACCAGCTCATCACCCAGGGCTATGTCTCCGGACGGCCAACGCTGGGAATCACTGGGGAATCTTTGTCCATTTTTTACCAGCACTACTACCGCCTTCCTGCCGGATTGTATATCACCCAGGTGGAGCGAGGCAGTGACGCCTTTGACAAGGGCATTACAAAGGGGGATATTCTCATCAGCATCGGCGGCACACGCATCACCACCATGGATGAAATGAATACGGCTCTTTATAACTTTCAGGTAGGGGATACGCTGGAAGCTGTGATCTACCGCGGGGGACAGCAGTATCAGATAACGCTGACCCTGACGGAAGACAAAGGATAAAATTACCACACGCCATTTTCCGGCGCGCGTACAACCATATTATATTGATCGAGGTCTTTAACTATGGAACCCATTTTTCAAAAGGATTTTGAAATCACGGATATCTGCGTGGACCGTTATGGACGGCTGAAGCCCTCCGTGATCCTGTTCTTTGCCCAGGAAATCGCTGGAATGCACTGCAATGAATTGGCCCTGGACTACGACACCCTGGCAAAGCGGCGGCTGTTCTGGGCGGTGACCCGGCACAAGGTGCAGGTCACCCGGCTTCCTATGCGGGGTGAAACCATTCATATCGAAACCTGGCCCATGCCTACCACCCGGGTGGCATATCCACGCTCCATGGTGGCCTATGACGCCCAGGGCAATGAGCTTTTCCGCTCCATCAGCCTGTGGGTTTTGATGGATCTGGACACCCGTAACATGATTCTCCCGGGCAAAAGCGGTATTTCCATCGTTGGTACCCTTCGGGGCAATGAACTGCCCAGTCCTGCCGGGCTGATTGCGAAGCCCCTTGGCAGCAGACAGGAGCGTACCGTATGCTTTACCGACCTTGACCGCAACGGTCATATGAACAACACCCGGTACTTAGATTGGATCGACGACCTCCTTCCCAGCCTTTTCCACGCCAAGCACAGCGTAAAGGAATTTACCGTTTGCTATCTCAGCGAGGCCCGGGAAGGTCAGTGCCTGGATGTGCAGTGGGACTTTCTGGACGACAACTGCCTGCAAGTGGACGCCCACCGGAAAGAGGAGGAAAAGGATGCCCGTATTTTCTCCGCCAGGCTGATATTTGATTGATAATGTGTTATGTTAATTATGGAAAATTCCACAGTCTTATGTAAGGCTGTGGAATTTTTTTGGTGTATTCCCTTTGAACCCTGATTTTTCAACAGTTTTTTGAGAGAAGCCTGTGGAAAAACCTGTGGAAAATGTGGATAACTCAAATTATGTTAACATCTTCAGATTTTATTTTGTAAGATTATGTAAACAAACTATACAAAAAATGACCGTTGCTCCCTGGCACAGCCGGGAGCAGCGGTCATTTATCCTGTTATTTAAGGCGTTTTTCCAACGTTGCCGCACTCAGCGCCGTCAGACGGACCTTGGTAAACCCATATTCGGAAGTCAGAATGAAGGACTTTGGCAGATCATCGCAGGGGACAACCTCTCCTTCTTTTTCTGCTCTGCTTAAAAAAGCCCGGGTGCGCTTGGATGTGGTGGTATTGTCCAGATCAAAAATCCCAATAATGCTTTTGTCCCGAACCGCCATGTCATTTCCGATTGACAAATACATAAATTACCCCTTGGGGAGGGTCAATGCCCTCCCCATTGTTAGTTTTCCGGCGATTTCAGCTTTTTCCACTCGCTGACCGCCAATTCATCACAGCGGTTGTTTTTTGGATTTTCCGCATGGCCTTTGACCCAATGGCAGTGCAGCTCGTGCTTTTGCGACAATGCCAGCAGAACTTCCCAAAGGTCAGGATTCAAAGCGGGCTTTTTGTCGGACTTGACCCAGCCCCGTTTCTTCCAGCCCCAGGCCCAGCCCTTTTCCAGGGCGTCTATGACATATTTGCTGTCGGAATACAATTCCACCACGCAAGGCTCTTTCAGGGCTTCCAGGCCCCGGATGACGGCTGTCAGCTCCATCCGGTTGTTGGTGGTGCTGGCTTCCCCGCCGGAAAGCTCCCGTTCATGGCCATTATATTCCAGGATGGCGCCCCAGCCGCCGGGACCGGGGTTGCCGGAACAGGCACCGTCGGTGTATAAGGTCACGGTTTTCATTCCTGCTCCTCGATCTTCTCCACCCGTTCCAGAGAAACCACCTGGTTCCCTTCTTCGATGCGCATGACGATGACGCCCTGCACATCCCGCTTGTAGACATTGATGGAGGAGGCAGGAATCCGAATGATAACGCCGCCGTTTTCGATCAGCATCACATCATCATTTTCGCCCACCACACGGCAGCCGGCCACGTTGCCGGTTTTTTGGGTGATGTTGTAATTTTTCAAACCCTTACCGCCCCGGTTCTGGGCTTGTCTTTCTCCATCCGGGCCGGTCCGCAGGTATTCGGTCAGTTCCGTACGCTTTCCGTAGCCGTTGACGGTAACGGTCAGCAGGGTTTTGCCTGTCTCGGCCTTCTCCGCGCCTACCACAAAGTCATTTTCAGTTAACATAATTCCGCGAACACCGGCCGCGTCACGTCCCATGGGCCGCACATCATTTTCATTGAAGCAAATGGCATAGCCCAATGCGGTGGCCAGCAAAATATTGTCATTTCCATTGGTACGGATCACATTGATCAGATGGTCATCATCGTCCAATGTAATGGCCCTTATGCCGCTCTTGCGGTTGGTTTTCAGGGAAAGGAAGGGAATCCGCTTTACGGTACCCTTCCGGGTTGCCATCATCAGGTATTCATTCTCGTCAAACTCCCGGGTGGTAACCACGGCGGTAACGCTTTCCCCGGGTTCCAAAGGCAGTACGTTGACAATAGCGGTTCCACGGGCTGTACGTCCGCCCTCGGGAATCTGGTAGCCCTTCCGGTGATGCACCCGTCCCAGGTCCGTAAAGAACAGCATATGGTCGTGGGTGGAGGCGATGGTCAAAGATTTGACATAGTCCTCTTCCTTCAGATTCTGGGCATTTACGCCCCGTCCGCCCCGGCTCTGGGTGCGGTAGGTATCCACGGGCATCCGCTTGATATACCCCTCATTGGACAGGGTAAAGGCACAGGTCTCCTCCTCGATCAGGTCCTCAATGTCAATTTCATCCTCGATCTCCTGAATCTCGGTCTTGCGCTTATCCCCGAATTTATCCCGGATCTCAATCAGCTCTTCCCGGAGAACGGCTTTCAGCTTGCCTTCGTCCGCCAGCAGTTCCAGATAATATTTGATTTTTTCCTGCAGGTCGTCATATTCGCCCTGGAGCTTTTCCCGGTCAAGGCCCTGCAGCCGCTTAAGCTGCATATCCAAAATGGCCTGCGCCTGAATATCGTCCAGCGCAAAGCGCTCCATCAATTTTACCTTGGCATCGTCATAGGCAGAGCGGATGATATGGATGACCTCGTCGATGTTGTCCTGGGCAATCAGCAATCCTTCCAGCAGGTGTGCCCGCTCCTGGGCCTTTTTCAGGTCATACCGGGTGCGCCGGGTCAGAACTTCTTCCTGATGCTTCAGGTATTCATCAATGATCTGCCGCAGAGACAGGATTTTCGGCTGCTTCTGGTCATCCACCAGCGCCAGCATGATAATGCCGAAGCTGCTCTGCAAGGCGGTCTGCTTGAACAGGTTGTTCAGCACCACCTGGGGATTGGCATCCTTTTTCAGCTCGATGACCATACGCATACCGTTGCGGTCCGTTTCGTCCCGAAGGTCGGAAATTCCGTCCAGACGCTTGTCTTTTACCTGGTCGGCAATGTTTTTGATCAATTGGCGCTTGTTGACCTGATAGGGAAGCTCCGTCACCACGATGCGCATTCTGTCCTTGCCGAATTCCTCAAACTCGGTACGGGCACGAACAACCACCTTGCCGCGGCCGGTGGCATAGGCGGCACGGATGCCGCTGTGGCCCATGATGATACCGCCGGTAGGAAAGTCGGGACCGGAAATATGCTCCATCAAATCTGCCAATGTGGCCTCCGGGTCATCCAGCACACAGACGCAGGCATTGATCACCTCCACCAGATTGTGGGGCGGAATGTTGGTGGCCATGCCGACGGCGATGCCGGAGGAACCGTTCACCAGCAGATTGGGGAACCGGGAGGGGAGGACCCGGGGTTCTTTCCGGGTCTCGTCGAAGTTGGGGTCCCAGTCCACAGTCTCCTTGTCAATGTCCCGGATCATTTCCGCGGAAATTTTGCTGAGCCTGGCTTCGGTATACCGGTAGGCTGCCGGGGGGTCGCCATCCACGGAGCCAAAGTTACCGTGACCGTCTACCAGCATGTAACGCATGGAAAAGTCCTGGGCAAGTCTGACCATGGCATCGTAAACGGATGCGTCGCCATGGGGATGGTATTTACCCAGCACGTCACCGACACAGGTAGCGGATTTCTTAAAGGGCTTGTCCGAGGTCAGGCCGCTTTCATACATGGTGTACAGAATACGCCGGTGAACGGGCTTTAAGCCATCCCGGACATCCGGCAGGGCACGGCCCACAATGACGGACATAGCGTATTCAATGTAGGACTTTTCCATTTCGTCCACCAGGTTGCTCTCGGTGATCACCTGGTCGGGGAAACGGATGTCCTCAGGTTTATAACTGCGGTTATGTGCCATTATAGCACCTCCACTTTCATCCAAAGTAGGGGAGGTTCCAGTTTTCTCCCCTCCGGCTTCCATAACGGAGCGCTTATTTTGCGGGAGGAATCTTGGTCCTCCTGTAATGGAATCCTCCACTAAATATCAATATTGATGGCATATTTGGCGTTCCGCTCGATCCAATCCTTTCTCGGCTCCACCTGCTCGCCCATAAGGACGGTGAAAATGGCGTCGGCCCGGCGGGCATCCTCCAGGGTGATGCGGCGCAGGGTGCGCTTCTCCGGGTCCATGGTGGTCTCCCACAATTCGTGGGGGTCCATTTCACCAAGGCCCTTAAACCGGGAGATATCCACCTTGGCATTGGGATTGTCGGCGCGCATCTGGGCGGAGACCTGATCGCGCTGCTCGTCGGAGTAGGCGACCTTCACGGTTCTGCCCCGGGTCAGCTTGTAAAGCGGCGGTACGGCAGAGTAAACATAGCCGTGTTCGATCAAAGGCCGCATATAACGGAAGAAGAAGGTCAGCAGCAGCGTGCGGATATGGGCGCCGTCCACATCGGCATCGGACATGATGACGACCTTGTGGTAGCGCAGTTTTTCAATATCAAATTCATCGCCAATGCCGGCACCCAGGGCCACGATCAGGGGATACAGCTTGTCGTTGCCATAGATTTTATCGGCACGGGCCTTTTCCACGTTCAGCATTTTTCCCCACATGGCAAGAATCGCCTGGAACCGGGAATCCCGGCCCTGAATGGCGGAGCCTGCCGCGGAGTCTCCCTCGACGATATAGATTTCGCAGAGGCTGGGATCCCGTTCGTTGCAGTCCTGAAGCTTGTCGGGCATCTGGCCGGACTCCAGACCGGTTTTCCGGCGGATGGATTCCCGGGCCTTCCGGGCGGCTTCCCGGGCACGGTTAGCCATCATGGCCTTTTCCAGAATGGCCTTTGCGGTCTGGGGATGCTCCTCAAAATAGGTCGCCAACTGGTCGTTGACAATCTGATCCACCAGCGTGCGGATATAGGCATTTCCCAGCTTGGCCTTGGTCTGGCCCTCGAACTGGGCGTCCGTCAGCTTGACGGAAATAATGGCGGTGATGCCTTCCCGGCAGTCCTCTCCGGAAACCTTATCCTCACCTTTGATAATCCCGTTTTTCATGCCGTAGGCATTAAGCACTCTGGTCAGGGCAGTCTTGAACCCGGTTTCGTGCATACCGCCTTCAGGGGTGCGGACGTCGTTGGCAAAGGACATCATAAATTCGTTGTAACCGTCGTTATACTGGACAGCCACTTCGGCGGAAGCGTCGCCCTTACTGCCGCTCATATATATGACATCCTGGTGCAAAGCCGTTTTGTTGCGGTTGCACCATACCACAAATTCCCGGATGCCGCCCTCATAGCACATGGTTTCGGTGACCTGATTTTCGTCGTCCCGGTCATCGGTGATGGTGATGGCAAGTCCCGCGTTCAGGAAAGCCTCCTCCCGCATGCGCTCGTGGAGAATCTCATAGTCATAGACCAGGGTATCGAACATCTCCGGATCCGGCTGAAAGGTGACCTCGGTCCCCGTCTTATCGGTTTTTCCAACGATTTTCATTTCCTGGGTGATATGGCCCCGGGCAAACTTCATCTCGTAAATGCTGCCGTTTTTGTGCACCCGCACCCGCAGCCACTCGCTCAGGGCATTGACGACAGACGCGCCAACGCCATGAAGGCCGCCGGAAACCTTATAACCGCCGCCGCCGAATTTGCCGCCGGCATGGAGCACCGTATAAACGACCTCCAGCGCGGGCCGTCCCGTTTGGGGCTGGATATCCACGGGAATGCCCCGCCCATCATCGGTAACGGTGATGGAATCGCCGGGATTGATGGTCACGGTGATATGCTTACAGTAACCGGCAAGGGCTTCATCAATGGCATTGTCTACGATCTCATAAACCAGGTGGTGCAGTCCGGAAGAGGAGGTGGAACCGATATACATACCGGGCCGCTTGCGAACGGCTTCCAGGCCCTCCAAAACCTGAATCTGCTCCGCGCCGTACTCCTGTGTTACTTTTGTTTCATCAGACATAGTATCCTCCAAATTGAAAACGAAAAGCTGAAAATTATAAAACTCTCCGTATTCCCTATAAATCTACAAATCCGAAAATGAAAAATCCCATTAAAATTTTCAATTTTCCATTTTCAATTCTCAATTAAACAACGCTTCCTTTATGAATTTCAATGGTCTTTCCCAATTTCGTAAACCGTCCCGGCTCACAGCAGGTGATAAAAACCTGCCCGGACGCGATTTGATTCAAAACAAAGTCCTGCCGGCCGGGGTCAAGCTCGGACAAAACATCGTCCAGAAGCAGTACCGGTTCTTCTCCCCATTCCCGGCCCATCAGCTCCCTTTGGGCAAGCTTCAGGCTGATGGCTGCCGTGCGGGTCTGGCCTTGGGAACCGTAGATTTTCAAGTCAACACCCGACAGGGAAACGGTAAAATCGTCCTTGTGGGGGCCTGTCAGGCATTGGGCGGTTTCCAGCTCCGCCCGGTAATGGCGGTCCAAATGCTCCATTAACTGCTGGGTCAGCAGATTCACCGGGGCAAAGGGATCTTTTACGGTGGAAACAGTTTTATATTCCAGCCGGAAATCCTCCGCGCCCCCGGAAAACTGTCCATGAAACCTTGCGGCCGCCTTTCCCATTCCTTCATAGAACCTGGCCCGGTAGGAGATCAGCAGCGCGCCCACCTGGCACAGGCGGGTATTGTACTCCGGCAAAATCTCCAGTACAGCGGGATTTTCAAAATGATCCTTCAATATCCGGTTTTTCTGCTCCAAAATCCGGTTATACTCCGTAAGCGCGGCGTCATAATTGGGGCGGAGTTGACATAACGCAGAGTCCCCGAACCGCCGCCGCTGCGCCGCGCCGGTTTTCAGAACCATCAGATCCTCTGGGCAGAACAGAACCGTTGGCAAAACCCCCGCGATTTCCTCCGCGGATTTTTTTCTTACCCCATTGCGGAATATCTGCCGCGGCCGGGAGCCGCTGAACAGCAAAAAGCGAAGGGTCTGCTCCCGCTCCTGGGAGAAAACCGTCCCCTGTATCTCCGCAAAATCCGCGCCGAAGCGGACCATTTCGCTGACCCTCTGGGCACGGAAGCTTTTGCCGCAGCCAAGATAGGAGACGGCTTCCAGCAAATTGGTTTTTCCCTGAGCGTTGTCTCCCACGACCAGGTTCACGCCGGGATCAAATTTCAGCTCCGCTTCCCCGTAATTCCGGAAGGACCGCAGGCTCAGTGCTTGCAGATTCATGAACGGGCAGTAATCAGGTAGGTCTGGTTCTGAAAGCCAAACCTGTCGCCGGGATACAGCTTTTTTCCCCGCATGGTGCACGCTTCCCCGTTGACCGTCACCTGTCCTTCCTGGATCAAAACCTTTGCCTCGCCGCCGGAATAAACGGCATTGGCCAGCTTCATGGCGTCCTGCAGCTTGATATATTCCGTGTCAATGGATACGGAAACAGGATTTTCCTTCCTTTTTACGACTACTTTCATACCTTTCTCCTTTGGAGCGTATTTTCAGCATGGAACTTGGACAGTGGAATTTCCACTCCCAACGCTCCGAAATGATTATCAGCCGTTTTTGATGCGCACAGGCAGCACCATATAGGCAAAGTCGTATTTTTCCTCCACCGGAGTCAGCACGATGGGGCTTAATCCGTTCGTCAGCTCCAAGGTAACCTCCTGGCTGGGAATGACCCGCAGGGCATCGGCCAGATAGCGGACATTGAAGCCGATTTCCAGCTCCTTGCCGTCACCGGCAAAGGAGCAGCGGTCCTCGGCGGCACCGATGGTGGTATTGGTGCGCATCAAAAGCTCCTGATTGCTGAACACGCAGCGCACGGGGCTTTTGTACTTTTCAGAAACGATCAGGCCCACACGCTCTACAGAAGAAGCCAGGTCGGAGACATTGGCCACCAGCTTCACCGGGCAGTTGGTGGGAACCACCTTCCGCCAATCCAGGAATTCTCCTTCCAGCAGGCGGCACACCAGTGTGGCGCTGCCCATTTGGAACAGGATGTGCTTGGGGCCGAGGGTAAAGGAGGCGCTTTCCTCCGTATCGGCTACGATTTTCTCCACCTCTTTCAGTCCCGCGGCAGGAACTACAAAGCTCAGCTCCCGTTCCGTGCTTTCCTCAGGGTGGTAGGTACGGCGCGCCAGGCGGAAACCGTCCACGGCGATGGCGGTAATGGAGGTATTGGTGACCTCAAATTTCACACCGGTGTGGATGGGCCTTCCCTGGTTTTCGGACACGGCAAAAATGGTGCCGGAAATCAGCTCCTTCAAACGGTTCTGAGGGATGTGGATGGCCCGGCCTGCGTTGACATCGGGAAGCTCGGGATAATCCTCGGCAGATTCCGCGGAAATAGTAAAGGAAGCAAATCCAGCCCGAATGGAGACTTTGAAACCGTCGTCCACCACCACGGTGACGGGACCTTCGGGCAGACGGCGGATGATATCTCCAAACAGCTTGGACGGCAGGATACATTCGCCGGGATCGGATACTTCAGCTTCAATTTCGTAGGTAATGGCGGTTTCCATATTATAGCCTGTCAGGCTCAGGCCGTGACCGGCTTTACAGAGGATGCCCTCGATAACGGATAGGCTGCTCTTCTGAGCCACGGTACGGCCCGCAATATTTAGGCCTGTTACCAGCATGCTTTTTTCACAGGTAAAACGCATAGTCAGGTTCCTTTCTTGATAAATTATAATAGATATATATATCTATAAATAGGTTTAGGTAGTTGTAACAGCAGTAGTACAAACTTATGTGGAAAAGTCCATTTTTTCTTAGAGCCGCAACAAATTTTTTTCCACAGGCCAATGTGGAGATTTTAGAAGTTTTCCACACAGCCCCGGACCGTCATTTTGTAAGACGGTTTTTCCACAAATTTTTTTCCACAATCAACAGGGGATGTGGATAAATTTTGCGGCGAAAAAAGAAATGTGAAGAGCATGGTTTTTTATGCTTTTCTTAAAGGCAGGAATTGATGTTGGCGGTGATGTCGCGGATGTTGTTCTGCATGTTGGTATCGCCGTTTTTCAGGGCGACTTCGACCTTGCGGATGGCGTACAATACTGTCGAATGGTCCCTAGCAAATTCTTTGCCGATGTCCGGCAGGGACAGGTTTGTCAGTTTTCGGATCAGGTACATGGCCGCCTGCCTGGCTTCCGCGGTGCCCTTGTTTTTCTGAGTGCCCCGCAGGACCGCTTCGTCCACATTGTAGAACTTGCAGACCTGGCTGATGATCAGGCTGGGGGTGGGCAGGGCATTGCCTTCGCTCTTGAACATGTCGTCAATGGCACGGGAAATGTTTGGCAGGTCCAGGGGCATATTGTTTAAGTCCCGGTAAGCCAGGATTTTCTTTACTGTGCCTTCAATTTGACGGACATTGTTTGTAATGTTGATGGCAATATAATTGCAGACCTCGTCATCCAGGTTCAGCCCCAGCTGTTTGGCCTTGTTCTTGATGATGGCCATACGGGTCTCGTAATCAGGCGGATTGATGTCCGCGATCAGGCCCCACAGGAAACGGCTGCGCAGACGCTCCTCCAAAGTGAGCATATCGTCAGGCTTCCGGTCGGATGTCAGGACGATCTGCTTGTGCTCTTCGTAGAGTTTATTGAAGGTATGGAAAAATTCCTCCTGGGTGGATTCCTTGCCGGCGATAAATTGAATATCATCCACCAGAAACAGGTCTGCTTCCCGGTATTTGGAGCGGAACTCAATGTTTTTGCCGTTTTTGATGGCATCAATCAATTCATTGGTAAATTGATCGCCCTTGATATAGACGATGTTGGCATTGGGCTTTTCCTTACGGATACCGTTGGCAATGGCGTACAGCAGGTGGGTTTTTCCAACGCCGGGAGGGCCGTAGATAAACAAGGGATTGTAAACCTGCCCGGGGGTCTTGCTGACCGCGATAGCTGCGGAATGGGCAAAGCGGTTGGACGGGCCGACCACGAAATTGTCAAAGGTAAACTGGGGATTGAAATCCATGGTCGTAGGGGATTTTCCTCTGGTTTTCCGGGCGTTCAGCTCCTCGTCTCCAAAGACCAGCAGCTTGGCATCGGAATTAAAAATCTCCTTTAGGGCATCCTGAACGTAATCTGTACAGCGCCGGCGGATGATCTCCCGGCGGAAATCCGATGGAGAATAAAGAATCAGATTGTTTTCGTTCAGCTCCACCACTTCTGCGTCGTCGAACCAGGCTGAAACGGTGACGGCGCTCAGCCGTTCCTCCAAATAACTCAGAACCTTGGCCCAGACATAGGCGGATGAATACATATTTTGGCTCCTTTCCTGTCTTTCTAAAAAGCCCAAAAGATATGCAGAGAAGGGAATTTTGGACATAATTTTTCACCGTAAATTTTATCACATTTTACTATAAAAGACAAGCGGTTTTTGGTGATATTAAAATAATTTTAGAAGGAATCTCAAAATTTTTTTCTGTATGGGAAAGGGAGGGCTTTTCTTCCCGGAAAACGCATTTTTGAAAGTTGGGGGGGAAGGCGGTCAGAGACGGAAAAGGCAGTTTGTTTTGATACTTGCCGGAGTGGGTCCAAAAATTTGTCACTTTGTGGCTTGACCCCCGGAAAAACCTATGTTAGAATCTACTATTAAGAAACAGGGTGTTTCAATTTTTTCCTTTTCAGGAGATGGAATATGCATACTGCAAAAAAGGTTTGGACTTATTTTGTCATTGTCTTTGTTGCTCTGATCGCGGCGGTCAATTATGAACTGTTTGTGTTTCCCAACCAGTTTGCTCCTTCAGGTGTCAATGGTGTCTGCACTATGATCCAATATGTAAGCGGCGTTAGTGTGGGATACTTAAGCCTGCTGATCAATGTGCCTTTGGCTCTGTGGTGTTTTATCGAGGTAAGTAAGCCCGTGGCGCTGCGCAGCATGGTGTATGTGATCGTATTTTCTTTGGGACTGCTGATTCTGGACCGGATAGATCTGTCTCCATTTATCTATATGACGGAAAACGGCACCAGTAAAATTCTCGGTCCTTTGGTAGCCGGTATCATCCAGGGATATGTCTATTCCATACTGGTAAAGGCCAGCGCCTATACCGGCGGTACAGATTTTATTTCCGCCATCATTCATACGCGCAATCCCAACAAGCCCTTCTTCGGCATGAATTTTATGATTAATTCCGTGATCGCCATAGCGAGCTACTTTGTCTACGGCTATCAGATGGAGCCTGTAATATTGTGCATCCTTTACAGCTTTATGTGCAGCAATGTGGGAGAGCGCTTGATGAAGAGCGGCCGGGAAGCAATTTCCTTTGAAATCATTACGGATTATCCGGAGGAAATTTCCAAGGAACTGATCGAGAAACTGCACCACAGCGCCACGCTGATCCCCGCAAAGGGCATGTACAGCGGCCGGGAAACCAGTGTTCTGCTGTGCGTAGTGAATAAAACCCAGGCAGCCTATGTCAATAGGATCGTTCACCGCTATCCCCATACCTTTGCCATCGTGGATCCCGTTAGTCAAATCTTAGGCAATTTCAAAAATTTGAGCAGCGATGGAAAAGAAATCAAGGAAGTGCTGGATGCGGGCGACGGAAAAACGCTATAGGAGCGGATTAAGAGAAAATAATATATATTATAAATACAGGAGGAAAAACCAATGGCGTATTATTATCCGGAGCCCAGTCATACCTTCAGCGAATATCTTTTGATTCCCGGCTATACGTCGGAAGAATGTATCCCGGACCGTGTCAGCCTGAAAACCCCTCTCGTCAAGTACCGTAAGGGTATGGAAGAACCGGCGGTTTCTTTGAATGTGCCTCTGACCTCTGCGGTCATGCAGTCCGTTTCCAATGATACCCTTGCCATTGCCTTGGCCAAGGAGGGCGGCATCAGCTTTATTTTTGGTTCTCAGACCATCGAAAGCCAGGCCGCCATGGTTGCCAGGGTCAAGGGCTATAAGGCAGGCTTTGTCACCTCCGCTTCCAACCTGACCCCGGATGCCACTTTGGCCGATGTGCTGGCTCTGAAGGAGAAGAACGGCTTCTCCACCGTTGCCATCACCGAGGACGGCACCGCCAACGGAAAGCTGCTGGGCATCGTCACCAGCCGTGACTACCGTATCTCCCGGATGGATCCTTCCGATAAGGTCGCCGATTTTATGACTCCCCGGGCCAAACTGGTGACCGCCCCTAAGGATACCACGCTGAAGCAGGCCAATGACATCATTTGGGAGCATAAACTCAACAGCCTGCCGGTAGTGGATGAAGAGGACCGTCTGATGTACTTCGTTTTCCGCAAGGACTATTCCTCCCATAAGGACAACCCCCTGGAGCTGCTGGACAGCAAGAAGCGCTATCTGGTAGGCGCCGGAATCAATACCCGGGACTACGCCACCCGGATTCCCGCCCTGCTGGAGGCCGGAGCGGACGTTTTGGTAATCGATTCCTCCGAAGGCTATACCTGCTGGCAGGAAAAGACTCTGAAATGGGTGCGGGACAACTACGGCGACACCGTGAAGATCGGCGCCGGCAATGTGGTGGACAGGGAAGGATTCCGCTTCCTGGCTAAGGCTGGCGCGGATTTTGTAAAGGTGGGCATCGGCGGCGGTTCCATCTGCATTACCCGGGAAACCAAAGGCATTGGCCGGGGCCAGGCGACTGCTCTGATCGAGGTGGCCGCTGCCCGGGACGAGTATTTCAAGGAAACCGGCATCTATGTGCCTATCTGCTCCGACGGCGGAATCGTCCACGATTACCACATGACCCTGGCTTTGGCCATGGGCGCGGATTTCCTGATGCTGGGCCGTTACTTTGCCCGCTTTGACGAATCCCCCACCAACAAGGTTATGATTAACGGCGCGTATATGAAGGAATACTGGGGTGAAGGCTCCAACCGTGCCCGAAACTGGCAGCGCTATGACCTGGGCGGCTCCGCAAAGCTCAATTTTGAGGAGGGCGTGGATTCCTATGTCACCTATGCCGGCCCCCTGCATGACAACGTGGAGGCTTCCCTGTACAAGGTCAAGTCCACCATGTGCAATGTCGGCGTGACCACCATCCCCGACCTGCAAAAGAACGCCAAGCTGACACTGGTGTCCTCTGTCTCCATCGTCGAAGGCGGCGCCCATGACGTCACATTGCGCTCTACCTCCAATATCAAGTAATATTGTTTTTGGGAAATTACAAAATAAGAAATTTAGACCTTATGCGGCACACATAAACGTGCTGCATAAGGTCTCTTTTTGTTTTTATAAAGGAACAGTATGAAATTTGCAGAATGCTTTAAGGAATACACAAAAAAGACGCCCGCTGCTTAGACGGGTGTCCGTAAAACAGTAAATCCGACCTATGGTTTGATCATAGGTCGGATTTTTATCACGGGTTTCGATTCCGGAAAGGCTCCCTTGTGTAAAGGCGACCGAAGGGAGTGCCTTGCGCTGAGCTGTCAGCCGTTAGGCTGACTGAGGGATTGTTCCCTTGCCGGCGACGACAATCCCTCCATCACGGCTTCGCCGTGCCACCTGCCTTTACACAAGGGCGGCTTTGGGGCGGCGCAAGATCGCACACCGCACGATACACCGAACGTGTATAGAAGTGCGCCCTTAAATCAAGTTGCTAAACTGGAATTTATCGCTCCTATAATTGGAATTTATCTTACCCTTGCCATATAGTATTCATCCAAATACTTTCCATCTACACAAACCGATTTTCGTTTTATCCCCTCTATCTCGAAGCCACTATTTGTGTACAGGTGTTTTGCAGTTTCATTCTCACAAATTACAGTTAATTCTAAGCGAACAACTTTATTTTCTTCAGCCCAAACATTCAATCTTTTAAAAAACTCTGTTCCAATTCCTTTGCCACGATAATCCGTTAAAATACCAACAACTATATATGCAGAATGAGCGATACGATTTAATCTGCCTTTTTGTGCCGATATGTATCCTATAAGTTTATTATCTGTTTCGGCAACGAGAAGGAAGTCTTGTCCTTCTAAGGAATCTCGTATTAAAGACTCAATTCCAGAAAGATTATTTGTCCTCTCGCCCGGTTCGTATAGCATATACTTTGTTTCATAATCCAATTGATTCATCAAACTCCAAAATTGTTCCGCTTCATTCACGGATAGTTTTCTATACTCCATTTTCATATTCTCGCAAACTTCGATTTGTTGTTCTGTATACATCTTATCATAAGCACCCTGTAAATACAACGATCGGCACAGCGATTGATTTCGCTGTGCCGAATAACTGTTTTACGAGCACCGTACATTTTGACAGCGGGCGATTTGAAACTCTAAGGTATTAGCCGTTGTTAGCCATTTCCTTCAGGGCATCCTTGCGGCTGAAGTTGGCGCGGCCCTTTTCGTCGAAGCCCATGAACTTGACCCAGGTCATATCGCCCAGGTTCAGCACGTCTTCCACCTTTTCCACCCGGCGGTTCTCCAGCTTGGAGATATGCACCATGCCGTCATGGCCGGGGGCAATTTCCACGAAAGCGCCGATGGGCAGGATGCGGACGACCTTGCCGTAATACAGCTTGCCCACCTCGGGAACGAAGCAGATATCGTCCACCATCTTCTTGGCGGCGTAAGCGGCGGCGGAGTCCACGGCGGAGATGAACACGGAACCGTCATCCTCAATGTCCACCTTGGCGCCGGTGTCGGCGCAGATCTTCTGAATGGTCTTGCCGCCGGAGCCGATGACCTCCCGGATCTTGTCCACAGGGATCTTCATGGAGATCATCTTGGGGGCAAATTCGGAAACCTCCGCACGGGGAGCGGGGATGGCCTTCAGAATGACCTCGGACAAAATCTCCAGCCGGGCCTTGCGGCAGCGCTCCAGAGCGTCGGCGATGATCTCCATGGTCAGGCCCTTGTTCTTCAGGTCCATCTGGATGGCGGTGATGCCCTCGGTGGTACCGGCCACCTTGAAGTCCATCTCACCATGGAAGTCCTCAACGCCCTGAATGTCAGTGAAGGTTCTCCATTCACCGGTCTCCTGGTCGGAGATCAGACCGCAGGAAATGCCGGCCACGGGCCGCTTGATGGGCACACCGGCGTCCATCAGCGCCAGGGTAGAGCCGCAGATGGAGCCTTGAGAGGTGGAGCCGTTGGAGGACAGAACCTCGGAAACCACACGGATGGCATAGGGGAACTCCTCAACGGAGGGAATCACAGGCAGCAGGGCCTTTTCCGCCAGAGCACCGTGGCCAATCTCCCGGCGGGAGGTGGAACGGGCGGCACGGGCTTCACCGGTGGAGAAGGAGGGGAAGTTGTAATGGTGAATATAGCGCTTGGTCTCTTCGGGATAGATGGTGTCCAGCTTCTGGGCGGCGGACAGGGTGTTCAGGGTGCAGATGGACAGCACCTGGGTCTGGCCACGGGAGAACAGGCCGGAGCCGTGGACTCTGGGCAGAACGCCGACCTCGGCATCCAGAGGACGAATCTCATCCATGCCGCGGCCGTCCACACGCTTGCCCTGCAGCAGCCATTTCTTGACAACCTTCTTCTGCATCTTGTACAGGCAGACCTCAATGTGGGTCTCAAAGTCCTCGTACTTTTCACCGAACTTCTCCTGGAAGTCCAGCCGGGCGGCAGTCAGGCGCTCCTCCCGGACATTCTTGTCGGGAGTGTCCAGAGCGTTTTCAATCTGGTCCAGGCCATAGGCCATCAGGTCGTCCAGCAGCTCATGGTTGACGGCGGCCTTCTCGAAGGTGAACTTGGGCTTGCCGATTTCGGCCACAATGCCGTTGATGAACTTGACGATTTCCATATTGGCTTCATGGGCCACGCGGATGCACTCGTAGACGATATTTTCAGGCGCCTCGTTGGCCTCGGTCTCAATCATGACCACCTTCTCGAAGGTGGAGGAAATGCAGACGAAGCAGTCACAGGCCTCCCGCTCGTCGGCGGTGGGGTTGATGATATACTTGCCGTTCAGATGGGCAACATTGGTGGTGGCCACGGGACCATTCCAGGGGACGTCGCTGGAAGCGATGGCAATGGAAGCGCCCAGGGAGGCTACGATCTCCACAGGGTTATCATAGTCGTTGGCCAGCACGGTGCAGGTGACCACGGTGTCATTGCGCAGCTCCTCGTCGAAGAGGGGACGCATGGGGCGGTCAATGATGCGGCTGTTCAGGATGCCCCGCTCGGAGGGCTTGCCCTCCCGGCGGTTGAAGGAGCCGGGAATGCGGCCGACGGAATACATTCTCTCCTCAAACTCAATGGTCAAGGGGAAATAGTCGATACCGGCTTTGGGAATGGGGTTGCAGGTGCAGGTGACCAGCACGACGGTATCGCCGTAACGGCAGATGCACTCGGCGTTGGCCAGCTCAGCCACCTTACCAGTTTCCACGGTGAAGGGGCGGCCGCCGATTTCCATCTCATAAACGTGATGGTTGGGGTACTGCTTGCGAGTAATCATTTGTGTTTTTACCTCCTGTAACGGTTTATACTTCGGGAGGTTTAGCACTTGAAACGAATGCCGGCATTGCGGCAGCCCTTTCAACTGCTAAATCTGCTCCCGAGAAAGGATGAATTCTGCACCGGCATCCTGTGGACATCCGTTTTCCTGGAATGCCGGTATAAGAAAGGGGCGACGGTATCCGTCGCCCTTTCAAAGTATTACTTACGGATACCCAGCTTGGCGATCAGAGCACGGTAACGGTTGATGTCCTTGCGGGCCAGATAGTCCAGCAGGTTGCGGCGCTTACCAACCATCATCAGCAGGCCACGGCGGGAGTGGTTGTCGTGCTTGTGCACACGCAGGTGCTCGGTCAGCTCGTTGATACGGGCGGTCAGGATGGCGACCTGAACCTCGGGGGAGCCGGTGTC
>JAUNJE010000075.1 GCA_030533415.1 Eubacteriales bacterium | reverse complement strand
ATTTCCAGCACCATGGTTGTGAAAGCGGAGTCGGTTTTTCCGTCACGGGCCCGGGAACGCCGGTGGGCACGGGTCTGCTCCGGCGTGCTGTTAAGCAAGATGGGAATGTCCACCCCCCGCAAAAAATCGCTATTGCCGTGGGTCCACTCAATGATCAGCACATAGGTATCGGACAAATCCACATTGTCGTACCACCGTTCGTCCTCCCTTCGGCCCATCCGCTTGAGAAAAATATGGTCGTCGCCCCGCCGAAAGGCCGCAATGATGGAGGAAAGCTCATCATAGTCCTGCTCCTTGTCGGTACCCAGGTACCCAGCGAGGGATTTCCTGCCCTCCTTCTGGTATATCCTCAGCCAGTCCTTGTCCGCCGCTTGTCTGGGGTCCGCGTCGGTTTCCGCCGCCCAAAGCTCCCGCAACTCCTCCGCCGAGGCATGAGAGTAGACCCCCGCCGCCAGCATGCCCCGGATCCCGCCCACGCGGAAAACACGGACACGCTCAGCGTCATTGTATACAGGCACCCGGTGGGGATAGTTGTCCCCGGAGAGAGTGTAGGCACCCACCCCCGCCTGGCGGAAATAGTGGCTCAGCAGGCTGGCAGTCTCGCTTTTTCCCACACCGGAGCCGCCGCAGACAGCGATGACCACCCGTCCGGTCCGCTCCGCGGCCTGTGCCGCCATGGGCACCAGCAGGGGAAAGAGGGTATTGGCTTTTTCAATGTGGCTGTGCCTGATGGTGACTTTGTCGCCGGGCATGTCCCCATGAGGGATCCCGCCGTCAACCGCGGGAGGGGCCCATCCGCTTAAAGAATCCGAGAGCGTTCGCAGTGTGTGGCGTTTCATAATCATCCTCCTCAAGGCTATATGGTTCCATCTGAAGTATACCACAGCCCCCGACGGATAGCTGTCAGGATTCTGTTTTAAAATGTTCTCTTTCCGATTTCTCGTCTCCTGAACATTCCTACTTTATCTCTGCAAAAATGTCAAAAACCAGTGCTTTTCTGTAGATAATCTGACAATCGGCCCAAAAACCGGGGGGAACCGGTTGTTTGACGGAAGGATCTGTGATAAAATGGGCATACAGCCAAGTAACCGAAAAAGCAAGCTGGAAAGGATGTGCTTTCTATGAATCCCAACGTTTATGAACCCGTGAAACCCATTGTGCAGACCAAATACGGCAAGCTGCGTGGTGTGAGCTACGGTGGCATCCATATGTTTATGGGCATCAAATACGCGGACGCCCCCCGCTTCCGGATGCCCCGGGAGCCGGAACCCTGGGAAGGGGTGAAAAACGCACTGAAATACGGCAGTATTTCTCCCTACCTGGGCGCTCCGGAGCCTCCCTTCTACTACCGCGGGCTGTTCCTCCACCACAAGCAGGGGGAGGACTGCCAGAACCTGAATATCTGGGCGCCCAAAAACGAAACAGGCGAAAAAAAGCCGGTGGTGGTCTGGCTCCATGGCGGCGGCTTCAGCTCTGGTTGCTCCCTGGAGGAATACTCCTTTGACGGCTTCAACCTGGCAAAGCAGGGAAACATCGTCTTTGTGTCCGTCAACCACCGACTGAACATTCTGGGTTACATGAACCTGACAGAATACGGCGAGGAATTCTGGAATTCCCCCAACCTGGGTCTTGCCGACCTGGTGGCCGCCCTCAAATGGATCCACGAAAACATCGCGGCCTTCGGCGGCGACCCGGACAACGTTACCCTCTGCGGCCATTCCGGCGGCGGCGGAAAGGTTCTGTGCCTGTTCCAGATGGAGGAAGCGGCCTCTTTCTTCCAGCGGGGCATCTGCCTCAGCGGCACAACTCCGGAAGGCCCCTCCACCGAGTGGGAGGACAGTCTGGCATTGACGAAGGCCATGCTGGACACCATGGGCATCACCAAAGAGAATATTTCCAATATCTACACTGTTCCCTACAGTGACCTGGTGGCTGCCTACAAGAAGGTGGCTCGGAAGCTGTGGCTTGAAAACCGTTATCTGGTATTTGAACCCCAGAAGAACGCCTATTTTCCCGGGTTCCCGCCCTTCGAGGGATTCCAGCCCTGCTCCCGGACCAAGCCTCTGCTGATCTCCTCCACCTTGGGCGAGTTTGGGCGCAGCGGCCTGTCCGCCGAGAAAAAGCGGGACATGACCACGGAAGAAAAGGAGGACTTTCTCCGGCGCAAGTATGGCCCCCGGGCGGATGAGCTGATGGCATTGTTCCGCGAGGCCTTCCCCACCCACGATATTCTGGACCTGGCCAGTCTGGATACCATCTTCCGTGTCCCCGCGCTGGACGCTGCCGATGTCAAGTCCGGCTATGGCAGCAACAACACCTATATGTACCTGAGCGCCTACAATATGGCCGAGGACGAGGGTGTACCCATGTGGCATGGCGGCGATGTGTGCTACGCCTTCCTGAACGAGGACCGGGTCTACGTTGCCAACGAAGCCGTGGACGGCCCAAGAAAGGCCAATATCTTCAGCTCCATCGTTTTGAATTTCTGCCGTACCGGAAACCCCGGCAACGAGTACCTGCCGGTATGGGAACCATACACCCGGGAAAAGCCTGTTACCATGGTCATTGACCGTCAGTCCCAGGGAAAGGTCGGCTTTGATACCGAGCTTGCCCACCTGGCGCTGGAAATCAACGGTCCCTTCCGTCCCAGACCGATGTTCTGCGACGAATCGGCAAAGCCTCAGTTCGGCATCGAATAAAGCGTCTGCCGGCAGCTGTCTCTTGTGAATTATTTCAGCGGCAATCATCATGCAGAACCTTCCCTGCGGTGACATCACCCTTAGGCTCGCGGGTTCTCAATTCTCCATTGTAGCCGACAGAAAAGTTTTTATCGATGTCTACCTCGTTTCCAGCTTTGAAGACGACTACAAAGCCGAAATTCAAAAATCAACCACCATATGCTGCGGCTTCTGATAGAAACACAAGATATGGTGGTGTTTTTTACCATTGAAATAGTTTTGCATCCGCAAGGCATGAAAAATCCCCGGCTTTTGAGTCAGAGATTTTGCCATTTTGTGTAGTGCTCTTCTGTTGGTACTCACACCTGCGAATATAAATGCCCCCTCTTTTGAACTCTGTATCTGCAACGACGAATATTTCTCTTGCATGGGGAACAATTTGGTATATTCTATACATACCGTAAAACTGTCTTTTGGATTCTATCTTTGTCAATATGTATCATTCCACATATTCCGTTTTGACAGATCCAGCATTGCGAAGCAGAAACGCTCCCACGGGTTCCATGTTGTCTGTGACGGGTCACCCTCCCGGATACGGAGTGTACGGCGGATTTCCTTCGGTATGACGATT
>JAUNJE010000047.1 GCA_030533415.1 Eubacteriales bacterium | reverse complement strand
CAGGCTGTTGTCAAGGGTCTGCTGCACAAGAACAACGCTGCCCGCAAGAAGAGCAGCATGACACTGAAGCTGAACAAGCTGGCCTGATTTCTCTGAAAATATCTCCCTCCTGGCTTTTCCGGAGGGAGTTTTTTCATGCCCGCCGGCACCGTGTCGATTTTTGTTTACAAAATTTCGTTGCTTTGAGGCGGGATTTTGATTATAATAAGGGAAAATCTGCCGGAGGTGAGCATTTGGCAAAGCTATCCGATCCCATAACGCTGCTCAAGGGCGTAGGCCCCGCCAGGGCAAAGCAGTTTGCCAATCTGAATATTTTCACCCTCCGGGACCTGATCTGCCATTTTCCCCGAGGCTATGAGGACCGGACCAGGCTGGTGCCCATTGAAAAGCTGGCGGTGGACGAGCCTGCCTGCTTTCGGGCCATGGTGATGAATACCCCCAGGACCTCTCATATCCGCAAGGGCCTGGACATCACCAAGGTGCAGGTGGCGGACCATACCGCCCGGCTGACGCTGACCTTTTTCAACAACCGCTTTGCCGCCGAGCAGCTGCAATACGGCGCAGAATACATCTTTTACGGCGCGGTCAGCGGGGATTTTATCGGGTACAACATGACCAATCCGGTGTTTGAACCGTTGGATTCCCGGCCGGTGACCACCCGCCGGGTGCTGCCCATTTACCCGCTGACGGCGGGGCTTTCCAACGCCGCCGTGCTGAAAGCCGTGTCTCAGGCGCTGGCCATCTGCGATCCGCCGGCGGAGATTCTTCCGGAGCCGGTGCGGCAGCGCTATGGCATCCTGCCAGCGGAGCGGGCCTACACCGCCATTCACGCCCCCGCTTCCATGGCAGAGGCAGAGCTGGCGAAAAAGCGGCTGGTTTTTGAAGAATTTTTCGTCTTTTCCGCCGGTCTTTCCCTGATGCGGGCGGCCCGGGCGGAAAAGCGGACGGAAGCGTATCCAAATCTGGATATGCGCCCATTTTACGGGGTGCTGCCCTTTACGCTGACCCAGGCCCAAAAGCGGGCGGTGGAGGACATTCTGCTGGATTTCGGCAAGGGCGTCCCCATGAACCGCCTGGTACAGGGAGATGTGGGAAGCGGAAAAACCATGGTGGCCGCCGCCGCCATCTACTGCGCCGCAGGAAACCATAAGCAGTCGGCCCTGATGGCGCCGACGGAAATCCTGGCGGAGCAGCATTATGAATCCCTGCGGAAGCTGCTGGCGCCTTTGGGAATCCCGGTGGCGCTGCTGACAGGCTCCCAGACAGCGAAACAGAAGCGAACCGTCCGGGAGCAGATCGGCTCCGGGGAGGTCCAGGTGGTGGTGGGAACCCACGCCCTGCTGACGGAGGATACCCAGTTCCAGGACCTGGGGCTGGTGGTTGCCGACGAACAGCACCGCTTTGGGGTGGGCCAGCGCTCGAAGCTCTCCGCGAAAGGAGAATCCCCCCACCTGCTGGTTATGTCCGCCACGCCCATCCCCCGGACCCTGGCGCTTTTGATGTACGGCGATCTGGATGTTTCCATTCTGGATGAGCTGCCTCCCGGGCGGGAGGCGGTGGACACCTTCCTGGTGGGGGAAAGCTACCGCCCCCGGATCAACGCCTTTATCCGAAAACAGGTAAGCGAAGGGCACCAGTGCTTTGTGGTATGTCCCGCGGTGGAAGAAAACGAAGAGCTTGGCCTGAAAGCTGCCACGGTCTGGGCGGAAACCCTGCAAAAGACGGTGTTCCCCGACCTGCGGATCGCCCTGCTCCACGGCCAAATGAAGGGGGCCGAGAAGGAAGCCGCCATGGCGTCCTTCGCCCGGGGCGAGGCGGATGTGATGGTGGCCACTACGGTGATTGAGGTAGGCGTGGACGTTCCCAACGCCACGCTGATGGTGATTGAGGACGCCGACCGCTTCGGCCTGAGCCAGCTGCACCAGCTTCGGGGCCGGGTGGGCCGGGGCAAGGCCAAAAGCTACTGCATCCTGACCAGCCACAACCGTAATCCGGAAACCCTTCAGCGGCTGAAAGCGCTGTGCAAGACGACGGACGGATTCAAAATCGCCGAAGAGGACCTGAAGCTTCGGGGACCCGGAGATTTCTTTGGCTCCCGGCAGTCGGGGCTGCCCGCCTTCCGGGTGGCGGACCTGAGCTTTGACCTGGCCACCCTGAAGGAGGCCCAGGCCGCTTCGGCGGAGTGGATCGATACCTACGGTACCTCCGATGCCCCGGAGGCAGCGGCCCTGCGGGAACGGATCGGGGAGCTGTTCCAACGGGCGGAAGGGACCATGAATTAAACGCTGAATTTTTGAACCGGGGCGGCGTGCCCCGGCAGATAGATTTCCCTGGGGAAAGGAATGATACATATTATGAAAAAACATGCGATTTTGGGGGTTTTGGCAATCTGTCTGCTGCTGACGGCGCTGTCTCCCGCGGCCAGCGCCTTGAACAACAACATTGCCAGCGGTACCTGCGGCGATGGAATCTCCTGGTCTTTAGACGGCTATACCCTGACGGTTTCCGGCAGCGGCGAAATGGCGGAGGGGTCCTCCTGGACGGAGTACAGCGACCATATTAAGGAAATCGTGTTTACAGGCGGCGTGACCAAGATCTGTGACGAGGCATTCTACGACTGCGCCTGGATAAAGACCGTGGATTTCGGCGATTCACTGGTGGAGATCGGCGCCAAGGCCTTCTACGGCTGCAAGCGGATCGAATACATCCACCTGCCGTCCACCTTCCGGATTTTCGGCGCGGAAAGCTTCCGGAACTGCACGGGGCTGAAATATGTGTACTGTGACGGCGGTATGCCCCGGTTCAACGACAGCTGTCTGTGGACCGGCGAATACATCTCTGTCTTCTACCCCACCAACGCCCCCTGGCCCCAGGAGGCTGTGTCCCAGCTGGTCAGCAATTTCGGCGGCCGCCTGGGGATCATGATGGGCAACTTCGACGCCTCCGCAGTGGAAGCCAACCTCGCGCAGGCCAATTCGGAGGAGACAGAGCAGACGAAGGCGGCGGAAGAGACAAAGGCAACGGAGGAGGCCAAGCAGACAGAGGCCCCCACCCAGGCCCCTACGGAAGCGGTTACGGAGCCTGTGACCGTTCCCACCACGGTGCCTGTGACACTGCCCGCGGAAACCACTGCCCCCGCGACAGAGGCCCCCACGGTTCCCGAAGCCCCGCCCACCACCCAGCCGGCAGAAACCACCCAGGCCACTCAGCAGACAGAGCCGAAGACGGTCGTGCAAAAGGTAGGCGGCGACGGCTGGATCGGCATGGTGCTGATCGCGGCGGTGCTGACATTGCTGCTGATCGGCGCGCTGATTGTCCGCAGCAACGGCCACAAAGACGGGAAATACACCCAGTGACATTCAAACATTTTTAACAACTTCCGGGAAAATCACCCATTTTCTGTGTTTCCCGGAAGTTTTTTTGTTTGTTAGGTAAAAAATAAAAAAGTGGTTGTAAGTTCGGAAAAAATGATGTAAAATAATATGACCTGTTACAGTGCAAAATTATGCGAAGAATTCGCTTTTGGAGGTACACATATGGAAAAACCCATTGTTCTGGTAATCATGGACGGCGTAGGCAAGGGCGACGGCGGCAGCGGTGACGCGGTCAAGATCGCCAACACCCCTACTTTAGACAACCTGCTCAGCACCTGTCCCCATACGTATCTGAAGGCCCACGGCACCGCCGTCGGACTGCCCAGCGACGACGATATGGGCAACTCCGAGGTCGGCCACAACGCTCTGGGCTGCGGCCAGGTCTATTCTCAGGGTGCCAAGCTGGTGGGAGAGTCCATCGAAAACGGCTCCCTGTATGAATCCGCCACCTGGAAGGAACTGGTTGCCAACGCGGCAGAGGGCAAGGCCATGCACTTCCTGGGCCTGCTGTCCGACGGCAACGTCCATTCCAACATCAGCCACCTCATCGCCCTGCTGCGCCAGGCCCACGCCGAAGGCGTCAAGAAGGCCTACTGCCACATCCTGCTGGACGGCCGTGACGTGCCCGCCACCTCCGCTTTGGAATATGTGGAGCAGCTGGAAACCGTGCTGGCAGAGCTGAACACCCAGGGCTGCGATTACGCCATCGCTTCCGGCGGCGGCCGTATGCAGGTCACCATGGACCGTTACGAAGCCAACTGGGCCATGGTGGAGAAGGGCTGGCGCACCCACGTCCAGGGCCAGGGCCGCATGTTCGCTTCCGCCAAGGAAGCCATCGAGACCTACCGGGCCGAGACCGGCTGCATTGACCAGGACCTGCCCGCGTTTGTGGTTGCCCGCAATGGAGAGCCGGTGGCAAAGATCGCCAACGGCGACAGCGTGATTCTGTTCAACTTCCGGGGCGACCGCGCCCAGGAAATCTCCCTGGCCTTTGACCGCAAGGACTTTGACAAATTCGACCGGGGCGACTACACCGGCGTCAAGTTTGCCGGTATGCTGCAATACGACGGAGACCTGAATATCCCCGAGCACTACTTGGTGCAGCCTCCCGTTATCACCAACACCCTGACGGAGGTGCTGTGCGCCGCCGGCATCCACGAGTACGCCCTGTCCGAGACCCAGAAGTACGGCCATGTCACCTATTTCTGGAACGGCAACCGTTCCGGCAAGGTGGATGAGGCGCTGGAGGTTTACGAGGAGGTTCCCTCCGATGTGATCCCCTTCGAGCAGGCGCCCGCCATGAAGTCCAAGGAGATCACCGAGAAGATGGTGGAAAACATGGCTTCCGGAAAGTTCCAGTTCCTGCGCTGCAACTACCCCAACGGCGACATGGTGGGCCACACCGGCGTCATGGAAGCGGTCGTTTACGCCATGGAATGCGTGGATCGGGGCGTGAAGGCCATCATCGAGGCGGCCGACAAGTATGGCTACACCGTGCTGGTCACTGCCGACCACGGCAATGCCGACCAGATGACCGAGACCAAGAAGGGCAAGACCACCGTCCGCACCGCCCACTCCCTGAACCCTGTTCCCTTCATCATCTACGACAAGGATCATGACTGGGTCATCAAGGACGGGAAATACGGCCTGGCTAACGTGGCCCCCACGATCGTTAAGATGATGGGGCTGGAAGCTCCCGCCTGCTGGGAGGACAGCATGGTGTGATTCCCGGATATTAAGATGCAGGATAGGAAAAGCACTGTCTGATATTTTCTGTCCCGTATCTTATATCTTCCCTGATTTCTATATTCATCTGATACTTTACAAGGAGGGTACTGATTTATGATCCGTCACGAAAATGAACACGGAAGCGTCAACGTCAGCACCAATGTTTACACGGATATCGTCGGCACGGCTGCAATCAACTGCTTCGGCGTCAAGGGCATGGCTGCCCGCAGCGTCACCGACGGCGTGTATCATCTGCTGCGCAAGGAGTCCGTGGGCAAGGGTGTCCGCGTCACGTTCAACGAGGACAATTCCATTTCCATCGACCTGCACATCATTGTGGACAACAACGTGAACCTGAACGCCGTGGGTGCTTCCATCATTTCCGAGGTTCGCTATGTGGTCAACCAGTGCACCGGCACCGAAGTCCGTGCCGTCAATGTCTACATCGATTCTATGATGATCGGTTAAGGATTCGGAGGTAACGTAAATTGAAGCAAATCATTACCGGCGCCGATCTTCGCAGAATGATCATCAGCGCGGCTGCCGCCATTGAGATCAACAAGCAGGCTCTGAATGAGCTGAATGTTTTCCCTGTTCCGGACGGTGACACCGGCACCAATATGTCCATGACCATCAACGCCGCAGCCGGGGACCTGCGCAAGGCCGAGGATCCCAACCTGAGCCAGGCCTCCAAGGTGGCGGCCTCCGCCATGCTGCGGGGCGCCCGGGGCAACTCCGGCGTGATCTTGTCCCTGCTGTTCCGGGGCATCTCCAAGAAGCTGAAGGGCGCGGAAACCTGTGACGGCGTGCTGTGGGCCGCCGCATTGCAGGAGGGCGTGGATGCCGCCTACAAGGCCGTTATGAAGCCCGCCGAGGGCACCATCCTGACCGTCGCCCGCCTGGCTGCCGCCAAGGCCGGGGAAGCGTCCCAGGAGAACAATTTTATTGAGTTTGTCCAGGAGGCCGCCATTGCCGAGGCAAAGGCCGCCCTGGCCGACACCGTCAACCAGAATCCGGTCCTGAAAAAGGCCGGCGTGGTGGATGCGGGCGGCAAGGGCTGGGTGGTGGCGCTGGAAGCCATGCTGTCCGCCCTGCGCGGGGAGGATGTGGTGGCCCCCGAGGCTGAGAGCGCCGCTGAGGTCAAGGAAAGCGCGGATTTCTCCGATTTCAAGACCGAGGACATCACCTTCTCCTACTGCACCGAGTTCATCATTTCCCGGGAAAACGACAAGGATCCCGAGCAGCTGCGTGCATTCCTCAGCACCCTGGGCGACTGCCTGGTGCTGGTGGACGATGACGAGATCATCAAGGTGCACGTCCATACCAACGATCCCGGCACCGCCCTGCACGAGGCCATCAACTATGGCTCC
Source organism: Eubacteriales bacterium (assembly GCA_030533415.1). GTDB lineage: Bacteria > Bacillota > Clostridia > Oscillospirales > Oscillospiraceae > Faecousia. The sequence goes on along the minus strand of JAUNJE010000047.1, from coordinate 13,751 downwards.
TTCGTCACGGTGAAGATCGAGAACATGCGCCTGCAGCACACCGAGAAGATCATGACCGAAAGCGAAAAGGCTCCCAAAATCGCGGAGCCGGAAAAGCCCCTGGGCGTGGTGTCCGTCTGTGCCGGTGCGGGCCTTGCGGACGTGTTTACCAATCTGGGCGTGGACGCCATCATCTCCGGCGGCCAGACCATGAATCCCAGCACCCAGGATATCCTGGAAGCGGTGAACCGGGTCCCCGCCGAGACGGTCTTCGTTCTGCCCAACAATAAGAACATCATCATGGCGGCGGAGCAGGTGGATGCCCTGACTCCCAAGCATGTGGTGGTGATTCCCTCCAAGACGGTCCCCCAGGGTGTGACCGCCATGCTGAGCTTCAATCCCGAGGGCACCGCTGAGGAGAACACCGGGGCGCTGACCGAGGCGCTGGGAACGGTGGACACCATGCAGATCACCTACGCCGCCCGGAACTCCGACTTCGACGGCTATGACATCCATGAGGGCGACTATCTGGCACTATACGGAAGCGCCCTGTTCGGCACCAGCCACGATATCCGGGTGCTGCTGAAATCCCTGGCCGAGAAGGTCCGGGACGAGGGCAAGGAATATGTCACCATTTACTACGGTGCCGATGTGAAGGAAAAGCATGCCCAGAAGGCAGCGGATATCTTCGCCGACATCTGTCCCAATGCGGACGTGAACCTGCTCAGCGGCGGCCAGCCCGTGTATTACTACCTTATTTCTGCGGAATAAAAGGAACAGGAAAGCCCGCTGCCCCATGGGCAGCGGGCTGATTGCATCAAGACGGGATGCCATATTGCAGGCTCGCGCCGTTTATCCTTTATCAGGAAAGCGGCTGGTAAGTATGCGGCGGTTATGTTTCCCGAATCGGGAAACATTCTGTCCGGGCGCCCCGGTAAGGAGGAAAAAGGATGCTGGAATTCCCCAAAGGCGGCATCATCGGAAAAACGGTAAATGCCGCCATTGCGATCAAGGAATTGAATATTCCCCTTTATGCGGCCTACGCAGGGTACTTTATTATCCTGGCGCTGTTTCCGTCGCTGCTGCTGATTTTGAGTCTGCTGCGCTATACGGGGCTTCAAGTGGAAAGCTTGATCGAGCTGATCGATGACTTCCTGCCGGAGGCTCTGTCGGAGACAGCGGAGGAATTGGTATTCAGCACGTATCAAAATTCTTCCGGTGCTGTAGTGGGATTGTCCGCGGTGACGGCGCTCTGGTCGGCCAGCCGGGGAATCTACGGCCTGCTCAAAGGGCTGAACGCCATCTATGGCGTGTCCGAAAACCGGGGATATGTTTACACCCGGGGCATCAGCGTGGTGTATACCTTTGCGTTTTTCCTGGTACTGCTGCTGACGCTTCTGCTGCACGTTTTTGGCAACAGCATCATCCGGCTGCTGACCATGGTGGACAACGCGGTGCTGATTTTCCTGATCGATCTGATCGACCTGCGTTTCTTCCTGCTGCTGGTCATGCAAAGCCTGATTTTTACCGTGATGTTCATGGCGCTGCCCAACAAACGCAACCGCTTCATGGACAGCCTGCCCGGCGGGGTGCTGTCCTCCATTGGCTGGCTGGTCTTTTCGGATATCTACTCGGTGTATGTGGAGAATTTCTCCAGCTATGCCAACATTTACGGCTCGGTATATGCCGTTGCCTTAAGCATGCTGTGGCTGTATTGCTGCATGAGTATTCTATTCTACGGCGGCGCTCTAAACCGGTATCTGATGGAGCGGGGCACGTAATCTTCTTAAGGAAGGAAAAGCAACAAAATGAAACTACAGGGAGCCATAGAAACAGATTTCCGGTTTGCGGTCGTCCGGATTCATTTTGGACAGCGGGATGGACAGGATTTTGTCCAGGTGTCCTTCCCCGTCATCGGCGACATGCACAATGATGCCACGAACGCCGCTGTCACGGAATCCGGCGTGGATTTTCTATTTGACATCAATGGCTTCCCCTGTGCCGTTCACATGGAAAAGGTGGAGGGCGCTTGGCGGGGAAACATGGACATGGATTCCATCAACCTTCACATCCCCTTGGACATCCGGCAGATCAGCGAAGAACCCGGCTTCGGTCCCCATGCCTATGTCATTCCTGAGGGGAACGTCCAAAACCTGCGGGCGCATAGCACGTTTGAAAACCGCCCCTGCAGCGGCGTGCTGCGCCATGCGCTGAACGATCCCGAGGTGCTGCGCTTCGTGAAGGAAAAAGGCATCGACGTGGAAAATCATCACGATTTTGAGAGCATTTGCGCCCTGATGCGGAAAGTCTGCCAGCTGATCCATCACGACGGGGCCAATTACACTCACGACCATGCGCATGTGGGGACCATCGCCCAAATCCAATTCGCCGAAAAACAGGGAAACTATACCAACTGCCGGGGCATCGCCATCATCCTGGCCGGTGTTTTGAGGGCCTACGGCTTTCGGGCAAATGTGGTGGAGTGCTGGCCGGAGAAGTCGGAGAATCCTGAAATTCATGTTGTCTGTGAAGTATTTTCGCAAGAACACGGCAAGGCCGTACTGCTGGACCCCTCCAACAACCTGATTTACTTCCAGAACGGCGTTCCCCTTTCCCTCATAGAGCTTCGGGAGGCGGTTTCCAGCGGGCAGACGGAAACCCTGTCCATAAGCCGGGACGCCAGCCACAACGGCGAGGAGATCTCCCTGATCTCCATGCTGGCCTACATGAGCAAAAATTTGATGTTTTTAAGGAAGTGCATCCGCTCCGACGAAATCAGCGAGATGGACAAGGACAATTCCATCTGCCTTACCTCCCGGGATCTGATGCAGGCCGGCTATCCCGAAGCCACCCGGTTTACCTGCAACATCCCCGAGTTTTATACCCCGGAGGCTTAACGGGTACGCTGGGCAAAAATGTGGCTGGTTTGTAAATTTTTGCCATGTTTTTATCCTGTTCACAGTTTTTCGATAGGATAACAGGAAAAAGGGGGTGGTGCGAATGTTTGGCTATGTGACCGCCAACTGGAAGGAACTGACGAAAGAGCAGCAAAACCGCTATGGGGCGGTATACTGCGGCATTTGCCGCCGCATCTGCCAGCAGTCCGGCAATGCGGGCCGGCTGGGACTGAGCTATGACATGGCCTTTCTGGCCCTGCTGCTGATGAGCCTGTATGAGCCGGAGGAGGATAGCGGGAAGGACCCCTGCATGCTGCATCCCGTAAAGCGCCGCCCCTGGGTGGACAACGCCTATATCCGCTACGCGGCGGATATGAATGTGGCTCTGGCCTACTATAATTGCCTGGACGACTGGCAGGACGACGGCAAACGCTCCGCGAAGCTGCTGGCGAATACCCTCGAAAAATATTTGCCCGGAATCGAAGCCCGGTTCCCCCGGCAAAGCGCCGCAATCCGGGACTGCATTGCCCGGCTGTCCGGGCTGGAAAAGGCGAACTGCGGCAACCCGGACGAACCGGCGGGCGCCTTCGGGGACCTGATGGCGGAGCTGCTTACCTACGAGGAAAACCTATGGGCAGCGGATCTGCGGCAGATGGGCCATGCCCTGGGGCGGTTCATCTACCTGCTGGACGCGGCATTGGACTACGACAAAGACAAGCGAAAAGGAAAGTATAACCCCTACCTTGCCATGGGGACCGGAAAGGACTGGCCCAGGTGGGAAGAATACCTGGTGCTGGCTATGGGCAGATGCTGTGCGGCTTTTGAGAAGCTGCCCTTGGTTCAGGACAAGGCGCTGCTGGACAATATCCTCTACAGCGGCGTATGGGTAAAGTACAGAGGAAAAGGTCAGGAGGAGGGCACATGATCGACGATCCTTATAAGGTGCTTGGGGTCAGCCCGGATGCCTCCGACGAGGAGATCAAGCGGGCCTACCGTGCATTGGCAAAAAAATACCACCCGGACCTAAACCCCGGAGACAAGGAAGCCGCCCGGAAAATGCAGGAGGTCAACGCGGCCTACGAGCAGATAAAAAACCCGGAGAAGGCTTCCCAGCAGGGCCCAAGCGGTTATGGCGGCTATGGGAGCGGCTACGGCGGCGGATACTATGATCCCTTCGGCGGCTACCGCCAGCAGCAGTCCTACGGCGGCCAAACCGGGGACCAGTACCAGCAGGCAGCTTACCAGTATCTGCGCTTCGGCCGCTATCAGGAAGCGCTGAACGCCCTGAGCAGCTCCCCGGAGCGCAACGCCCGGTGGTACTATCTCAGCGCCCTGGTCAACGACGGCCTGGGCAACCAGGTGACGGCTCTGGAGCACATCCGCAAGGCGGTGAGCATGGATCCGAACAACGCGGAATACGTAAGCGTCCTGAGCCAGATCGAAAACGGCGGCGCGGCCTACCGGCAGCAGGCGGGAAATTTCCGGGGCTTCACCATGGGCGGCAGTCCCTGCGCAAATTTGTGCCTGTGCTATCTGGCGCAGATGTTCTGCTGCGGCGGCCGGGGAATGTTCTTCTGCTGCTGATGCGCGCTGACAGGAATCACCTGATACAACCAAAAAGAATCCGGGCAGGTATTTCACGAAAAAACGTGGAATACCTGCCCGGGATAATTATCCAGACGAAATAAGGAAAAAGCTTGCTACCCATGTGCTTGTCTGATAAAATAGATATAAACAGATTATACATTTTTCTTAGGCGCAAAACAGGGAGGGCAGCACATGAATGAATTTGAAATCATTTCTCATCGGCAGATGGATGGGATCAGTATTTTTTTCGATACCGTGGATTACCGGACGGCGCATGTCCATCCGGAGTGGGAGCTGATTTGGATTCTGGAGGAATGTCTGATAATCACCTGTGGCCAAAAACGGTTTGCGGCGCAGCCGGGTGATCTCGTCCTTTTCAGCCCGAATGAGCCCCATGAGTTTCACAGAATGCAGAAAAGCTGCACCTTCCTGTGTCTGCAGATTTCGCCCAGGATCTTACCTGACATGGGGCAGCTGTCGGTAGATGGTTTGCATCCGCACGAGTATCTAACGAATGAGGAACTGCAGGAGCTGAAAGCCGCCATCTCTTCAGCCGCCGCCGCATATTTGTCCCAGGAAAACAATTATGCGCTATATTGCCTGGGCCAGTGCAGTTTGGTTTTGCACAAGCTTTTGTCCGGGCTGCCATGCCGTATGCTTTCTCAGGAGGAAATGGTCAGTATTGACCGAAGAAACGCGCGGTTAATGCGGCTTTTCCAATTTGTAGATGATAACTACATGCATAAAATTCGCCTGCAGGATTTTGCCGCACAGGAAGGCTGCTCCGTCAGTTATCTGTCCCATTTCGTAAAGGATTCGATCAATCAGACCTTTCAGGACTATGTGAACTCCGTCCGATTCAATTGTGCGTGTAAACTCATTGCCGCGGGAGGAATGCGGATGCTGGATGTATGCCTGGAATCCGGTTTCTCTGATTACCGGTACTTTTCAAAGTCCTTCCGGCAGCAATTTGGGATGACCCCGGAGGAATACAGCAAACACGCGGCGGCGCATATTTCGCAGAAGAATGCGGTGCGAAGCAGCCTGCACTCCATTGAGCGGTTTTACAGCAGGGATGAGAGCGTCGCTTTGCTGAACAAATTCACAAAATAATCTTATGAATCCCCATTGGAATGACAAATTCCAATGGGGATTATCACTTTTGCCAAAGGGAAATGAAGAAAGTTGGTCAATCTGCCGAAATGCTGAAGAAAGCAAAATAGTCTAATAACCGCGGCGCATTTGTCAAAGAGAAACTAAGAAATATGCTGTATACTAAAGCTATAATTCGATATTGCAAGGAGGGATCATTTTGAAGCTGTATATCGGAATTGATTTGGGAACTTCAGCCGTAAAACTGTTGCTGGTAAATAAGGCTGGGCAGATTCTAAATACGGTAACAGAAGAATATCCGCTGGAATTCCCAGAGCCTGGCTGGAGCCAGCAGAACCCGGAGGACTGGCGCAGGGCGGTATTGGAGGGGATCCCCAAACTGCTCCGGGGCTTCGATGGAAGCAAGGTGGCGGGTATCGGCTGCGGCGGACAGATGCACGGTCTGGTGGTGCTGGATGCCAATGACCAGGTGATCCGTCCCGCGATCCTCTGGAATGATGGCAGAACCGCCAAGCAAGTAGACTATCTGAATAATGTCATCGGCAAGGAGAGGCTGTCCGCGCTCACAGCCAACATTGCCTTTGCCGGGTTTACCGCGCCCAAAATTCTCTGGATGAAAGAAAACGAGCCTGAAAACTTCGCGCGTCTGGCCAAAATCATGCTTCCAAAGGATTATATCAATTATATTCTCACGGGCGTTCATTCCTGCGACTATTCCGATGCTTCCGGCATGCTCCTGCTGGATGTGAAACACAAGCGCTGGAGCAGCGAAATGTTGGATATTTGCGGTGTTTCCGAGACGCAGATGCCCGGCCTGTATGAAAGCTACGAGGTGGTCGGCACGGTACTGCCTGAGATTGCCAAGGTGCTGGGGATTCCCGAAAGTGTCAAAGTCGTTGCCGGTGCCGGTGACAACGCGGCTGCCGCGGTTGGAACCGGAACGGTAGGAGAGGGCGGCTGCAACATCAGCCTGGGCACCTCCGGTACGATCTTCATCTCTTCAGACAAGTTTGGGGTAGACCCCAACAATGCCCTCCATGCCTTTGCCCATGCCGACGGCGGCTGGCATCTCATGGGGTGTATGCTTTCCGCCGCAAGCTGTAATAAGTGGCTGTGTGACGAGATCCTAAAGACGCAGGACTACGCTGCCGAGCAGGCCCCCATCACGGTGGATAAGCTGGGAAACAACCATGTTTTCTTCCTGCCGTACTTAATGGGTGAACGCAGCCCTATCAATGACACCAACGCCCGCGGAACCTTCATCGGTATGACCATGGATACCACAAGAGCGGATCTGATTCAGGCGGTGCTGGAGGGCGTGGCCTTTGCGATCCGGGATTCCTTTGAGGTGGCCAAGTCTTTGGGAATTTCCATTCCAAGCACCAAGATCTGCGGCGGCGGGAGCAAGTCCCCCTTGTGGCGCACCATTTTTGCCAATGTTCTGGGGATTCCCCTTAAGATGGTCAAGACTGAGCAAGGGCCAGGCTATGGCGGTGCCATGCTGGCTATGGTTGGCTGCGGGCAGTACGGGAGTGTTCAGGCCGCATCGGATGCGCTGGTGGAGGTGGCATCCACGATTGAGCCGGACGAAGCGCTGACTGCCCTGTATGAGGCGCGCTATCAGCAGTTCAGGGAAATCTATCCCGCTTGCAAGACGTTGTTTTCCAAGATTCAGTAAGGAGGATGCTGCATGAAAATTTATTCTGTTACAGACCCGGAGTTTAAGCCCTATGGACAGATCGTAAGCGGAATGCCGGAAATGGTGGAAGAAATTCTGTCCGCTCTGGCAAAAACACCGCTGCCGGAAGCCACCGGCTATGTGCCAGAGGAACCTGCGCTGCAGGAGCTTCCTGCCGCAGTGGAGGTTTCTGAGCATCTCTTTGGCGGTATGCCCGTACAGCTTGGCTGGTGCAATGGTCATAACACGAAGCTGAACTGCCTGGAATACCACCGGAATTCCGAGTTCAATCTGGGAACCGAGGATTTTATCCTCTTGCTTGCAAAGCAGGAGGAAATTGTGGATGGTGTTCTGGACACTGCCAAGGTCAAGGCCTTCAAGGTGCCCGCCGGAGTGATGGTGGAGGTCTATGCAACGGCCCTGCACTACGCGCCCTGCCATTGCAATCCGGATAAGGGATTCCGGGTGCTGGTGGCACTGCCAAAGGGAACCAATATGGAAAAGCCTCAAATTGCCCCCAGGACCGCTGAGGACAAGCTGCTCTGGGCCTGCAACAAATGGCTGCTGGCCCATAAGGATTCTGCCGAAGCCGGAGAAGGCGCGTATGTGGGCCTGGCCGGTGACAATATCGACATTGCAAAATTAATTTGACAAAGGAGATAGAACAATGAACAACATTCCAGAAATAAAGCTGGGCATCATTGCCGTGTCCCGTGACTGCTTTCCCATTGCCCTGAGTACCCAGCGCCGCAAGAACATTGCGGCTGCCTACGGTGAAGACCTGTACGAGTGCCCCATCACCGTGGAAAATGAGAAGGACGCCCTGGCGGCTCTGGCGGATGTCACCAACGCCGGCTGCAATGCTCTGGTGGTGTTCCTGGGCAACTTCGGCCCGGAAACCCCCGAAACCCTGATCGCCCAGAGGTTTGACGGCCCTGTGATGTATGTGGCGGCCGCTGAGGGCGACGGGGATATGATCAACGGGCGGGGTGACGCCTATTGCGGTATGCTGAACTGCTCCTACAATCTTGGCATGCGCCACCTGAAGGCATATATCCCCGAATATCCCGTAGGCACTGCCGGGGACTGCGCAAGGATGATCCGGGAGTTTGTTCCCATCGCCCGGGGCATCGTGGGTGTGAAGAATCTGAAGATCATCACCTTTGGCCCCCGTCCCCAGGACTTCTTTGCCTGCAACGCCCCCATCAAGGGCCTGTATGAGCTGGGCGTGGAGATCGAGGAGAACTCTGAGCTGGACCTGCTGGTTGCCTACAAGGCCCACGCAAACGATCCCCGTATTCCCGAAGTTGTCGCTGATATGGCGGCCGAGATGGGGGAGGGCCGCTGCTATCCCGATCTGCTGCCCCGTATGGCGCAGTTTGAGCTGACCCTGCTGGATTGGGCGGAACAGCACAAGGGAGCTAGAAAGTATGTGGTATTCGCGGACAAGTGCTGGCCCGCATTCCCGGAAACCTTTGACTTCGAGCCTTGTTATGTCAACTCCCGCCTGGCCGCCCGGGGCATTCCCGTGGCCTGTGAGGTGGATATCTACGGTGCTCTCAGCGAGTACATCGGCGCCTGCGTTTCCGGTGACGCGGTGACCCTGCTGGATATCAACAACTCCGTGCCTCAGTACATCTATGACGAGGATATTCAGGGCAAGTTTGAATATAAGCTCACCGATACCTTTATGGGTTTCCACTGCGGCAATACCCCCAGCTGCAAAATGTGCTCCGACTGCGCTGTAAAATATCAGCTGATCCAGCACCGGCTGCTGGAGCCGCAGGACTCCGAGCCTGACTTCACCCGCGGCACTTTGGAGGGCGACATTGCCGCCTCCGACATTACGTTCTACCGCCTGCAGTGCAACAGCGAGGGCAATCTGCGTTCTTACATTGCGCAGGGCGAGGTTCTTCCTGTGGCCACCCGTTCTTTTGGTGGAATCGGCATCTTCGCCATCCCGGAGATGGGGCGGTTCTACCGCCATGTGCTGATCCAAAAGCGCTATCCGCACCATGGGGCGGTGGCCTTTGCCCATTGCGGCAAAGCACTGTTCGAGGTCTTTAAGTATCTGGGTGTGCAGGATATTGCCTATAACCAGCCGAAGTCCCTGCCCTATCCGACGGAGAATCCCTGGGCGTAAGGAGGTACCGTTATGCACGAAAGCAAAACCGTTCTGGGCGTAGAGCTTGGCTCCACCCGGATCAAGGCGACAGCCATCGACGGAAATCATGCCCCCGTTTCCTCCGGGGACTACACCTGGGCCAGTTCCTACGAAAACGGAATTTGGACGTATCATTTGGACGAGGTTTGGACCGGGCTGAAGGCGGCCCTGTCCGGCATCGAAAACCGGGAAATGATTTCGGCAATGGGCGTATCCGCCATGATGCACGGCTATCTGGCCTTTGACGAGAACTGGCACCTTCTGACCCCCTTCCGCACCTGGCAGAACACCATCACCGCCCAGGCCGCGGCAAAGCTGACAGACCTGTTCGGCTTCAACATCCCCCAGCGGTGGAGTGTTGCGCACCTCTATCAGGCGATTTTGAACGGGGAACCGCATGTGTCCCGCATTGCCCACATCACCACCCTGGCGGGCTATGTCCATTACATGCTCACTGGCGTGAATGCCGTGGGCGTGGGCGAGGCCTCCGGGATGTTCCCCATCGACAGCGAAAACCTGTGCTATAATAAACAGATGCTGGAAAAATTCAATGGTTTGGTTGCGGACCAGGCGCTGCCCTGGACCCTGGAGGCGCTCTTGCCCGGCGTGCTTTTGGCAGGTGACGACGCCGGGACCCTGACGGAAAATGGCGCCGCGATGCTGGACGGCCTGCTTGCGCCGGGAATCCCCTTCGCCCCTGCTGAGGGCGACGCGGGCACCGGGATGACCGCCACCAATGCCGTGGCGCTCCGCACGGGGAATGTATCAGCAGGCACGTCCATTTTCTCCATGGTGGTATTGGAGCGGCCGCTGAAAAGGATCCACGAAGAGATTGATCTGGTGACCACCCCCACCGGCTTGCCAGTGGCCATGGTCCACTGCAACAACTGTACCAACGATACCAATGCCTGGGCCAATGTCCTGGCGGAAACGGCGGAGCTGTTTGGAACAAAGCCCGCCCCCGGCGATCTTTATACCAAGCTGTACGAAAAGAGTCTGGAGGGCGACCCGGACTGCGGCGGCGTTCTGGTCTGCAACTACCTTGCGGGCGAGGGAGTTACCCATATGGATGCGGGCCGGCCCTTGGTAATCCGGCGCCCGGACAGCCGGTTTACACTGGCGAACTTTTTCCGTGCCCAGCTATACTCCACCATGGCGACCCTGAAAACAGGCATGGACATTTTGGCGGAGGAGGGCGTGGCGGTCGATTCGCTGACTGGTCATGGCGGACTGTTCAAAACACCGCTGGTGGGCCAAAAGTATCTGGCTGCGGCCTGCGCCGCTCCCGTCACCTGTATGGAGAATGCCGGTGAAGGCGGACCGTATGGTATGGCCCTGCTGGCGGCATACCGTGTTTGGAAATCCGAGGGCGAGACATTGGAGGACTATTTGAGCAGCCGGGTGTTCGCCGGCACTGCCGGGTCTACCGTCCAGCCGGACGGGGAAACGGCGGCGGGCTTTGCGGCCTATATGGCGCGCTACAAGGCCCTGCTGGAAGTGGAAAGAACCGCTGTGGAGGTGCTGTAATGCTGGAAGAACTGAAAAAGAAGGTATGCGAAGCCAATCTGCTGCTGCCAAAGCATGGTTTGGTGACCTTCACCTGGGGCAATGTGTCCGGGGTGGACCGGGAAAAGGGGCTCATGGTCATCAAGCCCTCCGGCGTGGAGTACGACGGCATGACACCGGACGACATGGTCGTGGTGAACCTATCCACCGGAGAACGGGTGGAGGGGAAGTGGAAGCCGTCCAGTGACACAGACACCCACCTTGCCCTCTACAATGCGTTTCCCACGCTGGGCGGCATCGTCCACACGCACTCCCGCTGGGCCACCACCTTTGCCCAAGCCGGCCGGGGAGTGCCTGCGATGGGCACCACCCAGGGGGATTATTTCTACGGTGAGATTCCCTGTACCCGGCTGATGACAGCGGAGGAGATCAACGGAAAGTATGAGCTGGAGACAGGGAACGTAATTATTGAAACATTCAAGACCCGGCATATAGACCCCGATCAAGTGCCGGCGGTGCTGGTCCACAGTCACGGCCCCTTCGCCTGGGGTAGCGACCCGCTGAACGCCGTCCATAATGCCGTAGTGTTGGAGGAGGTTGCGTTCATGGATTGGCACGCGCTCATGCTGGAACCGGGGAAGGGACCCATGCAGCGTGAGCTTTTGGATAAGCACTATCTTCGCAAGCACGGCCCGGGCGCATATTACGGGCAGAAGTAATACGGATATTCCATTAAAAAGTTTCATTCGCCAGAATGGAACTTTTTAATAGGAAGATCATAATGAGACGCGTTTTCGTGATTTTCTATCTCATACTGATTCTTCATAAAACCTGACCTGTATAATGAAGCTGCCCCGTGAAGGTTTCTGGAACCTTCACGGGGCATTGTGTTATACCGATATTCAAGAAATGGAATTACTTCCTGCAGAAGTCCTGGGCTACTTTCACAAGATGCTCAGCAGACAGTCCAAACTGCTTCAGTAAGGGAACCGCTGGGCCGGAGTGTCCAAATTCATCGTTGACACCAATGCACTTGACCTGGGTGGGGCATTTCTCAGAAAGGAGGTGGCTGACTGCTTCTCCCAAGCCGCCGACAACACTGTGCTCCTCACAGGTGATGACCTTTTCGCACCTCTTGGCAGCATCCAGCACCAGTTCTTCATCCAGCGGTTTGATAGTCGCCATGTTGATGACCATAGCATGAATTCCCTCAGCCTCCAAGGCCTCCGCTGCCTGGATGGCCTCATAAACCAGCAGCCCGTTGGCAATGATGGCAACATCTGTGCCATCCTTCAGCACCTCACCCTTGCCGATTTCAAAGCAGAAGGTTTCCTCGTCATGGAAAACGGGGACCGCCAGCCGTCCGAAGCGCAGGTACACCGGGCCATCGTATTCATACGCTGCCTTGACAGCAGCCTCCGCCTCCACGCCGTCGGAAGGGCAGATCACCGTCATTCCGGGGATGGAGCGCATCAGGGCAAAGTCTTCGCAGCACTGATGGCTTGCGCCGTCCTCACCCACAGAAATACCGCCATGAGTAGCACCGATCTTCACATTCAGGTGGGGATAGCCGATGGAATTGCGCACCTGCTCAAAAGCGCGTCCGGCGGCAAACATCGCAAAAGAACTTGCAAAGGGAACCAGACCGGTTGTGCTCAGGCCTGCCGCCACACACATCATGTCCGCTTCCGCAATGCCGCAGTCAAAATGTCTTTCAGGAAAGGCCTTCTGGAAGGTCTGGGTCTTTGTGGCGTTCGCCAGATCGGCGTCCAGAACCACGATATCCTCATGCTCTGCCCCCAGCTTTGCCAGAGCCTTGCCATAAGCGTCCCGGGTCGCGATCTTCTTTACTTCTGCCATATTACTTCCCCTCCAAGCCAGCAAGAATCGCCCGCAATTCGCTCATTGCCGCTTCATACTCCGCGTCGTTGGGCGCTTTCCCATGCCATCCGGCGTTGTTTTCCATATAGGAAACGTCCTTGCCCTTGGTGGTCTTCATGACAATGGCGGTGGGCTGGCCCTTGGTGGCTCTTGCCGTATTCATGGCCGCCTCGATCTGGTCAAAATCGTGACCGTCGATCACTACCACATGGAAGCCGAATGCCTTCAGTTTCTCATCAATGGGGTAAGGGCTCATGACCCTGTCCACCGCACCGTCAATCTGCAATCCGTTATTATCCACGATCACGCAGAGATTATCAAGCTTGTAGTGGACAGCAAACATGCAGGCCTCCCACACCTGCCCCTCCTGAATCTCGCCGTCACCCAAGAGCGTATAGACCCGGAAAGACTTGCCCTGGTGCTTGGCCCCCAGCGCCATGCCGCAGGCGCAGGAGATGCCCTGGCCCAACGAGCCTGTGGACATATCCACGCCGGGGACGGTGTTCATATTGGGGTGGCCCTGGAGGTAGCTGTCAATATGCCGCAGGGTAGGCAAATCCTCCACCGGAAAGAAGCCGCGGTTTGCAAGGGTGGCATACAGGCCGGGGGCAGTGTGGCCCTTACTGAGGACAAAACGGTCCCGGTCCTCCCACTTGGGATTCGCAGGGTCAATGTTCATTTCGCTAAAGTACAAATAGGTAAACATATCCGCAGCAGACAAGCTGCCGCCAGGGTGGCCCGCTTTGGCGCCATGGGTCCCTTCAATGATACCCATACGCACCTTGCAGGCAGCAATTTGCAGTTGCTTCTTTTTTGACTCCGTCATAACCATTCTCCTTGCTCAGCCTTGTCCATAATCAGTGTTCTTACCATGCTTATGGAATGCTTAGCCCCAGGGATTCTCCGTCGGATAGGGCAGGGACTTCGGCTGGTTATAGGCAATATC
>JAUNJE010000046.1 GCA_030533415.1 Eubacteriales bacterium | reverse complement strand
TCTTTCCAGAAGAAGATTCTTCTCAACTACGCCAAAGAAAACGGCTATACAAACTATCAGTTTTTTGTAGATGATGGTTATTCCGGCACTACTTTTGACCGACCTGATTTTCAGAGAATGATTGAGGGAATAAAAGCCGGTATCATCAAGCGGGTAATCATCAAGGATATGTCCCGGTTCGGACGTGATTATCTTCAGGTAGGAATATACACCGAGGTTATGTTTGCAGAGTATGATATTCATTTCATAGCTGTAAACGATGGTGTGGATTCCCAGAAAGGTGAAAACGACCTTACCCCATTCCGTAATCTGTTTAATGAATGGTATGCCCGTGATTGTTCCAAAAAGCAGCGGGCAGTTAAGCGAATGAAAGGAATGGCTGGCGAACGGATTGCTACCCAGGCACCTTATGGGTACATCAAAGGCGAAGATGGAAAGCTGGTTGTGGATGAAGAAACAGCACCGGTAGTAAAACTGATTTTTGATCTGCGAGTGCAGGGATTAGGTGTGGGGAAAATAGCAAGTGAACTAACCCGCCGAAAAATTCCTACGCCGGGAACAATAGAATATCGAAGAACCGGAAAAACCAGACGCTATTTACCAGACGCTGAATACGTTTGGAGTGCTGCTACTATTACTGTTTTGTTGCAGCATAAGGAATATCTGGGGTGTACTGTCAATTTTAAGACTTATTCAAAATCGTATAAATTGAAAAAGCGGCATCCAACCCCGGAAAATCAGCAGATGGTTTTTGAAAACACCCACGAAGCAATCATCACAAAGGAAGTATGGGAAACAGTTCAGCGATTGCATCAGCACCGGAGGCGTTCTCCTAAAAGTGAAGTTCCAAGTCTTTTCTCTGGAATACTCTATTGTGCGGACTGCGGCGCTCCACTTCACTTTTCCAGCGGAAACACTACGTCAGGAAAAGATCCTCGTTATATCTGTGGGAGTTATCGAAAGCGTAGCGTTGAAAAGTGTTGCACAGCTCACTATATTCGTTTGGCTGTGCTGGAGGAACTGGTTCTTGAAAATCTTCGTCAGGTTGTTTGTTTTGCTACAGAGCAGGAAGATGAGTTTGCTAAATTGATAATGAAGCGTACCTTATCTAAGAATGATGCAGATCTCAAACTCATGCAAAAAGAAATCTCGGCTAAGGAACATCGAATTATTGAGTTGGATAAAATCATCAAAAAATTGTATGAAGATAATTTCTCCGGCAAACTGTCTGATGAGCGTTATATGATCTTCTCCAGAGATTATGAAAACGAACAGCACACTTTGAGAACAGAAGTAGATTCCCTGAAACTTCAAATTCAAGAGCAGGATTCTAAAGTGGTAAATATCAACAGCTTTGTAGAGATTGCGAAGAAATACACTTCCTTTGAGAAGCTGACACCTGGAATGCTCCATGAACTTGTTGAAAAAATCGTGGTACACGAGGGTGATAAAAGCAGCGGACATCGTATTCAAAAAATCGACATTTACTATTCTTTCGTTGGCGACCTGGAGTCCTCTCATGTGGTCGCCCAACGAACTCTGAAAAACGAAGTAGCGTAACATATTCGCATACATTACGCTACTAATCTTTTAAATCAAAAAAGGTTCCCTAAGAATATTCCCCTAATGGCCAGAAAATGCACTTATTCGACCTCCCGGACATAGATTGTGCCGGGAGGTTTTTCGTATGAAGTTTTATTTTATCACCTTTCGCTCGGTGACCTTTGCCCAGAGGGGGGAAAAGGTCTTAAACGGCGGCGGATTTCGCTGCACCCTCCAGCGGACACCCCGGTGGATGGAGGAACAGGGCTGCGGGTATGCCCTGCGGCTTTGGACGAAGGATGTGACCCCGGCGGTGGAGCTGCTCCGGGAGAACCAGGTTCCCCTGCGTAAGGTCTATGCCCAGCGGGGGGATGGACAATTGGAGGAACTGACGGTATGATTTATCTGGATAATGGCGCGACGTCCTTCCACAAGCCCCCGGCGGTATACCGGGCGGTGGAACGGGCCATGCGCACCTGCGCCAACCCCGGACGAGGGGGATATGGCGCGGCGATGGAGGCCTCCCGGCAGGTTTACAGCTGCCGGGAGGAAGCGGCGGCGCTGTTTGACTGCCAGCCGGAGCAGATCGCGCTGACCACAAGCTGTACCCACGGGCTGAATATCGCCATCCGCTCTCTGGTCAAACCGGGGGGCAGGGTGGTGGTGTCTGGCTTCGAGCACAACGCGGTGACCCGGCCGCTCCACGCGCTGCAGGCGGAAATCCATGTGGCGGGACGGAAGCTGTTTGACTGGGAGGATACGCTGGAAAGCTTCGACCGGGCGCTGAAACAGGGGGCAGATGCCGCGGTATTTACCCATGTTTCCAATGTGTTTGGCTATATCCTGCCAGTGGAAGAGCTGGCCGCGCTGTGCAGGGACAGGGGGATTCCCTTTGTCATTGACGCGGCCCAGTCCGCCGGTGCTCTGCCGGTAAAGCTGAAAGCATTGGGGGCGGATTTTATTGCCATGCCGGGGCACAAGGGCCTGCTCGGCCCTCAGGGGACGGGGCTGCTGCTGTGCGCGGGACAGGTACAGCCGCTGCTCTATGGCGGTACGGGCAGCGCCTCCATGGATCAAAATATGCCGGATTACCTGCCCGACCGCCTGGAAGCGGGGACACTGAATGTTCCCGGCATTGCGGGACTGGCAGAGGGGCTTCGCTTTTTGAAACGGATGGGCACGGAGCAGGTTTTCCGGACCGAGCACCGCCAGTTGGAGCGGTGCGTTGCCGGGCTGAGAAGATTGGGTATGGAGGTCTTTGCAGGAGAGCACCAGGCGGCAACGGTATCCTTCCGGCCGGGGATGGACTGCGAGGAAGCGGCCCGGATGCTGGCAGAGCGAAACATCGCGGTCCGGGCAGGGCTTCACTGCGCCCCCTTTGCCCACGAAAGCGCCGGGACATTGCAGACAGGAACGGTACGGGTCAGCTTCGGCCATGACGCGGATAATACCCAAACCGATGCCTTCCTCCGGGCGGCATCCAAATTGCCCCGGTTCCGGCAATAAAATTTTTACAGAATGTCTATTGCCATTGGCAACCCAATCCGCTATAATAGAAAAGATAATAGATAAGTATACGCTAGCGTATCCTGCGCTGACGTCCAGTTGACATAAAAGGGGTTTGAGCGACGTGATGGAAGGCATTGAAAATTTTATTCAGACAGTAACCAGAATGCAGTGGTCTGACTATCTGGACATTATAGTGGTTGCTTTTTTGATATACAAATTGCTGCCCCTGATCCGTACCCCCAATGTCATGCGCATTGCCCGGACGGTGATCGCGCTGGTGATCGTCGCATGGGTGACCGACTATGCCAAACTGCACACCGTGAGCTGGATCTTGAACCAGATCCTGGCGGTGGGACTGATCGCCTTCGTGGTTCTGTTCCAGCCGGAGCTGCGGCGGATGCTGGACCATCTGGGAAGCGTGAAGCTGGGCAGTCTTTTCGCCGTTCCCAAGCCGGTTCAGGAGATGGACACCGTCATCACCCAGACCGTCATGGCCTGCGAGACCATGAGCCGGGAAAAGGTGGGGGCTTTGATTGTGTTCGCCCGGGAGCAGCACCTGGATGAGTATTTCAAAACCGGCACCCAGATCGACGGCCAGGTTTCCGAGCAGCTGCTGCGCAATATTTTCTTCAAAAATTCCCCGCTGCACGACGGCGCGATGATTATCCGGGACGGGCGTGTGGCCGCCGCCGGCTGCGTGCTGCCGCTGTCCGACAGCCACCGCCTCAGTGCCGACCTGGGCACCCGGCACCGGGCCGGCGTGGGAATGAGCGAGGTTTCCGATGCGGTTGTGGTCATCATTTCCGAGGAGAACGGCACCATTTCCGTGGCGGTGGGCGGTATGCTCAAGCGGCATCTGGCGCCCCAGACCCTGGAAAAACTGCTGCGCAACGAGCTGTGTCCCGGAGAATCCGGGGAAGGGCTGCAGAAGTCCCCAAAACAGATATTGAAAAAGATTACGAACAAGAGCAAGGAGGCAGAGGGCAGTGAAAAAAAGTAAGCTGTATTCCGTTCTTCTGTCCGTTGTGATTGCCTTTGGCCTGTGGCTGTTTGTGATCAACAACGTCAGCCAGGAAGACAATATGACGTTTTACAACATTCCCGTGGTGATGGAGGGAGAGTCCGCCCTGAATGAACGGAACCTGATGATCACCGCCGTTTCCTCCAACACCGTTTCTCTGAACCTCTCCGGCACCCGCAGCAATTTGAATAAGCTGAATTCCGGCAATATCACCGTAAGGGTGAAGCTTTCCGAGATATACGAGCCGGGAGAGAGAATCGGCCTTTCTTACGATATTTCCTACCCCGGTGACGTCCCGGAAGGCGCCTTCGTTGTGGAGAACAAAAGTCCCAGCAGCATTTATGTCAATGTGGATTACCGCAGAAACAAAGAAATCCCCGTCCAGGTCAAGTACACGGGGACCCGCTCCGAAAACTATATCTATGATACGGAAAACGGAATCCTGGACAACACCGTTATCACGGTGATCGGCCCTGCCGAAGTGGCGGATCAGATCGAGTACGCGGTGGTGGAGGTAGACCTGACAGACCGGGTGGAATCCGTCAGCGAGGATTTCCGCTATACCCTCTGCAACGCGGAGGGGGAGCCTGTGGACGCGGAGCAGATTACTACCAACGTGGAAACGGTTCACCTGGATATGAAGGTTCAGAGAATCAAGGTGGTGACGCTGACGGCGGATATCCGCCATGGCGGCGGCACCAACGATCAGAATACCACGGTTACCTTTGAGCCAAGCTCCATCCGGGTTTCCGGCAGCGATGCCGTTCTGGCGGAGATCGGCGATACCTATTCCGTCGGCACCATCAACCTGGCGGAACTGGAGAAGTCGAAGAATGAACTGGTATATTCCATCAACCTGCCGGAGGAGGTCACCAACCAGACCGGCGTCACGGAGGTCACGGTGACGGTTCAGTTCACGGGCCTGAAAACCAAAGAATTTACCATAGACAATATTCAAAGCATCAACGTACCCGAGGGGATGGAGGCGGAGATCATCAATGCCAACCTGACGGTGAAGGTCCGCGGCCCTGCGGAGGAGATCGACAGCCTGACGGAAGATGATATTACCGCCGTGGTGGATTTCTCCAATGCGGAGGTGGGAACGGAAACCTACAAGGCGGTCATCAATATCAGCGCGGAATTCCCCAATGTAGGCGCCATGAAAGCCAGCTCCGTATCGGCGACGGTACAGGCATCCGGAGGATAACGGATGGAACAGCTGGTGCGGGTAAAAGAAGTTTATGCTGACGGAACGGCACTGGTGGTTCATCTGCGGGAAAGCGCCTGCTCCGGGGATTGCCACAAATGCTCCGGCTGCGGCGCGGCCAAGGAGGCAGTGCTTCTGAAGGCGGACAACCCCATTGGCGCGGGCCGGGGCGACCTGGTGAAGGTGGAATCCGCAACCGGCCCCGTGCTGAAGGCCGCGGCGGTGCTGTATGTCCTTCCGCTGCTTCTGTTCTTCCTGGGTTACTACCTGGGAACGCTGGCGGGGAATTTTGGCGCGGCGGCGGGCTGCCTGGGCTTTGTCCTGGGCGTGGGATGTGTGGTACTGTATGACCGGAAAGTAGTGAAAAAGGCGGATTTAGGCTATACCATTACGGCTTTTGCAGGGGATGCCCTGCTGGAATCCATGAGAAAAGAGGATCATAACCATGGTTAAAAGCATGACCGGCTACGGCCGGGCAGTGGAAACGGTAAACGGACGGGAATTCACGGTGGAGCTGCGCTCCGTCAACAACCGCTACTTAGACTGCTCCATCCGGCTGCCCCGGAGCCTGTCCTTCGCGGAGGACGCGGTAAAGCAGGCGGTGAAGAATACCATCTCCCGGGGCAAGGTGGATGTGTTCATTTCGGTACACTCCGAGGGCGCCGGGGATGTGAAGGTGACGTTGAATACCGCCGTTGTGGAAGGGTATCTGGCGGCTATGAAGCAGATGGCCGCGGACTACGGTGTCCGGGACGATATCAGTGTGTCCGTCCTGTCCCGGATGAATGATGTGTTCACCGTGGACCGGGCAGAGGTGGACGAAGAGCAGCTTCTGGCGGATCTGCTGAGCGTGGTGAACCAGGCGCTGGAGAATTTTGACGCCATGCGCGCCGCCGAGGGACGGGCTTTGGAAAATGACCTGCGCAGCCGGGGCGGCACCATTTTGGAGCTGGTGGCCCAGGTGGAGGCCGGCAGCGGCCAGACTGTGCTGGATTACCGCACCCGTCTGGAAAACAAGCTGAAAGAAGTATTGGCCAATACCTCCATCGATGAAAGCCGCATTCTGACGGAGGCTGCCATCTTTGCCGACAAGGTCGCCGTGGATGAAGAGACCGTCCGCTTGAGAAGCCACCTGGAGCAGATGGACCACATGCTGACCACCGGCGGCGCCATTGGCAGGAAGCTGGATTTCCTGCTGCAGGAGATGAACCGGGAGTCCAATACCATCGGCTCCAAATGCTCCGATGTGCGTCTGGCCCGGATTGTGGTGGAAATCAAGGCGGAGCTGGAAAAAATCCGGGAGCAGACCCAAAATATCGAGTAAGGAGCGGCTATGAAGCTGATTAATATTGGTTTTGGAAGTATGGTGGCGGCAAACCGGCTGTTGGCGGTGGTGGCCCCGGATTCCGCACCGATCAAACGGGTGATTCAGGAGGCCAGGGACCGGGGGATGCTCATTGACGCATCCTACGGCCGAAAGACGAAGGCCGTCATCCTGATGGATACCGACCATGTGATTTTGTCCGCCATCCCCACGCAGACCATTTACGCCCGGTGGATGGACGAGCCGGAAACGGAGGAAGCGGAATGCGCAAAGGAAAATTGATTGTAATTTCCGGTGCGTCCGGGGTTGGAAAGGGTACGGTTTTGGGTATTATGATGCAGAAGCGCCATGACCTGTCCTTCTCCGTCTCCGCGACCACCCGCCCCCCCAGGCCTGGGGAAAAGGAAGGCGTGCACTATTATTTCGTGACGAAGGAACGCTTTGAGGATATGATCGCCCGGGGAGAATTCCTGGAATACGATGCCCACGCCGCCAATTACTATGGCACGCCCCGGGCCCAGGCCGAAGAGAAAATGTCCCGGGGTCCTGTACTGCTGGATATCGAGCCCAATGGGGCCAGACAGGTGCGGGAAGCCGCGCCGGACGCCATGCTGGTTTTCATCATGCCGCCTTCCATGGAGGAATTGGAAAAACGGCTCCGCAGCCGGGGCGATACCCCTGAGGAGCAGATCCAGCTGCGCATGACCCGGGCGGTCTGGGAAATGGAGCAGCGGCACTGGTATGACCATGTGGTGGTGAATGATATCCCGGAGCGCTGTGCCGATGAAATTTTGAAACTCATTGCCGATGAGGCAGACAAATAATATTGGAGGACTTGAATATGCTTTACCCCCCTGTTGCGGATTTGTTGAAAAAAGTGGACAGCCGTTACCTGCTGGTGAACGTGGTGGCGCACCGCGCCCGCCAGATCGCGGCCGAATCGGAGGCCTTGCAGGAGGACCTTCCGGAAAAGCCTGTTACCATGGCGATTCAGGAGGTTGCCGACGGCAAGCTGTCCGGCTATGTCAAGGACGAGTATAAGAACTGATTCCTAAGAGAAGAGCAGAAAACGGGAGGGCTTCTATGATTGCGAAAATTGCTGTATCTGCGGCGAATTTTGCCATCGATAAGCCCTATTCCTACCGCATCCCCGAGGGTATGGCGGTGCTTCCGGGCCAGCGGGTCCAGCTGCCCTTTGGCCGTGCCAATAAGCGCACGGAGGGCGTCGTCCTGACGGTGGAGGCCGGGGACGAGGCCAAGCTGAAGGCCATTGAGCGCTGCCTGGACGAGCAGCCGATTCTGACGGAGAAGCAGCTTCGGCTGGCGGCTTTCCTGCGGGAGCGGTATTTCTGCACCTTTTATGATGCCATCCGGGCCATGCTTCCGGCGGGGCTGTGGTTCCAGTCCAGGGAAACCTTTTCCCTGACGGAGGACCGCTCCTGGAAGGATAGAACTGTCCGCAAAAAGGACGCGCTGCCCCTGCTGAACCTTCTGGAGGAGCTGGGGGGCCAGGCGGAGGAAGCAGCTTTGCGGGAACGGATTCCCGACGAACAGGCCCTGGCCGAGGTGCTTTCCTATCTGGTGCGGAAAAAATGGGTCACGGCCCGGACGGATTTTCTGCGCCGGACCAATGACAAAACGGAAAAAATCGCGGTTTTGGCATCCTCTCCTGAGGAGGCCATGGAATATGCCGCCCGCCATCCCAAATCCGCCGCCATGCAGAAAAGCGTGCTGGAACTGATGTGCAGTGTGGGCAGCGTGGCGGTGAAGGAACTTTGCTATTTTACCGGCGCGTCCGCCGCTACGGTAAACCGGCTGGAAAAGCTGGGATATCTGACCCTGACGGAACGCCCGGTGCTCCGGTGCCGGGAGATTCGCCCGGTACGGCTGGATGGGCCGCTGGTCCTGAAGGGCAGCCAGCAGAGCTGCTTTGAAGGCCTGTCTGCTCAGATGGAGGCGGAAAACCCCGGTGTGGCGCTGCTCTACGGCGTGACCGGATCGGGCAAGACCTCCGTGTATATCAAGCTGATCCAAGTGGCGCTGGAAAATGGAAAAAGCGCCATGCTCCTGGTGCCGGAAATCTCCCTGACGCCCCAGCTTCTGGGACTGCTGGCGGCCTATTTTGGCGGCCAGGTGGCGGTGCTCCACAGCAGCCTCGGCACGGCGGAACGCTATGACCAGTGGAAGCGCGTCCGCAGCGGCGAGGCCAGGGTGGTGGTGGGAACCCGCTCGGCGGTGTTTGCCCCCTGCACCCCCGGCCTGATCATTCTGGACGAGGAACAGGAGCATTCCTACAAATCCGAAAATGCGCCCCGGTATTCCGCCAAGGAAGTGGCCATCTGGCGGGGGGCCAAGGAAAACGCCCTGGTACTGCTTGGCTCGGCCACGCCCTCCATTGAGAGCATGTACCGGGCAAAAACCGGCGTTTACCGCCTGTATACTCTGAAAGAACGGTATAACGGCATGCCGCTGCCCAAGGTGGACATCGTGGACATGCGGGAGGAGCTGAAAATGGGAAATGACCTGTCCCTCAGCGTTCCGCTGCGCCATGCCATTATGGAGACCCGGGACGCGGGAAAGCAGACCATCCTGCTGCTGAACCGCCGAGGCAACAGCCGGGCGCTGGTGTGTGTGGACTGCCGGGAAACCCCCGAATGTCCCCGGTGCAGCGTCAGGCTCACCTACCACAGCGCCAACAACCGGCTGATGTGCCATTACTGCGGCTATTCCCAGCCCAGCCCGGAGCGCTGCCCCGCCTGCGGCGGCCCGCTGAAAACTATTGGCACCGGAACCCAGAAGGTGCAGGAGGAAATGGAATTCCTGTTCCCCGAGATGGAGACCAGCCGTATGGACGCCGACACGGTCAGCGCCGTGAATACCCATGAGAAAATTCTGGAACACTTCCAAGAGGAGAAGGTTCCCGTGCTCATCGGCACCCAGATGGTGGCCAAAGGGCTGAATCTTCCGAATGTGACGCTGGTGGGGGTGCTGGACGCGGACCTGAGCCTTTACACCGGCGGTTTTCGGGCGGGGGAGACAACCTTCAATATGCTCACCCAGGTGGTGGGCCGGGCCGGACGGGGAAACGATCCCGGCCGGGCCGTGATCCAGACCCTGGTCCCGGAGCACCAGGTCATTCAGCTGGCGGCAGGCCAGGACTATGACGGGTTTTACAATCTGGAGATCAACCTGCGGCGGGTGCAGAATGCACCGCCCTTCGGTGACATTGCCTGCGTGACCTTCATTGGCCAGGAGGAGGCGGCGGTACTGCGGGGAGCGGCCAAGCTTCGGGACAGCCTGAACGCCTGTCTGCGGCAGGCTGGCTACCAATCGGAGCGCTGCACGGTGCTGGGACCGGCGCCCTGCGTCGTACCAAAGATCAACTACCATTTCCGCTACCAGCTGACCCTGCGCTGCCGGATGACAAGGCAGCTGCGGCTGCTTCTGGCCCATCTGCTGCGGCAGTTCAGCCAGGACAAAGCGAACCGGGGCGTCAGCGCGTTCGTGGATGTAAATGGCGGCGAATAGTCAATCGCGGCAAAATACTTGAGAGAGAGGGATTCCCAATGGGACTGCGTAAAATTCTGACGGATAAGGATCCGGCGCTGCATAAGGTTTGCAGGCCGGTGGAAAAGTTCGACTGGCGGCTGCACAAGCTGCTGGACGACATGGCGGACACCCTGGCGGAGGCCAACGGTGTGGGACTGGCAGCGCCCCAGGTGGGGATCCTGCGCCGGGCCGTGGTGGTAGATACGGGAGAAGAGGTCCTGGAACTGGTGAATCCCACCCTGGTGGAAACCAGCGGTGAGCAGACCGGCGCCGAGGGCTGTCTCAGCGTCCCCGGAAAGTACGGTCTGGTGAAGCGGCCTTACTATGCCAAGGTTCGCGCCCAGGACCGCAACGGGGAATGGTTTGAGGCCGAAGGAGAGGGGCTGATCGGCAGGTGCTTCTGCCATGAGCTGGACCATCTGGACGGCATCATGTACACAGAGATTATGGAGCGCTTCCTGACGGAGGAAGAGCTGGCGGGAGAGGACGAATAAAAAGCCTTTCCATTGTGTGAATTGAGTCCCTGGAGGAAGAGCCATGCGTGTTGTATTTATGGGTACGCCGGACATCGCGGCGGCCTGCCTGAAAAGAATCCTTGCCGACGGTTTTGATGTGGTCGGCGTCTATACCCAGCCGGACCGTCCCAAGGGGCGGGGGATGAAGCTGGTGTGTTCGCCTGTGAAGGAGACAGCCCTTGCCGCGGGCATCCCCGTGTTCCAGCCCGAGCATTTCCGGGAGGAAGAAACCGTGGCACAGCTGCGGGCATTGAAGCCGGATATCTGTGCCGTGGTGGCCTATGGCCGCATCCTGCCCCAGAAGGTACTGGATGTACCGGCCCTGGGCTGCATCAACATCCATGCCAGCCTTCTGCCCAAATACCGGGGCTCTGCGCCCTACCAGTGGGCGGTGCTGGACGGTTTAACCGAGACCGGCGTAACCGCCCAGTATATGGCGTTAAAAATGGACGCCGGAGATGTGATCGATGTGGCAAAAACCCCCATCGGTGAAAATGAGACGGCGGGGCAGCTGCTGGACCGGCTGGCGCTGCTGGGCGCCGAACTATTGAGCAAAACCCTGACCCGGTTTGAAAACGGCACGGTAACGGCTGCTGCGCAAAATGAGGCGGAGGTTTCTTATGCGCCCATGCTGGATAAGTCCATGTGCCCCATCGACTGGACGAAAACCGCACAGCAGGTGCACAACCAGATCCGGGGCCTGCATCCCTGGCCGGTGGCGACCATGGAGCTGCAGGGGAAAACCTTCAAGGTCCACGCATCGAAGGTGGCGGAAGGCTCCGGCAAACCGGGGGAGATCCTGGGCCTGACCAAAACCGGCCTGCTGGTCGCCTGCGGCGAGGGAGCGGTGGAGGTGCTTTCCCTGCAGGCTGAGGGCGGAAAGCGCATGGCGGCCCCCGATTACTTCCGGGGACACCCGCTGGAGCGGTAATGGGCGCCCGGGAAACGGCGCTGAACGCGCTGATCGCCTGCCGCAAAAGCGGCGCCTGGTCCAACGGCGTTTTGAAGGAATACATTCAGCGGGACCGGCTGGACAGCCGGGACGCGGCACTGGCGACCCGGCTGTGCTATGGCGTCCTTCAAAACAGGAATAAGCTGGACTTTTACCTGAAACAGCTGCTGACGGGAAAATGGAAGGATCTGCACCCCGTGGTGCGGGACATCCTTCACCTGGGGCTGTATCAGATCTATGAACTGGACAAAATTCCCGACAGTGCCGCGGTAAATGAATCCGTGGCGCTGGCGAAGAAATATTGCAAAAATCCCAGGGCTGGCGCCTTGGTCAACGGAGTCCTGCGCAGCGCGGTGCGCACCCGGGGACAGCTGGAAGAGCCGGTCTCTTATGCCGACCGCTACAGCCATCCCGACGAACTGATTTCCCTGCTGAAGGCCAACCTGCCCAAGGGAAAGCTGGAAAATATGCTCATTGCCGACAATGCGGCGCCCCAGACGGTGGTGCAGGTAAACACTTTGCGCATCTCCACCGCGAAACTTGTCGAACGGTTGGAGGCGGAACACATTTCCGCGCGGCCCCATGGCTGGATGCCGGACTGCCTGGTGCTGTCCAATACGGGCAACCTGGAAAAGCTTCCGGCGTTTCGGGAGGGCCTGTTCTATGTTCAGGACCCGGCGGCAAAGCTCAGCGTTCTGTGTGCCGGACTTCCCGAAGCGGATATCCGGGTGCTGGACTGCTGTGCCGCTCCCGGCGGGAAGAGCTTCGCGGCGGCCATTGCCATGGGGGACAAAGGATGGATCGTTTCCTGTGATATCCATGCCCACAAGGTGGGCTTGATTGAAAACGGCGCGGCCCGTTTGGGACTGACCAGTATTACAGCCCGGCAGCAGGATGCCACCCAGGCTGTGCCGGAATGGGAAGGCACCATGGACGCGGTTATTGCCGATGTGCCCTGCTCCGGCTTGGGTATCATCCGGAAAAAACCGGATATCCGTTACAAAAGTATTGCGGAAATGGACAGCCTGCCTGCTTTGCAGCGAAAGATCCTGGAGACCCAGGCCGCCTATGTCAAAAAAGGCGGTATCCTGCTCTATTCGACCTGCACGCTGCTGAAACGGGAGAATGAGGACGTGGTCCATGCCTTCCTGGCAAAGCATAACGATTTCTGTCTGGAACCGCTGCCGCTGCCAGAGGGGCTGCCCGGGAATGAGACGGGGATGCTGACCCTGATCCCCGGAGAATTTGACACCGACGGCTTCTTCATCTGCCGTCTGCGGAGGAAGCCATGAATCTGAAATCCCTGACCCAGCCGGAACTGGGAGACATCTTAAAGGAGCTGGGACAGCCCGCCTTTCGGGCAAAGCAGGTATTCACCTGGCTTCACAAGGGTGTCCGTTCCTATGACGAGATGAGCAACCTGCCCAAGGCACTGCGGGATGCGCTGTCCGAAAAATATCCCATCAACGCGCCAAAAGCGGTACGCAAACAGGAATCTCAGCGGGATGGCACCATAAAATATCTGTGGGAGTTGTCCGACGGCAACTGTGTGGAAACGGTGCTGATGCGCTACCGCTATGGCAATACCGTCTGCATCTCCACGGAGGTGGGGTGCCGGATGGGCTGCGCCTTCTGCGCCTCCACGCTGGGCGGTCTGGTGCGCCGGCTGGAACCCTTTGAGATGCTGGACCAGGTGCTGTTTACCCAGGTGGATTCTAAGCTGCCTGTTTCCCACATTGTGCTGATGGGCATTGGGGAGCCGCTGGATAATTTTGACAATGTCATGCGCTTTCTGGAGCTGGTGAACAGCCCCGACGGAATGAACATTTCCATGCGCCACATCAGCCTTTCCACCTGCGGCCTGGTGCCGAAGATCGACGAGCTGGCGAAGCGGAAATTACAGCTGACCCTGTCCATTTCCCTCCACGCCCCCAATGACGCTGTCCGGGACCGTATTATGCCGGTAAACCGGGCCTATCCCAGCGAAGCGCTGCTTTCCGCCTGCCGGCGCTACTACCAGGCCACCAGCCGGAGGATCTCCTTTGAGTACGCCATGATCGATGGTGTCAATGACCGGGAGGAGGATGCCAGGGAATTGCTTAAGCGGCTGAAGGGCCTGCCGGCCCACTTTAACCTGATTCCTTTGAACCATGTGGAGGAAAGTCCCCTGAAACCCAGCACCCGGGCCGCGGTTGCCAGGTTCCAGAAAACCCTGGAGGACGGCGGCGTCACGGCGACGGTCCGCAGGACTTTGGGAAGCGATATCGACGCCTCCTGCGGCCAGCTGCGCCGCAAATACAACGAAGAAAAGCATTAACCGAGAGGAGCTGCACATATGCAAAGCTGGGGATTGACCGATCCTGGCAATGTCCGCAAACAAAACCAGGATGCTTATCGAATAGAACAGCTTGACCGCGGCGCGCTGTTATGCGTGGTCTGCGACGGCATGGGTGGAGCGAAATCCGGCAACATTGCCAGCACTCTGGCGGTGGAGGTTTTCGTAGAGGAGGTCCGCCGCTGCTGGAAGCCCGCCATGGATACCGAGAAGATCGATCAGATGCTGCGGGGGGCCGTGAAGCTGGCGAATTTTACCGTTTATGACCAGGCGGCCCAGTTCGCGGAATTTGACGGCATGGGAACCACGCTGGTTGCGGCCCTTGTCCGGGGCAAAAAAGCCACCGTCGTCAATGTGGGCGACAGCCGGGCCTACGGCATTGACCGCAGCGGCATCCGGCAGATCACCAAGGACCATTCCCTGGTGCAGCTGATGGTGGACCGGGGAGACCTGACCCCGGAGGTCGCAAAAACCTATCCCGGAAAGAACTACATTACCCGGGCCATCGGCACGGAGCCGATGGTCATGTGCGACATTTTTCACCGGGATGTCAGCAGGGGGGATTTTCTTCTGCTGTGTTCCGATGGCCTGAGCAATTTGATGGATGATCAGGAAATCCTGTTCGAAGTCGTTCACGGCGTAAACAAGCAGCACTGCTGCAAGCGGCTGCTGAACATCGCGAAAAACCGCGGTGCGCCGGACAATGTGACAAGCGTTCTTGTTTTGATTTAGACGATAGCCGCGAAAGGAGCTACTGCTGCATATGGATCAATATATTGGACGGCTGCTGGATAACCGGTACGAGATCTTGGAGGTCATCGGCACCGGCGGCATGGCTGTCGTCTATAAAGCGCGCTGCCACCGTCTGAACCGGCTGGTAGCCATCAAAATCTTGAAAGACGAATTTGCCGGGGACGAGGAGTTCCGCCGCCGGTTCCATGCCGAGGGAGAGGCGGTGGCCATGCTGAGCCATCCCAACATCGTGCAGGTCTATGACGTTTCCACCACGGACAACGCCAATTACATCGTCATGGAGCTGATCGATGGCATTTCCCTGAAGCAATATATGGAGAAAAAAGGCGTCCTGAACTGGAAGGAGACCCTGCATTTTGCTATGCAGATTGCCAAGGGATTGGAGCATGCCCACAGCCGGGGCATTGTCCACCGGGACATCAAGCCCCACAATGTGATGGTGCTGAAAAACGGCTCCGTCAAGGTCATGGACTTCGGGATCGCCCGGGTCATGAACAAGAGCAATACCCTGACCAAGGAAGCCCTGGGCTCCGTCCATTACATCTCCCCCGAGCAGGCCAAGGGCGGCCATACGGACAACCGTTCCGACCTGTATTCCCTGAGTGTGGTCATGTATGAGATGATGACGGGACGGCCTCCCTATGACGGGGAATCCGCCGTGGCGGTGGCCATTCAGCACATCAACGGCGGCGCCCCCATGCCCTCCACCCTGAATCCCAACATCCCCGGCGGTTTGGAGCAGATCATTATGAAGGGCATGGCCCTGGATGTCCGGGACCGGTACGTTTCCGCCACGGAAATGCTGCAGGACATGGAGGAATTCCGAAAAAATCCCGCCATTTTGTTTGATTACCACACCGTTCTGGACGACGCCACCCGGGCGATCCCCAGCGCGGTTCAGCCCAGAACCACGGCGGAACGGAAGGCCCAGGCCAAAACCGGCGCCCGTACCTCCACCGGCAGTGTCCGCCTGCACCAGAACGCCACGGGAAACATCCCAAAGCGCTCCACCGGAACGGTTCCCGTGAACACCGCCGGGCGGGATGCGGATTCCATCCGCCGGGCCCAGCAGCGCAGAAGGGAACAGGAGCTGAAAAAAGAGCAGAAGCGGGAGGAAGAGCGCAGCCGGGTGGCCACCACCGCCATTGTGATCTGCAGCGGTGTGGCGGTGATCGCCATCATCGTTTTCCTGGTGGCCCTGTTCAACGGCGCGCTTTTGAATCAGGAAAAGGATTTGGTGGAGGTACCCTATCTGGAGGGGCAGATGTACACGGAGGCCCTTGCCGCCGAGTACAGTGATTTTGTCATCCGCCTGCAGCCCCAGCAATACAGCGACATCTATGCGGAAGGGCAGATCATGCAGCAGACCCCGGTGGGCGGCAGCAAGATCCAGAAGGGGTCCGATATTTGGATCACCATCAGTATGGGCCCGGAGCCGCCGGAAAAATATATGGATAATTTCATTGACATCGACGCGGAGCAGGCGGAGTCCGTCCTGGTGGGCCAGGGCTTTTATGTGCTGACGCGGCAGGAGACCAGCTATGTATACAGGGCGGGACAGGTCACCCGTACCGACCCTGCGGCGGGGACGAAGCTGACCGAGGGCCAGACCGTATACCTCTATGTCAGCACCGGACCGGACATCGTCCAGGGGAAGGTGCCCTATGTTGTGGGGATGGATATTGACACGGCCAAGATCGTGCTGGAGCAGTTGGGCTTTACCAATGTCCGGGCAGAGGCGGTGGAGAGCCTGAAGCCTCTGAATGAAGTGGTTTACCAGTCCGTGGAGAAGGATACGGAAATCGATGTGACCTCTGAGATTATCATTCATTATTCCGAAGGGGCAGCATCCGTTGAGACCGAGCCTACGGGGAACGGCGGAGATGTGGTCACGCAGGAGGTAACCTTTACCTTGCCGAGCAGGGATGCGGACTATACCCTGGGCATCTGCATCAGCGGTACAACGGAAGTGCTGGCGGCCGAATCTGTTCCGGCCGGTACTACCAGCATCACGGTAGAACTGACGGGCAACGGCACCATGTGGTATGACCTGTATATAGACGGTGTTTTTGAAAGGGAAGAGAAAGTGGAGTTTACGGATGGCTGAGAAAAGGACCGGCCGGATCCTTCGGTCTATCAGCGGCTTTTATGATGTGCAGACCCCGGACGCGCTGATTTCCTGCCGGGCCAGGGGCATCCTCCGCAAAGAAGGAAGCAGCCCCCTGACCGGCGACCTGGTAGAGATCACCGTGGAGCGGGGAAAGGGCATGGTGGAAAAAATCCTGCCCCGGAAAAACAGCTTTGTCCGTCCCGCCGTTGCCAATGTGGACGCACTGGTGATTTTTGCCGCCAACGTCAACCCGGTGACGGAGCCGTACCTCATTGACCGGGTAGCGGCCATTGCAGGAGATCAGGAGGTTCCGGTCTATCTGTGCGTAAACAAATGCGACCTGGATCCGGCGGTGGACCTGGTGCGGATCTATGAAAATGCGGGTTTTCCCGTGATCTGCACCAGCGCGGAAACCGGGGAAGGGGTGGAAAGGCTGCGGCAGCTGCTGAAAGGGAAGCTGACGGCCTTCACCGGAAATTCCGGGGTGGGCAAAAGCAGCATCCTGAACCGGCTCTGCCCGGAGCTGAATCTTGCCACCGGCGAGGTTTCCGAGAAGCTGGGCCGGGGACGGCACACCACCCGGCATGTGGAGCTGTACCCCCTGGGGGAGGACACCTTTGTTGCGGACACGCCGGGGTTTTCCTCCTTTGATACGGATCAGATGGAAGTGATCCTGAAGGAGAATTTGCAGTACGCATTCCCGGACTTCAGCAAATACATTGGCGCTTGCCAGTTTCACGACTGCTCCCACCGAAAGGAACCGGGCTGCGCCGTCCGGGCGGCCTGGGAGCGC
Organism: Eubacteriales bacterium; assembly: GCA_030533415.1. GTDB lineage: Bacteria > Bacillota > Clostridia > Oscillospirales > Oscillospiraceae > Faecousia. The sequence continues at coordinate 3,657 of JAUNJE010000046.1, read as the reverse complement.
GGCGAGATCGAAAAGACCCGCTATGACAGCTACCAAAGGCTGTATGAAAAGTCCAGTCAAATCAAGCTCTGGGAACTGAAATAAGAAGGGCCGCTCCGCACAGGGGCGGCCCATAGTGCAGGCAGTTCCTTCGCATGGGAAATCCACCCCCATGCAAAGGATGGCTGTGCGAAGAAGAGCGCGCTTAAGTTTGTGAGACTGCTGCTGGAGTCGCTGCCGGACGCACAGGTGTGCGGAATGTGCGGACGCGTGAAAATTCTCCACATTTAACGAAATTTGTTTCAAAACTTTGTGATTTTTCCTGAAATTTTTCTTGACATTTCCATAAAAGGGTGGTATCATAGTTGAGCGCGTGTAGGGAAGCTATGCGTGCACTGCGATGATGCGGGAGATTGCGCTGAAAAGGCGGTAACTTCCGCGGAGTATGTCCGGTCATCGGGCGGCTGAACTGCTTCGGTAGCGTCAAGCGTATATCGCTGCGCGAATGAAGGAAAGGTCGGCGCTTGTCGGCCATTTTTCATGGCGTGGAATGATACGCACGGCGGCGCGGACAAAACAGTTCGACCGTACCCAGACACTACGCAAACTGAGTACGTAATTCAAGGAGGAAAACAAATCATGGCAAACCAGATGATCCGCATTCGGCTGAAGGCTTACGATCACCAGCTGATCGACTCCAGCGCGGCAAAAATCGTGGAGACCGCAAAGCGCAACGGCGCACAGGTTTCCGGCCCCATCCCGCTGCCCACCAAGAAGGAGATCGTTACCATCCTTCGGTCCCCCCACGTCAACAAGGACTCCCGTGAGCAGTTCGAGCGCAGAACCCACAAGAGACTGATCGATATCCTCAACCCCAACCAGAAGACCGTAGAGGCCCTGATGAGCCTGGACCTTCCCGCTGGCGTTGAGATTGAGATAAAGCTGTAATCACCCAGTAGTGATTATGGCAGCCCGCACTGTCTGGCATCGGGCGGACGGGTCATGTCGGCAGCTGTCCCAATGCGGCAGCCGACCAATAACCTATTAAAAAAGGAGAAACCAAAATGCAGAAAGCAATCATCGGCAAAAAAGTGGGCATGACCCAGATCTTCGATGAGAGCGGCAAGGTCATCCCTGTTACCGTTGTGGAAGCAGGTCCCTGCGTCGTCACTCAGAAGAAAACTGTCGAGACCGACGGCTACACCGCCGTCCAGCTGGGCTTCGAGGACATCAAGGAAGCCAAGCTGACCAAGCCTGAGGCTGGCCATCTGAAGAAGGCCGGCGTCGAGGCCAAGAAGCACCTGAAGGAATTCAAGCTGGAGAAGGCCGCCGAAATGAACGTCGGCGATGTCGTCAAGGCTGACACCTTCGCCGCCGGCGACAAGATCGACGTTACCGGCACCAGCAAGGGCCACGGCTACCAGGGCGTTATCAAGCGTTATGGCGCCGGCCGTACTCCTATGACCCACGGCGGCGGCCCTGTTCACCGTCACGCCGGCTCCATGGGCGCATCTTCCCACCAGTCCCGCATCTTCCCTGGCAAGATCGGCGCCGGCCAGATGGGCAATGAGCAGGTCACCATCGAGAACCTGGACGTTGTCAAGGTGGACGCGGAGCTGAACATGATCGTCATCCGCGGTGCCATCCCCGGCCCCAAGGGCGGTCTGGTCTATCTGCGCAACACCGTCAAGAACAACAAGGTCAAGAATGTGGAGACCGGCATCAGCAAGAACCCGCAGAAGGCTTCCGGCAGAAACCCCCAGAAGGCTTCCGCAAGAGGCTAAGGAAAGGAGATCTTAAATCATGCTTAAGACAAATGTTTATGATATGTCCGGCAAGCTGGTTGGCGAGATCGAACTCTCCGAAGCTGTGTTCGGTATTGAACCCAACGAGTCTGTCGTCCATGACGCGGTCAAGAACCATCTGGCCAACAAGCGTCAGGGCACTCAGAGCGCACTGACCCGCGCTGAGGTTTCCGGCGGCGGCCGTAAGCCCTGGCGTCAGAAGGGCACCGGCCGCGCCCGTCAGGGCAGCACCCGTGCTCCCCAGTGGACCCACGGCGGCATCGTGTTCGCTCCCAAGCCCCGGTCCTACAGCTACACCCTGAACAAGAAGGCCAAGCGCCTGGCTCTGAAGAGCGTTCTGAGCGCCAAGGCTGCCGAGACCAACCTGGTGGTCATCGACGCCATCCGGATGGACGAGCCCAAGACCGCGAAGTTCGCCGCCTTCCTGAAGGCTGTCGGCTGCGACACCAAGACGCTGGTGGTTACCGCCGACGCGGACCAGAACGTTGTGAAGTCCGGCCGCAACATCCCCGGCTGCGAGGTCACCTTTGCCAACCTGCTGAACGTTTATGATGTGCTGAACGCCAACAAGCTGGTGGTCGACAAGGCTGCTCTTCAGAAGATCGAGGAGGTATTCGCATAATGAACGCTTACGATATCATCAGAAGACCTGTCATCACCGAGCAGTCCATGGAGGCTGTCGCTGACAAGAAGTACGTTTTCATGGTGGACGTCAACGCCGACAAGGGTCAGATCAAGGAAGCCGTTGAGCTGGCTTTCGGCGTGAAGGTCGCAAAAATCAACACCATTCGTATGAAGGGTAAGGCCAAGCGCACCGGCGCTTACCCCACCGGCAAGCGGGCCGACTATAAGAAGGCCGTTGTCACCCTGACCGCTGATTCCAAGACCATCGAGTTCTTCGAGGGTATGGTCTAAACCAATCTCAATAAAGGAGAGAAACGCAAATGGCTATTAAAACTTATAAGCCTTATACCCCCGCCCGCCGCAACATGACTGTTTCCGGCTTCGACGGCGTGGACAAGAAGGCAAAACCTGAGCGTAGCCTGGTTGAGACCCTGAAGAAGCATGCTGGTCGCAACAGCTACGGTCACATCACCGTCCGCCATCATGGCGGCGGCAACAAGCGCAAGTACCGCGTCATCGACTTCAAGCGCCTGAAGACCGATATGAGCGCTACCGTACAGCGCATTGAGTACGATCCCAACCGCAGCGCCTACATCGCGCTGATCAAGTATGAGGACGGCACCCTGTCCTACATCCTGGCTCCCTACGGCCTGAAGGCCGGCGACCAGGTGATCGCCTCCGCCAATGCGGACATCAAGCCCGGCAACTGCCTGCCCATCGCCAACATCCCCGTCGGTACCGTGATCCACAATGTGGAGCTGCAGCCCGGCCACGGCGCGCAGCTGGTCCGTTCCGCCGGCGCCGCTGCCCAGCTGATGGCCAAGGAAGGCGACCTGGCTCAGGTCCGCCTGCCCTCCGGCGAAGTCCGTTACGTCCGTACCAACTGCACCGCCTGCATTGGCCAGGTGGGCAACCTGGATCACGAGAACGTTCACATCGGCAAGGCCGGCCGGAAGCGCCACATGGGCATCCGTCCCACCGTCCGCGGCTCCGTTATGAACCCCAATGACCACCCCCACGGCGGTGGCGAGGGCCGCGCTCCTGTCGGACGTCCCGGCCCTGTGACTCCCTGGGGCAAGCCTGCACTGGGTTACAAGACTCGCAAGACGAAGAACCCCACCAATAAGTTCATCGTTAAGCGCAGAAACAGCAAGTAAGGAGGAAATGAAATGAGCAGAAGCATCAAAAAGGGCCCTTTCGTAGCTCCTGAGCTGTACAAGCGCGTGGAGGAGCTGAACAAGGCCGGTGA
>JAUNJE010000045.1 GCA_030533415.1 Eubacteriales bacterium | reverse complement strand
TATCGCTGACGGTTTCCTCCGCATCCTGGTCATCGTGCAGGATGGTATTCGCCAGGCTGAAGCAGTAGCCGCCGTATTTCCGGTCGGTCTCTGCCACCGCCTGCTCGTCCTGCGCAAAATACAGGTCGAGGATTTGTTCATCTTCCATAGTTGTTCCTCCTTGCTTTCCGAAAGGCCTTTCTACTTTATAAGACGCAAAAGGAACGCGATTCGGACAGGATTTTGAAAAAAATCAGGATTTTTTCAGAAGCAGGCCATCTGCTGTCCCACAGGGAATTTTCCAGAATCTGCGCATATGCAAAAACCGCCCTGCGTCAGCAGGACGGTTTTGAGCACTACTCAAGAGGGATCAATAGAACTTTCTCTTGTTCTTACGGGCAGCTTCAGACTTCTGCTTCCGCTTCAGGCTGGGGCTGACGTAATGCTCGCGCTTTTTCACTTCGGCGATAACGCCCTCTTTGGCACAGCTGCGCTTAAACCGGCGCAGAGCGCTCTCCAGAGATTCGTTTTCCTTAACGCGAATTTCAGACATTGTTTTCCCTCCCTCCGATGGCATCCGGCTAAGTCCAGGATGCGTTCAGGGCCTATCACTAGGCTTGAATATTATATACGTCTTTTCCCCAATTGTCAAGGAAGATTTCGTTAAATTTACAAAAAACTTTCCCAGTCACAAAAAAGCACGCCATTGCGAACCTGTCCACATCGGTTCGCAATGGCGCGCATCCTTTGATGGTTACTTCACGATCAGGTTGACCAGCTTGTTCTTGACCACGATGGTCTTGACCAGCTGCCCGCCCTGCTTCTGCAGGAATCTCGCGATCTTCTCGTCGGCCATTGCGTTGGCCACCACTTCCTCATTGCTCAGGTCGGCATTCATCAGCACGGTGCCGCGCATTTTGCCGTTGACCTGGACCGCAATGTTAATCTCGGAATCGCGGCACTTTTCCTCGGAGTATTCCGGCCATTTGGACACGGAGCAGATGCCCTCAAAGCCCTTCTGCTCCCACAGCTCATCACAGATATGGGGCGCAAAGGGAGACAGCAGCTGCAAAACCGTTTTCAGCTCCGCCCGGTTGCAGGTCTTGTCGATCTCGTTGATTAGGGCCATCAGCGCGGCAATCGCGGTGTTGGGCTTCAGGTTGTCAATGTCCTCCGTGACCTTCTTGATGGTTTTGTGCATCAGGCTCACATGGGCCTTGGCGTACTCCGTCTCGGAATCCTGAACGTCCTGGGCCATGTTCCACACCCGGTCCAGGAAGCGCTTGCAGCCCTTGACCGCTTTGGGAGACCAAGTGGCGGCCTTCTCAAAGTCGCCGATGAACATGACGTAAAGGCGCATGGTGTCCGCGCCGTACTCCCGGATCACGTCGTCAGGGTTGACCACGTTGCCCAGGGACTTGGACATCTTAACGGCGGGGCGCAGGGCGTCGGCGCCGTATTTGGCGACCATGGCGTCCTTCTCCTCCTGGGTCTCAAAGTTGCCCACATAGTGGGGATTCTCGCCCAGGATCATGCCGTGGCTGGTACGCTTGGCATAAGGCTCCTTGGTGGGCACCACGCCGATGTCGTACAGGAACTTGTGCCAGAAACGGGAGTACAGCAGGTGCAGCGTGGTATGCTCCATACCGCCGTTATACCAGTTTACCGGGCTCCAATACGCCAGCATCTCCTTAGACGCCAGCGCCTGGTCATTGTGGGGATCCATATAGCGCAGGAAATACCAGGAGGAGCCGGCCCACTGGGGCATGGTATCGGTTTCCCGCTTGGCATCGCAGCCGCACTTCGGGCACTTGACATTGACCCAATCGGTGATAGCGGACAGGGGACTTTCCCCGTCGTCGGTAAGCTCGTAGCTCTCCACGTCCGGCAGCAGCAGGGGAAGCTGCTCCTCGCTCATGGGCACCTCGCCGCACTTGGGGCAGTGGATGATGGGGATCGGCTCTCCCCAGTAGCGCTGGCGGGAGAACACCCAGTCCCGGAGCTTGAAGTTGGTTTTCGGCTCTCCGATGCCCTGCTCTTTCAGCCAGTTGATCATAACCGGGATGGCATCCTTGACGGTCAGGCCATTCAGGAAGCCGGAATTTACCATGATGCCGGTGTCATCCTTCAATGTAAAGGCCGCCTCTTCCACATTGCCGCCGGCAACCACCTCGATGATGTCGCAGCCGAAGGCCTTGGCAAACTCCCAGTCACGGTCATCATGGGCGGGAACCGCCATGATGGCGCCGGTGCCGTAAGTAGCCAGAACATAGTCGGAAATGAAAATGGGGATCTCCCTGCCGTTGACAGGATTGATGCCCATGACGCCCTGAAGCTTCACGCCGGTCTTGTCCTTGTTCAGCTCGGTACGCTCCAGGTCGGATTTGGCGGCGGCGGCAGCCTGATAGGCCTTGACCTCATCCCCATTGGTAAGCCTGTCCATCCACTTGGCAACCAGTGCGTGCTCCGGAGACAGAACCATGTAGGTAGCGCCGAACAGGGTATCGGGACGGGTGGTATAGATGAGAATCTCATCGCCCAGGGTGGACTGGAATTTGACCTCCGCACCGTGGCTGCGGCCGATCCAGTTGATCTGCTGGGTCTTGACGCGCTCAATATAGTCCACGTCCTCCAAATCGTCGATCAGGCGGTCGGCATACTTGGTGATGCGCAGCATCCACTGGCTCTTTTCCTTGCGGACCACCGGCGCGCCGCAGCGCTCGCAGACGCCCTCCACCACCTCTTCGTTGGCCAGGACGCATTTGCAGCTGGTGCACCAGTTGACGGGCATCTTGGCCTTGTAGGCCAGGCCGTTTTTGTACAGCTGCAGGAAAATCCACTGGGTCCACTTAAAATAGGCCGGGTCGGTGGTATTGATCTCCCGGTCCCAGTCGAAGCTGTAGCCCAGTGCCTTCAGCTGGCGGCGGAAATTCTTGATGTTATTCTCGGTAACAATGCGGGGATGGATGTGGTTTTTAATGGCATAGTTTTCCGTGGGCAGGCCGAAGGCGTCATAGCCTATGGGGAACAGCACGTTCTTTCCGTCCATCCGCTTTTTCCGGGCAATGATATCCATGGCAGTATAGGGCCGGGGATGCCCCACATGCAGGCCTGCAGCGGAAGGGTACGGGAATTCTACCAATGCGTAGAATTTCTCCTTTTCTCCACCATCCTCGGCGGCATAGAGCTTCTTTTCCTCCCAGATTTTCTGCCATTTGGATTCAACACTTGCAAATTCATAATTCATGGCGAATACACCTCTCCAAAAATCGAGTATTACTCGATAATAATATCCTGAATATCCACCTGCTCGGCGTCTGCCCACAGGCGTTCCAGATCATAGAACTTCCGGGCCTCCTCGGTGAAAACGTGAACCACGATGCTGCCGTAGTCCAGCAGCTCCCACGCGTTGCCCCGGTGGCCCTCACGGCCCAGCATCGGCTCTCCCAGCTGCTCCATCGTGTACTCCGCGTAATCGCAGAGGGTCTTGACATGGGTATTGGAAGTACCGGTGCAGATCAGGAAATAGTCCGCCAGGGAACTGACCTCATCGATTTTCAGCAGCTTGATATCCAGGCCCTTCTTTGCGTCCAGGGCCTTGGTTACTTCATAGGCAATTTCTTTCGGTGTCATCATAATCTCTTTTCCCTTTCTATCGGATACTCTATACGGAAATATGGATCCCCAGGTATTCCAGTGCCTCCCGGGATTCGGGAGAGACCTCACTGCCCTGCCGTTTCAAATGCTCCAGGGTCATTTCCAGCCCCAGCTTCAACGCCGCCTGAAGGTCCGTATAGGCCAGCTCCCGAAGCGTCTCCACCCCGGGAAACGCCCGGTTTGGCTCCATATAGTCTGCCACATAAATGATGGTTTCAAGCAGGTTCATTCCCGCTTTTCCGGTGGTGTGGCTCCGAATGGCCGAAACCACCGCTTCATTTTCCCCAAAGACCCGCTCCGCCACCAGACTGCCTGTCAGTGCGTGGAGGGTTTTGGGGTATTTCCTGGAAAAATCATTCAATATTTTACCATAGGCACGGCACAATGTCAATTGCAAGGGACCGTCAATGGCTTTTGTAATATCATGCAGGATCCCCGCCCGGGCCGCGTCGGTGACGTCCGCGCCCCAGCGCTGTGCCAGCTTTACCGCCGTATCCCGGCAGCCCAGCACATGGGCCACCCGGTTGGGATGCAGCAGGCTCACGACCACCTTCTCCAGCTCGTCCATGGGCAGGTTTTTCCACTGGGCGTTCACATTGTACAGTCCCTGTTCCCGGATGTACGCTTCCACCCCGGCGGGCAGAAATTCCCCTGCACATTGGAAGGCCAGCAGGCGGCGCATTTGGGTAGAGGAAATGGCGACAACCCGGTTGTGCACCAACTCGACTTTTGCGCCCAGTCCTTCCATTTCGGCTTTTTTCGCCGCAATGGCAGCCTGTTCCCCCTTTTCGCCCCGGCAGAACACCCCCAGAACCGCATTTTTCAGGATGGCTTCCGAGTCCTTCCATTCCCGGAAGGAAAGGAACATGTCGGCGCCCATCAAAAGCACCAGCTCCATACCGGGATACTGCGCTTTCAGCGCCTGCACCGTATCGGAGGTGTAGCTGATCCCCTCCCGGCGAAGCTCCAGATCCGAAACCTCCAGCTGGGGGCAGTCTGCCGCCGCGATACGCAGCATTTCCAGCCGCTGCCTGGGCGTGGGAGAGCCTGCGGGCATGACCTTGTGGGGGGCAATGTACGCCGGCATAAGAATGAGTTTACGAAGCCCCAGCGCCGCCACTGCCTGCTCCGCCGCCTGGATATGCCCAATGTGGGGTGGGTTAAAGGTTCCGCCAAAAATGCCGATTCTTTCCATATGCACCTCTCCTATCCGTGATTCCCTGCGGGGGCTGCCATTCGTCAGTCCTGATCCTTTCGCTGTTTTTCCCGGCTTCGCTCAATGGAGCGTTCAATGGCCTGCTCCCGGAAATACTGGTTGCGCTGCTCGCGCACCTTCTTCGCCGCCTGGCGGCGGGCACGGGCCGCCTTACCCACGGGATCAGCTTTGCTTTTGGGAATCTCTCTGCGCTTGGCCCGGCCGGTCTGGCTGCGCTCCTGCTGGCACTTTTCACTGAAACGCCAGATGACGAACTTGGAACCGACGCAGGAAATGCCCTCCGCTCCGGTGGCCTGGCAGATGGCATCGCAGGCCTCCCTGGCACTCATCAGGGCGCTTTCCAGCACCTTTCCCTTTACCAGTTCCCGTGCGGTCAGCAGGCGGTCCGCCTCCTCCGCAACGGCGCCGGTCACACCGTCCTTGCCTACGATCAATGTGGTTTCCAGGCCGTTGGCCTGGGCACGGAACTCCGCGCGCTGCTTGCTTGTCAGCATAGAGCCGCCTCCTTTAGCTTTTCATAAAATACCTTCAACGCGTTCGCCCGGTGGGAGACCCGGTTTTTCTCTTCGGCGGAGACCTCCGCCAGGGACTTCCCATAGGGCGGGTAATAGAAAATCGGGTCATAGCCGAAGCCGCCCTCCCCCGCAGGCGCCCGCAGCAGCTCGCCGTGAACCTCTCCCCGGGCCTGGATGACTTCCCCGCCTGGCATTACCAGGGTAATCACGCAGACAAACTGGGCCTGCCGCTGGCCGTCGGGCACATGCTCCGTATTTTTCAGCAGAAGCTGAAGCCGCCCCCAGTCGTCCAGGGTATCGTCGAAACCGTACCGGGCGGAATAGATGCCGGGTTCCCCATTCAGGGCGTCCACGGCAATGCCGGAATCGTCCGCCAGGGCCGGCAGGCCGGTGGCCTTCATAACGGCGTTTGCTTTCAGGAAAGAATTTTCCTCAAAGGTTTTTCCGGTTTCCTCCACATCGATGTCCACGCCCAGCTCGGATTCCAAGACCAGTTCCATGTCAAATTTTTCGGTAATTTTGCTGATTTCCTCCAGCTTGTGCTTGTTTTTGCTCGCCAATACCACTTTCATGCTCAAATCAGCGCCTCCACAAAATCCCTGGCCACAAAGGGCATCAGATCGTCCGCCTGTTCGCCAACGCCTACAAATTTCACGGGAATCTGAAGGGCATCCGCCACGGCGATGACGATGCCGCCCTTGGCCGTACCGTCCAGCTTGGTCAAAGCGATGGCGGTGACGCCGGCGATCTCCTTGAACTGCTTGGCCTGGATCAGGCCGTTCTGGCCTGTGGTCCCGTCCAGTACCAGCAGCACTTCCCGGGAAGCATCGGGCAGCTCCCGGCTGACAATGCGGCTGATCTTATTCAGTTCGTTCATCAGGTTGGTCTTATTGTGCAGGCGGCCCGCGGTATCGATGATGATCACATCCACATCCCTGGCCTTAGCCGCCTGGATGCCGTCATAGACCACGGAGGCAGGGTCGGCCCCCTCATGCTGGCGCACAATGGCGGCGCCGCTTCGGCCTGCCCAAATCTCCAGCTGGTCGGCGGCGGCGGCCCGGAAGGTGTCTCCCGCCACAAGCAGGACCTTTTTCCCCTGCTCCGTAAGCTGCTTGGCAATTTTGCCGATGGTGGTGGTCTTGCCCACGCCGTTGACGCCGATGACCAGAATAACGGAGGGCTTTGTAGCCAGGTTCAGCTCCGTATCCCCCACACTCAGCATGTCCACCAGGATCTCCTTCAAGGCGGTCTTTGCCTCTCCGGTGGATTTCAGGTGCTGCTCCCGCACGGCCTTTCGCAGGCGGTCGGTGGTCTTGACGGCGGTGTCCACGCCCAGGTCGGCCAGAATCAGGCTCTCCTCCAGCTCGTCATAAAAATCGTCGTCAATTTCGGAAAAGCCCGAAAAAACACCGCCCAGTGTGCTGCTCAGCGCGTCCCGGGTCTTGGTCAGCCCTTCCTTTATTTTATCAAAAAAGCCCATATAATTCTCCTGTTCTGTGTTTTATAATAGACATTGGGTACACGGTTCCTCCCGGCTCTCATTCCACAATCCCCAAATACTGCTCCATCTGATTCAGGTCCAGCCGCAGCAGCTTGGAAACGCCCTGCTCCTGCATAGTAACGCCATAGAGCACGTCGGCGGCTTCCATGGTGCCGCGGCGGTGGGTGATGACGATGAACTGGGTTTTCTTCGCCAAATTGTGCAGGTAATTAGCAAACCGCTCCACATTCCGGTCGTCCAGGGCCGCGTCGATCTCGTCCAGCAGGCAGAAGGGCGTAGGACGCACCTTCAATATGGCGAAGTACAGTGCCGTCGCCACAAAGGCCTTTTCACCGCCGGACAGCAGCGTGATGGTTTTCACCTGCTTTCCGGGGGGCTGCACCCGGATCTCAATGCCGCAGGTCAGGGGATTTTCCGGATCTTCCAGGATCAGCTGTCCCCTGCCGCCGCCAAACATTTCTTCAAAAGTCTGCCCGAAATAATGGTCGATCTTTCCGAATTCCGCCACAAAAATGGTGGTCATCTCCTGGGTGATGTTCCGAATGACGCTTTCCAGCTCCCGCTTGGCGTTCAGCACATCGTCACGCTGTCCCGCAAGATAGCTGTAGCGCTCATTGACCCGGGCGTATTCCTCGATTGCCCCCAGGTTGGGTGTTCCCAGGGCCGCAATTTTCCGTTTCAGCTCGGAGGCCCGGCGGTTGCCCGCGGCAACATTCTCGATCTGTCCCCGGTGCTCCGCAGCCGTGCCGGGCGTCAGGCCGTAGGAATCCCACAGCTTGTCAATGATCTGCCGTTCCTCCATGGAGGAGGTGACCTTTTTCTGTTCCAGCAAGGCGCAGGCCCGCTCCATATTCAGGATGTCCTTATTCTTTTCCTGGGCATCCCGCTCCGCCCGGGTTTTGGCGGCCTCCGCCTCCGCCCGGCTTTCCAGCGTTTCCTGCATCCGAAGATTCATCTGAGCGCTTTGCGCGTCATTTTCCGCCTGGCGGGCCTTCAAGCCGGCAATTTCCTTCTCCAACCGGGCGGAATCCTCCCGGATGGCATCCATCAGAGCCGCCTTTTTCTCCCGGTCCCCTTCCATCGCGGTGCGCAGGCCCTGCAGATCCTCAATGTGGGCCAGAGCCGTGGACCGCTCGGCGTCCAGCGCCGCTTCCTCCGTTTTCAGTTCCGTCATCCGGTCGGAAATCGCGTTGGTCGCCTCAGCCGTTTCGGTCTGGCTGCCCTCCAGCTCCGCCAGAGACTGTCTGGTTTCCTCCAGCTGCTGGGTATAAACCTGGATCTTCGCCTGCTGGGAGGCATACCGCTCCCGGTCGGAACGGTCCCGCTCGTTCAGGGTATCCCGCTCCCGCTGGGCAGAGGCCTCCGCCTCCAAAATGGCATCGCGCAATATTTCATACTGCTTTTCCTGGCCCTGCAGGCGCAGCACCTGGTCCTCGGCTTCCCGAAGCTGGTCCCGGGCGGCGCTCATCTGGAAGGCCACCTGGTCGCATTGCCGCTGGGCCTCCTGCAGCTCCGCTTCTCTGACCAGCTTGTCCTGCTGCAGCTTTTTCTCCTGGGCGGTCAGCTTTTCCAGCTCATTGGCCCGGGAAAGGATGCCCGCATCTTTATTCACGGAGCCTCCGGTCATGGAGCCGCCCGGGTTCATGACCTGCCCGTCCAGGGTGACAATCTTAAACCGGCCCCGGTATTTCTGAGACATGTTGATGGCCGCGTCCATATCCTGGACGATCACGGTCCTTGCCAGCAGATTGTCCACGATGCCCTGGTATTTGGGGTCGCTGGACACAAGGCGGGAGGCAATCCCCACGAAGCCGCGGCAATCCTCCAGACCGTTTTCCTGCAATTGCCTTCCCTGAATGGTGCTCAGGGGCAGGAAGGTGGCCCGGCCGCCGCCTGTCCGTTTTAAGTAAGCAATGGCCGCCTTACCGTCCTGCTCGTTTCCCACAACGATCTGCTGCATGGCCGCGCCCAGGGCGATCTCAATGGCCACGGTGTAGCTGTCCCCGGTGCGGATCAGGCGGGAAACCGGTCCGTGGATATTCCGCAGGGTTCCCCGCTGGGCCTCCTGCATGACCATCCGCACCGCTTTGTTATAGCTTTCAAAATCCCGCTCCATGGCCCGGAATACCCGTGCCTTGGCGGTGACGGCATCCAGCTGGGAGGTCAGCTCCCGCAGGGTCTTCTGCAATTCCTCCAGCCGCTTCATCCGGGTATTCTGGCGCAAGGTGTAACCGGCAATGGTATTGTTTGCCGCAGTGACGTCCTCCCGGGCCTTTTGCAGTTCCTGGCGGCACTTGTCCAGATTGGTCTGGGCCTCATGATGCCGGGCGGCACCGGCTGCCAGGTCACTGCTCAGCTGTTCCAAACGGTCCCGGGTCTGCACCATGCTGTCCTCCAGGCCCCGGACGTCAGCCTGACGGCCTGCGATGTCGGCAGCCAGAGAAGATTCCTTGCCCCGCAGTTCCAGGAACCGCTTGGTAATTCCCTGGGCATTGGCGGTCATGGCGGCAAGCTGCTGCTGCAGCTCCTCCAGCTTCCGGCGCTTATCGGAAAGGGTCTTCTCGATTTCCTCAATTCTCAACTGGGTCTGGCCGATCTGGGCCACGATTCCGCCGCTGCGGTCCTCCTGTCCCTTCAGTTCCTCCTCGATCCGGGCAATGTTGCCATTGTTGTTTTCCACATTGCCCTGGAGCACCGCCATCTGACCATCCAGCTGCTGGTGGGTGGCGCTGAGCATATTGACCTTCACCCGGACGGTTTCCAATTCATTGTCCCGCTGTCGCAGGCTGCCGCCCAGTTCCTCCGCCTGGCGGTAGAGGGCATCCAGGTCATCATGGGCCTGCTGCAAAACAAAGGACGCGGACGCATAATCCTCTTCCGCTTTCTTGGCAGCGGCGGACAGCTTATCCAGGGTGTCCAGCCAGACGGCGACCTCCACCCCTTTCAGTTCATCCTTCAGCTCCAGATATTTCTTTGCCTTTTCGGACTGGGCCTTCAGCGGTTCCAGCTGCAATTCCAGCTCGGAAACCTTGTCACCGATGCGAAGCAGGTTCTCTTCGGTATGCACCAGCTTCCGCTCGGTCTCCTCCTTGCGGTGGCGGTATTTGGAAATGCCCGCGGCCTCTTCGAAAATTTCCCGCCGGTCGGCGCTTTTCAGGGACAAAATCTCATCGATTCTGCCCTGGCCAATGTTGGAATAGCCCTCCCTGCCCAGGCCGGTATCCATGAACATCTCGTTGATGTCCCGCAGCCGGGCGGACTGCTTATTGATGTAGTATTCGCTGTCCCCGGAGCGGTAATACCGCCGGGTGACCATGACCTCGTCGGCATCATAGGCCAGCGCACGGTCGGAGTTGTCCAGTGTCAGGGTGGCCTCCGCGAAGCCCACGGCGGAACGCTTCTGGGTACCGCCGAAAATCACGTCCTCCATCTTGGCGCCGCGGAGGGTCTTGGAGCTTTGTTCGCCCATGACCCAGAGGATGGCATCGGAAATATTCGATTTACCGGAGCCGTTGGGGCCGACGATGGCGGTAATGTCATCGCCGAACCGGATCAGCGTCTTATCGGGGAAGGATTTGAAGCCCTGTAATTCCAATGATTTAAGATACACAGCAAAACCTCATGTGAAAGATAATAATTCAGTTTATTATATTCGAAAAGCTTTGCAAATGCAAGGGTTTCTTTCGTTTTCCGCGCCATACACTCCAAAGCGCTTTCTCTCTTGACGTACCGGCCGAATGGTTTTATAATGAAAATACATATTTTTGAACAAAAGGAGTTCCCGTTATGGCCGTTGTAGAGCAGAAAGACTGCCGCCAGCCGCTGCTTATGGAGCAAGCGTCAAATTGGCTCATGGTGAAAATCCGGGAAAACAAGGTTCCCATTCTCGCGTCCGCCATCTTCGGCGCGCTGGCCTATGGATTTGCTTTTACCAACAAGCTGGTGAATCACGATGAAGTTTTCTGTCTGTTTTCAAAGGGGGCTACCGTCACCTCCGGGCGGTGGGGCTTGGGTGCCCTGGACAGTCTCTTTCCAAACTATTCCATGCCCTGGCTTTACGGCATATTTTCCATTGCCCTGATAACCGCCGCGATTTGCCTGGTCATCCGCATTTTTGACATTCAAAGCAAACTGCTGCAGGTGCTTACTGCGGGAAGCATTCTTGTGTTTCCTTCTCTGATCGGCACCTTCGGGTATATGTTTACCAGCAGTTCCTACGCGCTTTCCTTCTTTCTGGCCGCGCTGGCCGTTTGGTTTCTGCAAAGGCCCCATAAACTGTTCGCGCTTCCGGCGCTGGCATGTATGGTTCTTTCCCTCAGTATCTACCAGTCCTACATTGCCGTTGCCGCAAGCCTGTTGATGCTCGTTTTGATTCAAAGGCTTCTGCAGGGGGAGAACGCCGCTGCGGTTATCGGAAAAGGCGTTTTCTTTGTCGCTTTCCTGATCGCTTCCCTGGGGCTATACTGGATCGGTACCAAGGCCGTTCTTCGTATTACGGACACCCAGTTCAGCGAATACGCATCGGACAGCATCGCGTTCACGCTTTCTTCCATTCCCTCCGGCATCGGCCTTGCGTACTCCAGTTTTTTCCGGTTCCTCGCGGAAGGCTATTGCGGCCTGATTCCCACTTTGCTTTCCCGGCTGCTCCATTTTCTTTTCATTGCCGCCACCATCGTTCTCCTGCTGATCCGGTGTGCCCGGCAAAAAATGGGGGCCGGCTCCTGTTTGCTGCTTTTCCTTCTGATCGCGCTGCTTCCTCTGGCAATCAACTGCATGTATCTGATCACCACCGCCGATTCCATCCATACGCTGGTACTCTACGGCTTCGTCGCCGTGTACCTTCTGGGCATCACCGCTGCGGACACCTGTCTGCCCTCCGCCGGACTGGTGCAGCGTGCCGCGCTGGATGCCGTTGCCTGCGCAATGGCCGTTATTGTTCTGCTAAACACATATCTTGCCAACGAAGCCTATCTGAACCTATATCTGCGGTATGAAAACGCCTATGCCTTTTACACCACCCTGTTGGCGGATATCCGGATGACTCCCGGTTTTGATGAGGACACCAAGCTTGCCCTGGCAGGCTACTGGCAGGAGCCGGATTTTTACTCTGAGAAATTTGAGGTCCTGGACCAGCTCACTGGCGTGGATGGCTTTACCGCAAACAGCTATTCCGGGGAGCGTTTTCTGGAATACTATCTTGGTGCCAAAATTCCCTTCGCCTCTGAAACGGAAATCGCGGCCATCCAAAACACCCCGGAGTACGAAGCGATGGCTGTCTATCCCTACTACGGCTCCATAGCAGTGATCGACGATATTCTGGTGGTAAAGCTCTCCTGAATAAACCAAACGCAGCCCCACGGAAGCGGGGCTGCGTTTTATTTTATTCGGCCAGACTGAT
This sequence comes from Eubacteriales bacterium, assembly GCA_030533415.1. Lineage (GTDB taxonomy): Bacteria > Bacillota > Clostridia > Oscillospirales > Oscillospiraceae > Faecousia. The sequence goes on along the minus strand of JAUNJE010000045.1, from coordinate 9,284 downwards.
CTGATCGATCAGCGCCAGTTCTTCTGCGGTAAAGGCAGTATTTTCCGCTGCGCGGATGTTATCCAGAATCTGCTCCGGACGGGACGCGCCCGCCAGCACACTGGTAACAACCCCGTCCCGCAGAATCCAGCTCAGCGCCATTTGGGCCAGGGTCTGTCCTCTTTGCGCCGCCAGACCGTTCAGAGCCCGGATCTGCCCCAGCCGCTCCTGGGTCAGGGCATTGGCCTGCAGGAAACGGCCGTCGGTCATGATCCGGCTGTCCGCAGGGATTCCCTTCAGATACCGGTCTGTCAGCAGCCCCTGGGACAGGGGCGAAAAGGCAATGATCCCCTTCCCCAGCCTGGCCGAGGCCTCTTTCAGCCCGTTTTGCTCAACGGTCCGGTTGAAAATGGAATACGCGTTTTGGTTGATGACAAAGGGAACCCGCATTTCCTCCAGAATCGCCGCCGCCCGCTCCATCCAGGGGCCGTCATAGTTGGAAAGGCCCACATACAGCGCTTTCCCAGAGGTGACCACCGTGGCAAGAGCGCCCATGGTTTCTTCCAGGGGTGTGTCCGGATCCGGACGGTGGTGGTAAAAAATGTCCACATAGTCCAGCCTCATACGCTTAAGGCTCTGGTCCAGGCTGGCCAGCAGATACTTTCTGCTTCCCCAATCGCCATAGGGGCCGGGCCACATGGAATATCCCGCCTTGGTGCTGATGATCAGCTCGTCCCGGTAGGGCATCAGGCTGTCCTTCAAAATCCGCCCGAAATTCTCCTCCGCAGCGCCCTCGGGAGGGCCGTAATTGTTTGCCAGGTCAAAGTGGGTAACGCCGTTGTCAAAGGCCGTGAAGCACATTTTCTTCATGGTTTCCAAGCAGGCCGTGCCGCCGAAATTGTGCCACAGGCCCAGCGATACCGCCGGCAGCTTCAGGCCGCTGGTTCCCAGACGGTGATAGGGCATGCTGTCATAACGGGTTTCGGATGCTGTATACATTTTGAGATGCTCCTTCCTGTTTGCGCGGGAGTGCCGCATTTTTTATGATTCCCTGGGACTATGGTAAGGCAAAACGGGCGTCCCGTCAAGCGGGAAAATTTTTTGCCGATTTTCATATTGCCTTCGCCTGCGCAAAGCGGTATAATGGGAAAAAATCCCCGAAAGGAAGCAACAGCTATGGGAATTCTTACAATGGACGGCGGACAGTTTCGGATGGACGGAAAGCCCTACCGGATCCTCTCCGGCGCCGTACACTATTTTCGCGTTGTTCCCCAGTACTGGGAGGACCGGCTTCGGAAGCTGAAAGCCTGCGGCCTCAACACCGTGGAAACCTATACCTGCTGGAACCTCCACGAGCGCCGGGAGGGGCAGTTTGATTTCAGCGGGATTCTGGATATCCAGCGCTATTTACAGACCGCCCAGGATCTTGGACTGAACGTAATCCTCAGGCCCGGCCCGTATATCTGCGCAGAGTGGGATTTCGGCGGCCTGCCCTCCTGGCTGCTTTCCTGCCCGGGAATAGAACTCCGGTGCGGCAATCCCCTGTTTCTGGAAAAAGTGGGCGCCTACTTTCGGGAGCTTTTTTCCAGGATCCGTCCGTATCTGTGCACCAACGGCGGAAACATCATCCTGATGCAGGTGGAAAACGAATATGGCAGCTACGGCAACGACCGGAATTACCTCCTGGAACTTGAGAAGCTGTACCGGGAAAACGGTATCGACTGCATGCTCTTCACCTCCGACGGCACCCAGGATTGGATGCTGAACGGCGGCACGCTGCCCCATCTGCCGGCCGCATCCAATTTTGGAAGTGATCCCCAGGCAAGCTTTCAGTCCCTGCGGAAATACAGGCCCGGCGGTCCCCTCCTGTGCGGTGAATTTTGGAGCGGCTGGTTTGACCACTGGTATGAGCAGCACCACATCCGGACCCCGGAGAATATCGCATCCGATGTGGAAGCGCTGATGGACAGCGGGGCTTCCTTCAATCTTTACATGTTCCACGGCGGAACCAACTTCGGCTTTACCAGCGGCGCCAACCATACGGGCACCGAGTACCAGCCCATGATCACCAGCTATGATTATTGCGCGCCGGTCAGCGAGTGCGGCGACCTGACCCCGGCCTACTACCGCATCCGGGAGGTCATACAGCGCCGCACCGGGGCGGCCCCCGCAGGTTTGGAGGTCCATAACCTTCCCAAAGCCGCCTACGGCACATTGGCACTGACGGAAACCGCCCCCCTTCTGGAGCAGGTCCGGCGGCTGGCCCGCCCGGTCCACGCCCCGCAGGTAAAAACCATGGAACAGCTGGGGCAGGACTTTGGCTACCTTCTGTACTCCACGACCCTTCACGGCCCCGTTACGCAGCTGGAATTGGATCTTGGCCGGGTCCATGACCGGGCAATCGTATTCCTGAACGGAAAACGGGCAGGCCTGCAGGAACGCTCCAGGCACCATGACCGGATCCTGCTGTCCCTGGAAGCCGGAGAAACGGCCCGGCTGGACATTCTGGTGGAAAACATGGGCCGGGTCAACTACGGAAGAAAGCTTGCGGACACCAAGGGCCTTCCGGACGGGGTGTGCCTGGGCCAGCAGTTTCACTTTGGCTGGGATATGTACTGCCTGACGATGGAAAATCTGTCCGGGCTTCTGTGGCAGAAGGAAAGCCGGCCCGGCGAACTGTACGCCCCTGTATTCCTGCGGGGAAGCCTGAACATTGCCGGAACCCCAGCGGACACCTTTGTAAGATTTGACGGCTTTACAAAGGGCTTCTGTATGGTAAACGGCTTCCTGCTGGGCCGCTTCTTCAACAGCGCCGGTCCCCAAAAAACGCTTTACCTTCCCGCACCGCTGCTGCATCCCGGTGAAAACGAAATCATCGTCTTTGAATCTGACGGTTATGACCGCCCCGAAATCACCTTCGTATCCGCCCCGGAGCTGGGCTGAATTCCATAGAAAGGTGCGTATGGGCCGGTTTTACGGAACTGCATGAGTCATTATAGCCGGATTCCTTTCCTCTGCCAAGGATATGTCCATACCGTAAATTTTGGCCACGGATTTCCGGGAATATCAATTTTGATATGTCACATTGGCGTTTTATCATATAAAATCCGGAAATTGTTCTCATTTCCCGATATTTTTTGGCGCATAAAATGATTTCCTGACTAAATTATTTGACTTTTTCCACATCCCGCATTATAATCAAGGCAAGGGAATACAGATTCTTGTGGCCCCATGGTGCGCAGGCCGGCTATGGGGATGAAAAAGGGAATGGGGTGAAAGGCCCCGCAGGTCACGCTGCTGTAAGCATCGAGAGGTCTGTCCCGTCGGCGGAAGCCGGCCATTGGGGAAACCCGAGAAGGCAGGGGCTTATCCTCGTTTGAGATGCAAGTCAGAAGAACTACAAGAATTGGCAAAACACAGGGGTGCGCTCCTGTGCGTTTATGTTGCGTAAAAACGGTCGCAGCAGTTTTAGAACTGCTGCGGTTTTTATACCGATATTCCATGAAAAAGTTTCATTCGTCAGAATGGAACTTTTTAATAGGAAGACCATTAGACGGGTTTTTGTGATTTTCTATCTCAAAAATTACGAAAACCGGCCCGCGAGCCGCCGGAGGGGCGTTTCCCAGGCTTGCGCAATGCCCCGCTTTGTTTTCCGCCGGGCACGCATGAGACTTTTTCGCAGGGAGATTATACGATGGTTATGAATACACAGCAGCTGCAATACCTGATTGAGATCGAACGGACCCGTTCCGTTTCCCAGGCAGCCGCGAATCTCTATATGGGCCAGCCAAATCTGAGCAGAGTATTGCGCGATACCGAAGCGGCCCTGGGCTTTGCCATTTTCGAGCGGACCCGGAAGGGCGTCCGCCCCACCGAAAAAGGGGCACAGTTTTTGCAGCATGCCCGCAATATCCTCCGGGAGGCAGATTTTATGGAGCGGCTCGGGCCGAACCGCTTCCAGCCGAACCGGTTCCGCATCTGCCTTCCCCGGTCCTACAGCTATATGGAGCTGGTGCAGCAATATCTGGGGGGACGGGATTGGCACAATGGCCTGGACGCCATCATCCGGGAAGGACATTCCCGGCAGGCGCTGGAAATGCTGGACAACGGTTCCGCCGAGATCGCGGTCATTCGCTACAGCGTGGAATACCAGGACTATTTCTCCGAACAGGCGGCCGCCAGGGAGCTTACCCTCTGTCCTCTGAGCAGAGTGGAATACCAAATCGCCGTGCATCAGGATAGTCCCCTGGCCCTGAAGTCTGCCATTTCCAAAAACGATTTGGAGCATTGCACGGATCTGGTACACCGGGATACCTTCTATCCCGCAAACCGGGTGGACAGCAACCGCCCTCAAATCTACGTTGTCGACCGGGCTTCCCAGGTCCGGCTCCTGCAAACCATGCCCAACGCCTTCCTCTGGTCGGAGCCGCTGCCGGAATCCATGCTGAAATCCAACCGGCTGGTACAGCGCCCCTGCGCGGAGGGCGGGGCACAGTATCAAAACGCCCTGGTCTACAAGCCGCAATGCGCCATGTCGGAAATGGAAAAGGAATTTCTCACATGGGTAATGGAAAGGGGGTAACGTATGGCATTCTGGGATAACCACTCCAAATTCCGGATTCAGCGAATTTGGGAGGAAAGCGTAAAATTTCACGGCAAATCCTGTCCCACCCTGGCGCTGGGGGTGCGGGTCTGCGATACCGCCCTGACCCGGCTGGAACTGAAGGAGCCGGGTATCGACCGCCTTGTCTGTGTCTCTGAGCATGACGGGTGCTGTGTGGATGCCATTCAGATCGGCCTGCACTGTACCGCAGGCAAAAAGCACCTCTTGTTCTATAAGACCGGGAAACTGATCTTCACCGTTTACGATCTGGTCAGCGGGAAATCCGTGCGTATCTGCACCAGGCAGAAAATTGCGGAAAAGCTCTCTTCCATGAAGGTTGCGGAAATCCTGTCCTTGCCGGAGGAGCGGCTGTTTTCCTTTGAGGAAGCGCGGCCCATGACCTCCCGGGTGGAGGCTAAGGTCCACCTTGCCTGCAACGCGGCCGCGGAGGGGGTTCCGCCCCGCGATTCCGGCGTCCAGGACTGCCCGGACCAATTCCGCAAATTTGACACGCCAAAATGAAAGCATCCGGCAAAACCGCCGGATGCTCAGACTGTCGATAACCCCTCTGGCGCTTATAGTGCCCAAGGCTCCCTTGTGCAAAGGCGACCGAAGGGAGTGCCTTGCGCTGAGCTGTCACGCGAACAGCGTGACTGAGGGATTGTCGCGGTAAAATGTTTCCTTTTCGCCGAAGTCCAATGCGAATTCGTAACATTCAGCTGCACAATCCCTCCGAGGCGGCTTACGCCGCCCCACCTCCCTTTGCACAAGGGAGGCTTTGGTGCAATGCAAATTGGTAAACTTCTACGTTTCAACTTACTTTTTCGACACTCTGAGGCACCGCCTGACAGCGTTGCCGTTTTATATTATGATTTTCCTATTGAAAAATTCAATTCCTGCGAATGAAACTTTTGAATGGAATATCAGTATAAGTTCGCAGTTGAAGTCTTCATAAATCCGTGGTACAATGATTTCCTATTTAGGCGACAAATCCATGTTTTAGCGGAGGTACAGGAGAATGTTGGTAAAAGCTGCAAAAGAAGATATTGAGCAATACATGGATTTTGCTTACTCGCTTGCAATGGATCAGACAAAATCCGGCTATCCCCTTTGGTCAGACGGTGTTTCTACAAAAGAGGAATTTGTGGATTATGTTTGGAAGAGTTACCGTAACGATGACCGGGATATTCTTCTTTTTGTCATAGATGGAGCCGTTGAAGGATGGATTCAGTTTTGGTATATTGAACAAGACCGGTATCTGCAAACAAACGGCTTTCTTATTAGCAGGAATACAGAACAGGCTTTAACGGAGTTCTTGGAATATACCAGTGTACATTTTACAGGATATGACCTGTATTTCGGATTCCCGAAAAGAAATATCAGCGCAATCTCTGCCCTGCAAAAAAGAAGCTGCAGATTGATTCAGGAATCCTATCACGATATTTTTGTTTTTGACGGCTCTGCCATACAAGCCGAAACGGATGGAATTGTAAGGGTTACCGAAAGCAATTTTTCGGAATTTAGGAAAATACATCAGACCGACCCTGAGACATATTGGAGTTCAGAACGTATTTTGGGGGCGCTGAATGAGTGGCTGATCTATCTGCTATATCGGGAAGATACCGCTGTGGGATACGTCTGTGCAAGAAACGGCGAGATTTTCAGCTTAGGCTTTCGGGATAATATCTTTGATAAATCTGCTTATAAGGCTTTGGTAACAGTCATATTGAGGGATTTACAAGCGGCGGGGTATAAACATATGATATTTTTTAATGACGAGGAAAGTCAGTCCGCCGCACTGGACCTTGGCTTCTCCTGTGTCGGTGAATATGTTTTATACATTAAAGAGCGTATAGGCTTAAATTCCGGTTTATAGGGCAAAAATAGCATCAGCAATGAAACGCAGAACCCACTGACACTTTGCGGCCGCAAGGCCGAAAGCGTCAGTGGGTTCCGCACTTTTCCGCCCTAAATATTTCGGCGGCTCTCATATGATACTGATATTATTGAGAGCCGCCGAAACAGGCTTCATGATCAGAAATCCACGTCCAGGTCGTAGTAGCAGCACTTCAGCAGCTTCTCCATCTCCTCCTGGTTGGGCTGGCGGGGATTGGAGCCGGTGCAGGCATCGGCGATGGCATTCTTTGCGATCTCAGGCAGCCGGGCCAGGAACACTTCCTCCGGCACAAATCCCTGCTCGCAGGGATAGCTGTCGGCGCCGTAATGCCGGATGCACTGGGGAATATTCAGCGCATCGTTCATCTTCCGCAGTGCGGCAATCAGGCGCTGAATCTTCTCCTCCACGGTATCTCCGCCCAGCTTCATCACATCGGCGATGTAAGCATAGCGCTTTGCGGCTGTCTCATCCTTGGCATTGTAGGCAATGACCTTGGGCAGGTACATGGCGTTTGCCGCGCCGTGGATGATGTGAGCGCCATAATCGGCAAAAGCAGCGCCGGTCTTATGGGCCATGGAGTGTACGATGCCCAGCAGCGCATTGGAGAAGGCCATACCGGCCAGGCACTGGGCATTGTGCATGGACGCCCGCTTTTCCACATCGCCGTTGTAGGAGCCGATCAGATCCCGCTGGATCATTTCAATGGCATGCAGCGCCAGAGGATCGGTAAAGTCACAGTTGCAGGTGGACACATAGGCCTCAATGGCATGGGTCATGGCGTCCATACCGGTATGGGCAACCAGCTTTTTGGGCATTGTCTGGGCCAGATCCGGATCCACAATCGCCACATCCGGCGTGATCTCAAAGTCCGCAAGGGGATACTTGATGCCCTTTTTGTAGTCCGTAATGACGGAGAAAGCCGTCACCTCCGTGGCAGTGCCGGAGGTAGAGGAGATCGCGCAGAAGCGGGCCTTCTTCCGCAGGGGCGGAATGCCGAACACCTTGCACATATCCTCAAATGTAATTTCGGGATACTCATATTTGATCCACATGGCCTTCGCGGCATCGATGGGCGAACCGCCGCCAATTGCCACGATCCAGTCCGGCTGGAATTTCTGCATTTCTTCGGCACCTCTCATAACGGTGTCAACAGAAGGATCCGGCTCAATGCCCTCGAACAGCTCCACTTCCATGCCTGCCTCTTTCAGATAGGCAATGACCTTATCCAGGAAGCCGAACCGCTTCATGGAACCGCCGCCGACACAGACCATCGCCCGCTTGCCGGTCAGTCCCTTCAACGCCTCCAGGGCGTCCTTGCCATGATACAGATCACGCGGAAGAGTAAAACGCGCCATACTATGTAACCTCCATTTTCATATTTTTCAGGGATCCGTCTGGATTTTACCCCTGCATTTTTTATTATATCTCTTTTTGATACAAAGTGAAATACGGATTTCTACATATGACATGCAAATCCCGTCCGTTTTGGGGAGCCGGAATTTCCCTTTATGCTTCCTCAATCCCGTAAGCCACCAGGTTGCGCCCCGCCTTCACGGACAAACCGCAGCAGTGGTAGAATACAATCCCGTCGGCCTCGGCGTAGTATTCGTGGAGGACATTGCCGAAGAAATCCTCCGTGCGGCCCAGCAGCTGCCCCTTCTTTACAGCGGCATTGGGCGAAACATTACAGTACCAGACACCATCCTCCGCCGCTTCCAGGTAAATGGCCTTCACAAAGACATGCTTCTCCACATCGGACTGCCCCTCATAGGGATAACAGCCCAAATGCTTCAAAAGCAGCCGCAGATCCCTGCAATAGCCGCCGATCCATTCCTCTTCACAAAAGCCGCTGTGCCCCCGCTCCAGCAGGATGGCCGGGATGCCCATGGCGTAAGCGGCATAGCTGTACTCGCCGGTCTTTGCCATGGATTGGAGCAGGTAGGGAATGTCCAGCGCCATGGCCGCGTCCAACGCCTCCCTGCGGGCCTTCTCCCATTTGGGGAAAAACAGGCAGGGCGTCAGCGGTTCCTGCTGGGAGCCGGAATGCAGGTCCGCAACGAAATCCACATAGGGAAAAATCTGCGTCACGAAGTAATTTGCGATCCGCTGGGAAACCGTTCCATCAGGAGCGCCGGGATAATTTCCGTTCAGATTTCCGCCATCCTCCGCCACAAGGCAGTCGGTCCTTGCCCAGAAGCCGCTGGTGTTGACGCAGTGGATCATCAGGATATTGCCCGCGGCCTGGGCCGGGTCGATGTCCTTCGCCGTGCGGATCACCGCGGGGATGCCCGGATATTCCCCGGAATGAATTCCGGCGGTGATCAGCACCGTTTTTCCCGGTTTCCCGCCGCAGATCAGTGTAGCGGGCATTTCATAGCCGGGCAGGGGCTGCAGCACAACCTGTTTTTTCTCGCCCGGATTCAGGGCGTATCCGCATATGGTAAACATGGCAGTTCTCTCCTTTGTTTTCATCGTATTTTCATGATAGTGAAACAACACACAGTTGTCAAGGGTATATTTTTTTACAAATTATTTTACAATTTATTGACATATTTGCCCGCCGGTAGTATAATTCGAATTACAAGTTCATATTTCGGCCATATTTGCCGCCAGAATAAGTTCCAGCAATGGATCAAAAGAGAACCCGGTGCAAGTCCGGGACGATCCCGTCACTGTGATTGCGAGCAAGCTGCATGATGTCACTGAGGCATGACCCTTGGGAAGGCGCAGTAAGCGTTGAGCATAAGTCAGGAGACCTGCTTATTCTTTGTATTTTGAGATTCTTACGGACGATAGGAAAGCTCA
>JAUNJE010000044.1 GCA_030533415.1 Eubacteriales bacterium | reverse complement strand
TATGACCTTCCGCACGTCAAGCGGATGCTCTAGCCAGCTGAGCTAATCGTCCATAAGCTTATGCGGTTAAAGGAAAATGGTGGACGATATAGGACTCGAACCTATGACCTTCCGCACGTCAAGCGGATGCTCTAGCCAGCTGAGCTAATCGTCCATGGCTTTTTCTTTCCAAAGCACTACTTAATATACACATTACAGCACATTTTGTCAAGCTTTTTCTTGAAATTTTTATCCTGCGACCGCGTCAATTTCCTGCCCGCCCAAAAAGCGGATCACCAGACGGTTGGGAAGGCACACGATCTGGGCGCCTCCGCTGCAAAATCCCCGGTTTACGCAGTATTGGTCGGGGCAGTTTGCCTCCGTCACCGCGATTTTGCCTTCCCGGACGGTAACCACATTGCTGCCGCCCTGGGGTGTGGCAACGGTGAATTGCTGGTCAATGCGCAGGTCAACGGTTTTTACCACATTGCCCTGGCTGGTGATTTCAGCATAGGAAGCAGCCCCCCGGGGCCGGAGCAGGAATACGCTCAGCCCCAGACAAACCGCCAGCATGGCGGAGAGTATCAGGATCCAGGTTCTTGTTTTCATCGGGAAATTACCTCATATTGGCAGCCGGACAGGCTGGCGCCCTCGGTTGCGTAAATAGCGCCGCCGGTGGTGACGAATACGGCTTCAAAATCATCGCTGCTCCGCCAAAACTCCGTAGCTTTCTCCAGCCCCATAACGAACAGGGCCGTGGAAAGGCAGTCCGCCGTCAGGCCGTCCCGGCAAATGATGGTTACGCTGCAAAGCCCGGAGTCGGCAGGATATCCATTTTCCGGGTCCAAAATATGGTGGTATTTTACCCCATCTACCTCAAAATACCGCTGGTAATCCCCGGAGGTGACGATGGACATGGTACCGGAAACGGAGAGAATCCCCAGATTGCCGCTGCCATCGGGGTTTTGAATACCGATCTGCCAAGGGGCGCCATCGGGCTTTTCACCGTAGGTTTGAACATTTCCACCCAGGACCAGCATGGCCCGGTCAACATCCAGCTGGGACAGAAGCACGGCGCATTCCTGCCCCGCATAGCCTTTCAGTGCCCCGCCAAGGTCCCACTGGGATTCCAGCAGGGCAGCCGTAATTTCTGAGGGAGAGGGGACACGGTGGTTTTCATTGTAGAAGCCCCAGCATTCGCTTAAAGCCCGGAGCTTCGGATTGAATGCGCCGCCCGTCTGCTCCGACAGCCCTTCGATTCGCTGAAGAAGTGCGGACTCCTCTTCCGACAGGGAAACCGGGTCTCCCCGGTTCAGGCGGCAGAGGAGGGAGTCTTCGGATACGGCGGACCAGGTGCGTTCCAAGTCCTTCAGTGCCGCGCCAATCTGCGCAATGCCTTCTTCGGCATCCTTGCCCCAGACCTGCAAATCCATGACGGTATCCATGCAGAAAATGGTCTGCTGCACCGGAGCAGTTTCCCCGGAACAGCCGCACAGCAGCGCACAGACAAGCACAAACAGGCAAAAAAAACGCTTCATAGGATTACCTCGGGAACGCACAAGAATTTTCTGTCAGTATACCAAAATTGCGGGGGAAATGCAAGAAAAGGGCCAAAAACTTCTTGACTTTTTCTGACATGGATGCTAAAATGAACGAGCCGCATTGAAGGGGCTTTAAGTTGGTGCGTCAAAAACACCGCGCCCTAAAAGCGAGACTACACAATAAAAGTAGGTGAAACAAATGAAAGCAGTAATCGTGACCGGTGGCAAGCAGTACACCGTGGCGGAAGGCGATGTCCTGTACGTCGAAAAGCTGAATGCTGAGGCTGAGGCAACGGTCAAGTTCGACCAGGTTCTGGCGGTTCTGGACGGCGAAAACACCAAGATCGGCGCTCCCGTGGTTGAGGGTGCCGCCGTGGAGGCGAAGGTCGTCAAGAACGGCAAGGGCAAGAAGATCGACATCATCCGTTACAAGGCGAAGAAGAACGAGAAGAAGCACATCGGCCATCGTCAGCCTTATACCAAGGTGGAGATCACCAAGATCGCTCTGTAATTTATGACAAGATGCGAATTTTTCACCGAGAACGACCGGATCACCGGGTTTTCCGTCTCGGGTCACAGCGGCTACGGGGAAGCGGGCAGTGATATTGTCTGCGCCGCCGTGTCTGCCGCAGTTGCCATGGCCGAAGCCACCATCAATGATGTATGCGGCGCCAAGGCCAAGGTTCGGGTCAAGGACGAGCAGGCTCGTATCACCCTGACCCTCCCCGCGTCCTGCGATGAAGAGGACAGCGTTCAGGCAGTGCTGGCCGGAATGATGCTGTACCTGTGTTCCCTGCGGGACGACTATCCTGATTATATCGAAGTTTTGGAGGTGTAACACCATGCTGAAGATTGGTATTCAGTTCTTCGCTCACCATAAGGGCGGCGGTTCCACCAAGAACGGCCGTGACTCTGAGTCCAAGCGTCTGGGCGTCAAGCGTGCGGATGGTCAGTTTGTTCTGGCCGGCAACATTCTGGTTCGCCAGAGAGGCACCCACATCCATCCCGGCACCAATGTTGGTATCGGCAAGGACGACACCCTGTTTGCTCTGGTTGACGGTACCGTCAAGTTCGAGCGCAAGGGCAAGGACCGCCGTCAGTGCTCCGTTTACGCTGAGCAGTAATCGCGCATAAAGCCTAAAAGCTGCCGCACACGACTTGCGGCAGCTTTTTTAGTACAGAGTGATTAGGGCCAATCGCAATATAAAATTTTTGGGTTAGTTTTGCGATAATTTGATTATAGGAGATACCGATGCGATACGGAAAAGCCATAATAGTCTTTTTTTCAATTGCTTTTTTGGGCATTGCGGTATATTTTGGGCTGCAGGATTCAGTGCCGGAAAAAAAGCCTGACACGGAAATTCCCCTTTCGGTTATTGTCCAATCCAATGGAAAAACGGAAGAAATCGATTGCTGGGAGAATGAAGCGGGAGAATATTACATATTTCTGCCAAGTTATGCGGATTTGACCCATACAACCATCAGCTTTGACAGAAATGCAATTGTATCTATAGATAATCAACAAATAGAAAACGGGGTGACGTGCGAATTCTTACAGCTGGATACCCCTTATGCCTTGAAATACGTTAATAAGTCAAGGAATCTGGACACAACCTTGACGTTCCTTCAATCTGGTAATGTGCCCACAATATATATTGATGTGCAGTCTGGCAGTATGGATTATATACACGCAGTGAAAGGCAATGAAGAATCAGGGAAAATGCGGCTATATAGTGCGGATGGGGGATTAGAATACGCAGGCAGCATTAAAAGTATCAATGGCCGGGGAAACAGCACATGGGAATGTTCAAAGAAGCCATACAGCTTGAGCTTGACATACGAAGCAGACCTGTTGGGAATGGGCTCGGCGGAAAAATGGATACTACTGGCCAATGCGTATGATGCTTCTAATTTGCGCAATAAAATTGTGTACGATTTTGCGCAGGCAGTGGGACTGGATTATTCTCCGCAATGTCAATGGGTAGATCTGTATCTGAACGGCGATTATGCTGGACTATATTTACTAAGTACGCGCAATGAAATCCATGAACAGCGGGTGGCAATTTCGCAGAAAAATAGATTTTTGGTATCTATGGAATCAAAGTGGCGGATGGAAGTGCAGGGAATTCCATATGTGAAGACAGATAGTTCGTCATTTATTGCGTTTAGAATACATGATTCCACAATTAAAAGAAATAAGCTGCAGGAAATACTGCAGTCTGTTGAAAATGCGATTCTCGCTGAGGATGGAATTGACTCGGTGACCGGAAAATCTTATTTGGATTTTATTGATCTGGATTCTTGGGCTAAAAAATACCTTATTGAAGAAATATTTGGGAATTTAGATGCCACCGGCATTAGTCAATTTTTCTATTGGGATGGAAATGATGAAACGGGGAAAATGTATGCAGGCCCTGTTTGGGATTATGATTATTCCATGGGGTATCGGTTATGGCCGCAGACATCCGTCCCTACAGCTTTTTTGGTAAGCAAGCCTCATGCATATAGTGCGGATGATTCTCCCTGGTTTTATGCGCTATATCAAAGAGATGCCTTTTACAATTGTATGTTAAGTCTTTATCAAACAATTTATACTCCACTGCTTGAGAATCTTCTTGAAACCGGCATTGATCAGTATCTAACATATATTTCTCAGGCTGCTGCAATGAATCAGATTCGGCATGGTATTGAAAATGCTGCTGTGGAGGCAGAATATATGCAATCATTTTTGACTGAGCGCATAGAGTTCTTAAACAGTGTATGGCTTGACAATGAGGAATATTGTATTGTTCAGGTTGCCTTTGAGGAGAGTTTTACATTTGCATGTTATGCAGTTCGGCCCGGTGAATGTATTCCGGATCTGTCGTGGTATTTTAGTGAACCTGTCAATTGGTATATTGTTGGGACAGGCGAACTGTTTGACATTTCGCAGCCAATTTACCAGGACGTGGCAATTTGCTTGGAAGCAGAACAAAACGGGGAGGAGCAGATTTCTTCTTTTCAGTACATACCGGGGCTGGTGATTTTGATCATGTTGTTTGTTTTATTCCGAATTGATAAATTCAGAATAAAACGCAAAGGCTGAAGAAACGAATATTACTACATACCTAATATAAAAGGCTTGTATTTTAGATTGTATGTGATATATTACTTATAGTATGCGCTATCTTAGAAAAATATAGGAGTATGCAATGCGTTTTGGAAAAGTGATGCTGTGTTTTCTGTCAGTAATTTTTTTGACAGTCATCGTGTGCTTTGGAGTACAGATGCAGAGGCAAAAAGAGCAAATGCCCTTTTCGGTTGTTATTCAGGCGGATGGGAGAAAAGAAAATGTAAAATGCTGGCAAAATGAAGCGGGAGAATATTATATATTTCTGCCAAGTTATGCGGATTTGACCCATGCAACCATCAGCTTTGACAGAAATGCAGTTGTATCTATAGACAATCAACTGATAGAAAATGGGGTGACGTGCGAATTCTTGCAGCTGGATACCCCTTATGCATTGAAATACGCTAATAAGTCAAGGAATCTGGACACGACCTTGACGTTCCTTCAATCCGGCAATGTGCCCACAATATATATCGATGTGCAGTCTGGCAGTATGGATTACATACACGCAGTGAAAGGCAATGAAGAATCAGGGAAAATGCGGTTATATAGTGCGGATGGTGGCTTAGAATACGCAGGCAGCATTAAAAGTATCAATGGCCGGGGAAACAGCACATGGTATTGTTCAAAGAAGCCATACAGCCTGAGCTTGACATACGAAGCAGACCTGTTGGGAATGGGTGCAGCGGAAAAATGGATACTACTGGCCAATGCGTATGATGCTTCTAATTTACGCAATAAAATTGCATATGACTTTGCGCAAGCAGTGGGACTGGATTATTCTCCGCAATGCCAATGGGTAGATCTGTATTTGAATGGCGATTATGCTGGACTATATTTACTGAGTACGCGCAATGAAATTCATGAACAACGGGTGGCAATTTCGGAGAAAAATAGTTTTTTGGTGTCCATGGAACTCCAGCATAGACTGGAGAAAGCGGGGATACCTTTTATAAATTCTGACTGTTCAGTACAGTTGGCTTTTCGGATACATGACGCTACAATGGAAATAGATACCTTACAGGCAATGCTGCAATCTATGGAAAATGCGATTCTGGCCGAGGATGGCGTAGACCCAGCAACAGGAATATATTATACAGAATTGGTTGATATAGAATCTTGGGCAAAACGATATCTGATAGATGAGGTTTTCAGTAATTTTGACGGCGGTTCATTGAGCCAGTTTTTTTACTTTGATGGAGCTTCTGAGTTGACGAGAATTTATGCTGGTCCAGTCTGGGATATGGATGATTGCCTGGCTTACTCTCCAAATACAATTTGGGGAGGGAGGCCACACTTGTGGGAAAGTACAGATGAACCTTTATTTTATTCGCTATTGCAAAAAAGGGAATTTTATCAGGAAGTGTTAACCTTATTTGACCAAGTATTTCAGCCGGAACTCTCAAATGTTCTTGATAATTTACTGGAGGAATATAGCGGGCAAATTTTCCAGGCGGCATGTCTCAACGCCATCCGATGGAATACAGGCGATGTCTCTCAAGCAGTAGCGTACATTCGT
The DNA here is from genome assembly GCA_030533415.1 of Eubacteriales bacterium. Lineage (GTDB taxonomy): Bacteria > Bacillota > Clostridia > Oscillospirales > Oscillospiraceae > Faecousia. The sequence goes on along the minus strand of JAUNJE010000044.1, from coordinate 16,773 downwards.
GACTATCTGGAAAAGCGAATAGATTTTCTGAATGATTATTACTTTGGAGATACAGTATATTTTACTGTCCAAATTTCTGCCCCGTATACTAACAGTGAGTGGATATGCTATGCCGTTCGTTATGGGGACTGCCTACCGAACTATCTACCATGGTATACCTATACCGAATATAAAGATACGGAAGATTCCCGGTACCTTGGATGGTATACCATCGATACGGACGAGCCGTTTGATATAACAGAACCAATTTTTTCGGATGTAACAATTTATCCTAAATGGGAATCCATTGAAAATGAGCCAGAATATGAAAATGAATTAGAATATGACATTCAGACATCAAATGACGAAGATTCCATATCCAAGTGGGCAATTATACCGTTGGTGGTATTGCTGGGTTTACTTGCAGCTATGTTTGTAGCTGATTTTGTAAATTCGAAGAGAAGTGGAGGGCAGAAAAAATGAGAGAAGGATATCCCGCAGTGTTTCGTCATGAGCTAAAATATCCCATATCTGCGGCGCAACTGCCAGCCATTCAAAACCGGATTAACAACCTGCTTTCCTTGGACAGCCATGCGGCTTCCTCTAAGGGGTACACGATCCGAAGTCTGTATTTTGATGATTATGATAACCACTGTTTTTGGGAGAATGAGGATGGAACCGATCCCAGAGAAAAATTCCGAATTCGGATTTATAACCATTCCACCCAGCGGATTACCCTGGAATGCAAGCGGAAGGAACGGGGGAAGACCTATAAAACTTCCTGCCCATTGACTCTTGCCCAGACCAAACGCCTGATGGAAGGGAAAACACTGTCGGATATTGGTGGGCAGCCACCGTTGCTGCAAAAGCTTACCGTGGAAATGATGACCCGCCGGCTTCAGCCTGTTGTGATTGTCGAGTATGACCGGATTCCCTATGTTTATGTAAACGGCAATGTGCGCATCACCCTGGATACCAACATTTCCTCTTCGAAAGCGGTGGGGTGCTTTCTGGATGAAACGGTTCCGAAACGGCCGGTGATGCCGCTTGGGCAGCAGCTGCTGGAAGTGAAGTATGATGAATTCCTGCCGGACTTCATTTACCGGAATTTGCAGCTGGAAAATCTGCAGCAAACGGCTTTTTCCAAGTATTACATTTGCAGAAAATATACAAGATAAGGAGAAACATATGACTTTCAAAGATATTTTCAAGAAATCCTTCCTGGAGGGCTATGCCGCAACGGAGATTACGACCATGACCGTAGTTGTGGCACTGGGAATTGCCTGCGCCATTGCACTCTACATCTTTTTCGTATATCGGGTGGTCACACGAAAAACCTTTTATTCCAAAAATTTTAGCATTTCCCTGGCAGGCGTTACAGTGATCACCACTTCCCTGATTTTGACCATGCAGTCCAGCGTGGTGTTGTCTTTGGGTATGGTGGGCGCGTTGTCCATCGTCCGGTTCCGTACTGCGATCAAGGAGCCTATGGATTTGATGTTCCTGTTCTGGTCCATCAGTGTGGGCATCATCTGCGGTGCAGGCCTTGCCGAAGTGGCGGTTATTTTGTCGGTAGTTATGACGCTGGGCATTCTGATATTGGACCACATACCGGTTGCCAAGGCACCCATGATCTTGGTGGTGAACGCCGATGACTTGGATGCCGAGGAAAAAGTATCCCAGGTTGTGAAGAAGTATGTCCGGCATTTCAACGTAAAATCCAGAAACATGACCGGCGCTACACTGGATTTGGTGGTGGAACTGCGTACTGCTCAGGGAAGCGAGCTGCTGCGGGAGGTTATGAGCCTGAACGGTGTGACCTCTGCGTCACTGCTTTCCCATGACGGCGAGGTGACGTTTTAATTTTTCTGATTCACCACTCTTAACAAAGCAGTAATCGCAAAGCCAAAGAAGGGCTGCTGCAAGTTAAGTTGCGGCAGTCCTTTTTTAGATGCTTGCGGGCATGTGAATCTATGAGGAGGGACGTGGGCAAATGGAAAATAAGAACATATTGCTGACGGCTTTTTACGGTACCTCTGCGGCGCACATGCTGGACAAGGAGCGGGATTGCAGAACACTTTTCCTGCCCAATGATAAAGTGAGAGATTCCGAAATACTCATAGACACTATTTCAAAGGAAACATTTGGCTATGTGATTTGTTTTGGACAAAAACCGCTTATTGTAGATAAGGTTTTTATTGAGACAACCGCCGGACATGGCGAAACTTCTATCAAGACCAATTTTGATTGTGAAAAATTAAAGCAGGTTTTTGAGCAAAAGGGGATCGCTGCAAAACTTTCACACAACGCGGGGACCTCATTTTGCAATGTGCTGTATTTAAATGGTTTGAGGTATATTTTTCAGAATCATATGGAAACCCAAATGGTGTTCGTGCACATTCCGTTTGGGAAGAATATTACGGATTTTGACGGCTTTTGCAGAAGAATTCTGAGTGTGCTTGAAACCGGATGGTAAAAATAAACGGTCATTTATGACAATACAATCACCCTTAATGAACGGGAGGATTTTCTATGTTTGTAGATAAAGTGAGAATTACAGTCATCGGCGGCCGGGGCGGCGACGGGGCGGTGGCCTTCCACCGGGAGAAATATGTGGCCTCCGGCGGCCCCGACGGCGGCGACGGCGGCCATGGCGGCAGCGTCATTCTGCGGGTCAATGACAACCTGTCCACCCTGCTGGACTTCCGCTATAAGCGCAAGTACCAGGCGGGAGCGGGAGCGGGCGGTATGGGCCGGAAAATGGCCGGCAAGCGGGGAGAACCCCTCATTATTGAGGTGCCCCGGGGCACGGTTGTCCGGGATGCCGGGTCCAATCAGATCATTGTGGACATGTCTACGGGGGAGGATTTTGTCATTGCCAAGGGCGGCCGGGGCGGTTGGGGCAATGCCCACTATGCCACCCCCACCCGCCAGGTGCCCCGGTTTGCCAAGGCGGGATTGAAGGGGCAGGAGCGGGACGTGATCCTGGAATTGAAGCTGCTGGCCGATGTGGGCCTGGTGGGCTTTCCCAATGTGGGCAAATCCACCCTGCTTTCCGTCACCTCCAATGCCCGGCCCAAGATTGCCAATTACCATTTTACCACCCTGTTTCCCAACCTTGGCGTCATCTATGTGGAAGAGGGCGTGTCCTTTGTCATGGCGGACATTCCGGGCATCATCGAAGGGGCGGCGGAAGGCGCCGGACTGGGGCATGATTTCCTGCGTCATATCGACCGATGCCGGCTGCTGGTGCATGTGGTGGATGTGTCCGGCAGCGAGGGCCGGGATCCGGTGGAGGATTTTGAGGCCATCTGTGCGGAGCTGAAAAACTACAGTGTGGATTTAAGCAGCCGGCCTATGATCGTGGCCGCCAATAAGACCGACCTGCTGATGCCGGAATCCGACAATTTGGAGCGCCTGCGGAAGGCCGTGGAGGCGGCCGGCTGTGAACTGTATGAGATCAGCGCCGGCACCACCCAGGGCACTGCCCACCTGATGCGGGTGGTGGCGGAAAAGCTGCGTACCCTGCCCCCGGTCACCATCTATGAGCCTGAGTATGTGGAGGTGATCGAGGCCCCCACGGACCCCAGCGCTTTCGAAGTGGAGCATTACGGCAGTACCTGGCTGGTCACCGGCGAGTGGCTTTCCCGGCTGGTGCAGAATATCAATTTCGAGGATTATGAATCCCGGAACTATTTCGACCAGCAGCTGAGAAAATGCGGCCTGTTCCAGCGCCTGGAGGAAATGGGCATTCAGGACGGGGACACCGTGGATATTTACGATTTTGAATTTGAATATCAGCGGTAAAAAGAAACTGTTCTTTTTTCAGAAAAGTATTTGCCATTTGGCGCGTTATCCGATATAATAACCTAAAGAAGCTCTGAACTGGGCAGTGGATTCTTTGCGCCATTATCCAGAGCTTCCCTAAACCCCAGCGGCATGCCATTGATTCGGAGGAAAAACGCCATGATCCGGAATTTGAACCAGGTTACGTTTCAGGGCTTCGGCACTGTCCCGCCGGAACGAACCCAGAATGCCAAAAATATGGACAAAAGCGCCGCGGTCAGCTGGAAGCTGTCCCAATCGGAGGCGGTGATCTACCGGGCCAAGGCGGAAACCTGGATCAGCTGCGGCAGCGGCATGAGCGTGCTGTCCGTCAGCCGGGACGGGGAGAGCTACCAGCAGTACTATCTGGATAAATCCGTATGCGTCAAGCCGGAGATCCTGTTTGCCTTAAGTCCCTTCATGGGGGAGGCATCGGTGCTATTGTATGCCCAGGAGGAACCGGAGCAGGTGGGCGTGAGGCCCTTTGACAGTCTGCGGGTGGATCACCGGCTGCGTGTGGAGGGAATTTACACCTTTTTCTACCAGGAGAAGGAGCAGGGCTTCCTGTTCCCCGGAGAATCTCATCCCATGGCGGAGCTGACCTATGTGGATCAGGGGTCGCTGCACTCCGTAGCGGAGGGGCAGGACCTGCTTTTGAAGCAGGGGGACATCGTCATCTATGGCCCGGGCCAGTGGCACATGCAGTATGCGGATATTGGGGTGGCACCCCGGTTCGTGACCCTTTCCTTTGATGTCAGCGGGATGGAGCTGGCTCCGCTGCTGAACCGGAAATTCACCGCGCCTCAGAATGTGGTGACGGTGCTGCAGACCATGCTGCGGGAACAGGAGCGGATGGATGCCTACTCCAACGACATCATTCTGTCCCAGCTGAAGCTGCTGCTGCTTCTGCTGCTGCGGGAGGCGGATGCCCCCAAGGGCGGCAAGCTTCAGACCGCCAATGCCATCCACAGCGAAAATGAGATCATCCGCCAGGCCCAGCAGTTTATCAGTGCCCACATCCGGGAGAAGCTGTCGGTGCCGCTGGTGGCCCGGCAGGTGGACGTAAGCCCCAGCTATCTGACGGCCCTGTTCCACAAAAACCTGCAGATTTCCCCCGGCGAATACATCCGCCGTATCAAGCTCCAGGAGAGCAAGCAGATGATTCGGGAAAACAACCTAAACTTTACGGAAATCGCCGCGGAATTGCAGTATTCCACAGTGCACCATTTCTCCCGGCAGTTTAAGGAGAAATTCGGCATCACGCCTACGGAATACGCTAAGTCGGTCAGATAATTATTAGCCCACGCCGAAAGGCGTGGGCATTCTGTTTTCATACTGTTTTATAAAGAAACAGTATCAGTTGATCTCCTCAATATAGGAAATGTAATCCAGAGAGCGCAGCGCTTCAATGATCTCGCTGTGCTTTTTGTATTTTTTCAGTTCCTGGCTGCTGATGGTGAAGGACACCGTATAAACGCTTAGCCCCGAGTTGAGGTAGGCAGGATTTAACTCAATATCGTCGATCCGCATTCCCAGACGCCGGATGGTTGTGGTAAAGTAGCGCAGGTCGCTTTTGCTTTTCAGTTCCAGATGGACCTCGAAATGGTTGGATTTATCTTTCAGATATTTCTCAATGAAGGGGAAACAGGACAGGCTGCAAAGCAGCGCGGTATACGCAATGAAAGCCGTTGTATACAGTCCCATGCCGATGGCGATGCCGATGATTCCGCAGGCCCAAAGTCCTGCGGAGGTGGTCAGCCCCTTGATCTGGCTCCTGGAGCTGAACAGAATCGAGTAGCCGGAGATCATGGACGAACCGATCACCACCGCTGCGGTCATCCAGGAGGCAGCATACCCGATGTCAAGCAAATACAGCTCAATGATGGCGGCGGTGGTCGATGCCAGCGAAATGGTGATGAAGGTGCGAAGTCCCGCAGAGTGCCGCTTGCTGGAACGCTCACAGCCCACAACGGAGGACAAAATGATAGAAAGCGCGATCCTAAGAAAAATGGATTCCATCGTTAGCTGGGATGCCCATGGCCCTAGCAGAGCCGCAATATAGTCCTGTGCCATCTTATCCCCTCCTGTTGCGTGTTGTGCCGGCGTGGATGCTGCTCAGCGCCGTGATCTGCTCCTCCGCCGCTTCTAAAAAGGCCTGCTCTTCCTCCGAAACGGAGTCCCGGGGAATTTCCTGCTGAATTGCCTGGATCCGTTGGATCAGCAGCTCCACTGCGCTTTTGGGCTGCCCGTTTTCATCCAGTTCCTCGGTGGGCACAATATCCTCCAGCTTGGTGGAATAGGACTTGGAAAGATACAGCGCCAGCTTCGCGCAGCCCGGGCCGATCAGCTCGTAGAGTACGCTGGAGGACAAAATCACGGTTTCCAACGCGATGCCCGTTTCTCCGCCCAGGGTCCGGGCACCCAAAGCCGCCAGACCGATGGCTACCCCCGCCTGGGGGATCAGGGCAAGGCCCAGGTAATTGCGCACTTTCTTGGACTTCCCGGTTACAAGGCAGCCCAAAAACGCACCGCCGTATTTGCCCGCGATTCTTGCAAAGAAGTAAGCCACGCCAACCGTCAGCAGCGGTGTGCGTCCCACCGTTGCGGAGGTGTTCACCAGGGCGTCCAACCGGAAGGACAGGCCGGACCGGACGAAAAACAGCAATAGAATCGGCGGCGTAAAATAATTGAGCTGCTTAAAAAGCTTTTCGTCATGGGTGGTGTTGATGTATATGGTCCCCATGGACATGCAGCCCAGCAGTGGCGAAACGTCCAGCAGGGCGCAGATGCCGCAGAAGGCGAACAGGAGGGAGATGGACACGATCAGCCGGTTGTCTTTCGACCGCTTCAGCATCATCACCTTCAGGAAAACACCGAACAGGCAGCCCAGAAGCAGCACGCCGAGATTGACCGCAATGGGCTTCACAATACTGCCGATCCCCAAATGCGCGGAGCCTGTGCTCACGGCCAGGGCCAGGGAGATTGCGATGCTGTATTCCAGCAGGCCCACAACGTCATCCAGCGCCACCACCTGCAGCAGCGTATCTACAAAGTCCCCATGGGCGCCGGTTTGCCGGATGGTCATCATGGTGGAAGCGGGTGCGGTGGCGGAAGCCAGAGCGGATACGATGATGGAAAACACCAGATCAACACCCAGCACACAGTAGGTGACGAGGAACACCACCACGGTGGCAAGACAAGCCTCCAAAATGGTGATGACCACCACCTTCATGCCGTTTTTCTTCAATGTGGAGAAGGTAAAGAATTCGCCGGTGCTGAACGCGATGAACGCCAGCGCGATATCCGACAAAAAGTCCATTCCGCCGATCACCTGGCTGGGGATCAAATCCAGGCAGTAGGGGCCGATCAGGATGCCGGTCAGAATGTAGGCGGTCACATTGGGCAGGCGCAGCCGTTTGGTCAAACGGGTCATGGCAAAGCCCAAAAACAGCATCAGCGCAATGGAAATGATGACCGCGGCGACGGAATTGGTTTGCGCCGCGTCCCGTATGAACTGGCTCAGCATAGGCCGCCTCCTTTCTTCAAAGCCCCGGAAATGGAGAAAAGGCGGCGGCTGTCAATCAAAAAGGAGCCGCCTGAAGCATCTATGGTAAAAAAGGAGTGCCCATCCGGCATCTGCAATCCCTCCTTGAAGTTTTGGTAGGCTTATGATATACTGGTTTCAAAATAAATGCAAATTATGATTATTTTGAATTACATTCCAAAAAATTATGGAGGATCATATGCTGAGTGTAAAACTGAAAACGCTGCTTGCTGTCGTGGAACAGCACAATTTTACAAAAGCCGCCCAGCAGCTTGCCCTGACCCAGCCGGCAGTCAGTCACCATATCAGCCAGCTGGAGCAGGAATTTGGCGTCACCCTGTTTGTCCGGGGAAAAGGGGGCTTGAAGCTCACCACGGAGGGGGAAATTGTGGTTCAATATGCCCGCAGAATGGCGGCGCTTTATGACAGGCTTCAACAGGATCTGGCCAACGCGGAAAAACAAATCACCAAATTGCGGATCGGCATCACACATACGGCCGAAAGCAACCTGACCACGGAGGTTCTCGCAAAATGCAGCGGGGAATCCAGCGGCTTCAGCATTACCATTCTTACGGATACCATAAATAATCTTTATACCATGCTGGAGAATTATGAGATCGATCTGGCGATTGTGGAAGGGCACACCAACAGTCACGGCATGAACTCGCTGGTTTTGGATACGGATTACCTGGTGTGCGTCATGTCAAACAGCAATCCCTTAGCCCGCAATACCATGATCACGCTGGACCAGCTGAAACGGGAGCGGATGATTCTGCGCCTGCCCACTTCCGCGACCAGGATTTTGTTCGACTCGACGCTTCGCAGCCTGAATGACGCGCCGGATAACTACAATGTGGCCATTGAAGTGGACAACATTGCCACCATCAAGGATTTGGTCCGTAAAAATTTGGGTGTGTCGGTGCTCCCCAAAAGTGCCTGCGTAAAAGAGCTGCGCAAGGGAAAGCTGATTGCTTTGCCGATCGAAAACCTAAGCATGGTACGCGAAACACGAATCGTTTATAACAAGGATTTTGCGCATAAGCAGATTCTGCAGGAAATCACAAGAGTTTATCAGGAGACCTTAAAGACATATCTATGACTTGAAAATGGAGCGCAGTTCCCGGAGCGGTGGGAGCGCGGAACTGTCTAACTCTTGCGAAAATGGGAATTCTGTTATATAATTGGGAAAAGTTTGACATGGAGGAAATCGCATGGATTTTAAGGTATTGGCCGTGGGCGATGTGGTGGGAAATCCCGGCCTGGAGCGGGTCCGCCGGAACCTGCGGCGGATGAAACAAACGCATAATGCGGATTTCGTGGTGGTCAACGGGGAAAATGCCGCCGTGGTAGGGATTACCCCCAATCAGGCGGAGGACATTCTGGACGCCGGGGCGGACGTCATTACCATGGGCAACCACACCTGGGGCAAGCGGGAGATCGTGCCCTATATGGACGACTGCTCCCGGATCCTGCGGCCCGCAAACTATGCTCCCCAGGTCCCGGGACGGGGCTGGCGGGTGTTCGAGACAAAGGCGGGGGATGTGGCGGTGATCGACCTCATCGGCCGCTGCAATATGGACTATGGACCCAACAACCCCTTTTTGCTGGTGGATACCGTATTGAGCCAGATCTGCGCAAAAATCGTTCTGGTGGAGCTGCACGCGGAGGCCACGTCCGAGAAGCTGGCCATGGGCTACATGCTGGATGGCCGGGTCAGCGCCGTTTGGGGCACCCATACCCATGTGCCGACGGCGGACGCCCGGGTCCTGCCCAAGGGAACGGGGTATGTGACGGACCTTGGCATGACCGGACCGAAGGAATCGGTTCTGGGCATCCGCCCGGAGCTGTCCATTGCCAAATTCCGGGGCGACCTGACGGAGCGCTACCGCTGGGCGGAGGGGCCGACGAAAATGGAAGCGGTGCTTTTTACCATTGACACCGCCACAGGAAAATGCCGGAGGGCGGAAAGAGTAGACGAATGGGACTGAAAATTTTGCACAGCGCTGATTGGCACTTGGATTCCCCCTTTGGCGGATTCACGGAGGCCCAGCGGACGCTGCTGAAGCAGGAGCAGCGGAAAATACCCGGTAAAGTGGCCGACCTGTGCCGCCGGGAGGGCTGCAATCTGGTGCTGCTGGCCGGGGATATTTTGGATGGGAAGGCCAGCGGAGAAACCGTTGATCTTTTGAAGAGAGAGCTGGGCCGTTGCGGCGTGCCGGTGCTGGTTTCTCCCGGCAACCACGATTTCTGCGCTCCCGGCAGCCCCTGGCTGGAAGAGGGCTGGCCGGAGAATGTCTATATTTTTAAGGGCGGACTGGAATCCGTCACGGTTTCCGGCCTGGATTGCCGGATCTACGGCGCGGGCTTCCAGAGCATGGACTGTCCTGCCCTTTTGGAGAATTTCCGGGCGGAGCGGGATAAAAAATACTGCATTGCCCTGCTCCATGGCGATCCCGTCCAGAAAAATTCCCCCTATAACCCCATCACCGCCGCCCAGGTGCGTGCTTCCGGGCTGGACTATCTGGCCTTGGGACATATCCATAAGGCGGGGGCCTTCCGGGCCGGCGCCACACTCTGCGCCTGGCCGGGCTGTCCCATGGGCCGGGGCTGGGATGAGACCGGGGAAAAGGGCGTGTGCATCGTGACCCTCTCCGATGGGGCCAATATTCAGGCGGTGAGCCTGGATGCCCTGGGCTTTTTCGAAATGGATGTGGACATCGGCGCCGATGCCGCCGCCGCGCTGGAAGCGGCCCTGCCGGGGGTGGGAAGCAATGACTTTTACCGCATTTCCCTGACGGGCTGCGGCGAGGTGAATCTGCCGGCGCTGAAGGAGAAGTTTCCGGGCTTTCCCAATTTGGAGCTGCGGGACAGGACGGAAGCGCCCCTGGATATCTGGGCGGACGCCGGGGAGGATACCCTGGAGGGCGTCTATTTCCATATGCTGCGCAAGGCCATGGAGGAGGACCCGGAGAACGGGGAGCGCATCCGTCTGGCGGCGGAAATTTCCCGCCGGCTGCTGGAGGGAAGGGAGGTCGTCCTATGAGAATTTACAAGATGACGGCCACCTTTGGCAAATTGGAGCATGAGACCCTGACCTTGGAGCCGGGGCTGAATATCATCACCGCCCCCAACGAGTGGGGGAAGAGTACCTGGTGCGCGTTCCTGCTGGCCATGCTCTATGGCCTGGATACCCGGGCAAAAACCACGAAGACTGCCCTAGCGGACAAGGAGCGCTACGCCCCCTGGTCGGGCAGTCCCATGGCGGGCCGTATCGACTTGAATTGGAACGGCCGGGATATCACCATTGAGCGCAGGACCAAGCGCCGGGTACCCCTGGGGGAATTTGCGGCCTATGAGACGGAATCCGGCCTGCCGGTGGAGGAACTGACGGCGGCCAATTGCGGGCAGCTGCTGCTGGGGGTGGAGCAGACGGTGTTCCGCCGGGCGGGATTCATTCGCCATGCCGACCTGCCGGTCACCCAGGACGAGGCGCTGCGCCGCCGCCTGAATGCACTGGTCACCACCGGGGACGAAAGCGGAGCCGGGGACCGGCTGGCGGAAAAACTGAAGGACCTGAAAAACCGCTGCCGCTATAACCGCAGCGGGCTGCTGCCCCAGGCGGAGGCGGAACGGGAAGATTTGGAATCCAAGCTGGCGGAGCTGGAATCCCTGGATATCCAATCCAAAAAGCTGAAAATGCGCTTGGATGAGGTAAAAACCTGGCTCAGCCAGCTGAGCAACCACCAGCAGGCGCTGGCCTATGCCGCGGCGGAAGCCAATGCCGGACGCGTGGCCCAGGCCCGGGACGCCCGGGATCAGGCGGAGCGGGAGCTTCGCAGGCAGGAAGCTGCCTGCGCCAGATTGCCGTCCCGGGAGGAGGCGGAGCAGAAACTGCGGGAGTTGCGCAGCTTCCGGGACCAGTGGAATGCCATTCAGATGGAAAAGCAAATGCTGCCCCAGCTCCCCCAGGAACCTCAGCTGCCCCGGCCCTTTGCGGGGATGTCCCCGGAGGAGGCCCGGGAAATGGCCCGCAGGGATGCGGAAGCCTATGCTTCGGCTGCGGAGTCAAAGCTTCCCCTGCTGCTTCTGATTCTGAGCGGTGTGGGGCTTGCGGCCGCAGTGGTGCTGATGGTATTCAGGGCCTATGTCCCGGCGGCGGTGGCCGTGGCTGTGGGACTGGCCGTGCTGGTTTGGGGGCTGTATGTCCAGGTTTCCGGGAGCAAGCGGGTCAAGGGCTTACAGGAAAAGTATGGCTCCGCCCATTGGAAGAGCTGGACGGAGCCGGTGGACGCCTATGAAGCCGAAAGAAAACGCTACAGTGCCGCTTTGAAGGAATACAGGGATTCCAGCGGCGATGTGGAGGTGCGGCTCATGGTGCTGCGCAAACGCCGGGAATCTCTCTGCGGTGCCCAGGAACCGGACGCGCTTATGGACTTCTGGCAGCAGGTGCAGGGGCAGTGGGATGCCTACCATACCGCCCGCCGGGAGCTGCAGCGTGCCCAGAGCCACTTAGAAACCCTTGGCGCCATGGTCAAGGCCGTGGAGAAGCCGCCGCTACCGGATAACCTGACCTATACCGAGGCGGATACCGTCCGGCTGCTTTCCGACTACGCGGTGGAGCAGCAGCGGCTGCAAAACCGTTTGGGGCAGTACCAGGGGCGGATGGAGGCCCTGGGGGACAAGGCGGCGCTGCAAAAACAGCTGGAGGCGAAGAAACGCCGCATTGCCCAGCTGGAGGACACCTACGCCGCCCTGTCCATCGCGCTGGAGACCCTGGCGGACGCCCGGGCGGAGCTGCAGCGCCGCTTCGCGCCCCGGATTGCCAAGCGGGCCCAGGAACTGCTGGCGGCCATGACGGAGGGGCGCTACCACAGCCTGACCATGGGAGCGGATTTTTCCCTCCAGGCCGGGGCGGGGGAGGAGGAGACCCTCCGGGACTGCTTGTGGCGCAGTGACGGCACCATGGACCAGCTGTACCTGGCCCTGCGCCTGGCGGTGGCGGAGGCGCTGACTCCGGACGCGCCGCTGATTCTGGACGACGCCCTGGTGCGCTTTGACGATAAGCGCATGAAAGCGGCGGTGGAGATTTTGAAGGAAATGGCAAAGCAGAAGCAGGTCATCTGCTTCACCTGCCAGGGCAGGGAAGCGCAAGCCTAGTTTCTCGATAAACCCTCTGGCGCGGGAGCGCCCAAGGCTCCCTTGTGCAAAGGGAGCTGTCACGCGAACAGCGTGACTGAGGGATTGTCGCGGTAAAATGTTTCCTTTTCGCCGAAGTCCAATGCGAATTCGTAACATTCCACTGCACAATCCCTCCGAGGCGGCTTGCGCCGCCCCACCTCCCTTTGCACAAGGGAGGCTTTGGTGCAATGCTAATTGGTAAACTTCTACGTTTGAAATTACTTTTTCGACACTCTGATGGGAGGGCCAATGGCTCTCCCGTTATATTTTTTGGAAAATTTGTAATTTTTTTGTAATTTCCTATTGACAAATCGGGTTTAATGGATTAAACTATCACCATGAGGTTTAACCCATTAAACTTAATAAGGAGGGATACCCTATGGAAACACCCAAAATCTTTGAAAGCGAATACCGCTTCTGCCTGATTCTTTGGGAACACGAGCCTGTCAATTCCACAAAGCTGGTGGAGCTTTGCAAGGATCAGCTGGGCTGGTCCAAGGCCACGACCTATACCGTCATCCGGCGGCTTGCCGAGCGGGGCGTTTTGAAGAATGAAAAAGCAATCGTCACGTCCCTGGTCTCCAAAAGCGATGCCCAGGAGTCCCGGCTGGAGGAAATGGTGGAGCAGACCTTCCAAGGCTCCATGCCGGCGTTCATCGCCGCGTTTTCCCGGAGCAAGAAGCTGACAAAAAATGAAGTCGAGCAGCTGCAGGCGCTGATTGACAGCTATGAGGAGGAGTGACCATGCGCGAACTGTTTCAAAATGTACTGACTGCCAGTTTCCATGGCAGCATCGTCATTTTGGTGGTGATGCTGCTGCGGCTGGTGCTGAAGAGAACACCCAAGAAATTTTTCTGTATGCTGTGGCTGCTGGCGGGGGTGCGGCTGCTGATGCCCTTTGAGATCCAGTCCAGCATGAGCCTGCAGCCGAACACCGCCGCCGTGGTGGAGGAGCGCTGGCAGGTGGGCGGGGAAGTGTTTCCCGATCTGGAGCCGGATTTCCTGATGGGAGGCGTTGTGGAGCCTGAGGGGCAAACGGCTGATGCTCCCGTGTTTGGGAATGATACCGTGACGCTGGTAAGCAGCGCCCCTGCGGCAAGCGCTCCGGCGGAGAATCCTGACCCGGACGCTTCGGCATCTCCCATCAAAACGGCGGACAAGCCCGCCGTTGACTGGGTGGCGCTGGTGCCCTATTTCTGGATCGCGGTGATGGGCTGCTTTGCCCTCAGCTGCATCTATTCCTACCTGCGCCTGAGATACCAGGTGCGGGAGGCAGTCAAAATCCCCGGCGGCTGGGAATGCGACCGCATCGAGACCGCCTTTATTCTGGGCTTTGTCAAGCCCCAGATCTACATCCCAATGGGTATGTCCGCATCCAACCGCAAGTATATTCTTGCCCACGAGCGGACCCATCTGGAAAAGGGCGACCACTGGTTCAAGATGATCGGATATCTGGCGCTGGCGGTGCACTGGTTCAACCCCCTGGTGTGGGCGGCTTACATCCTGCTGTGCAAGGACATTGAGATGGCCTGCGACGAGCGGGTGGTGCAATTTATGAATTTGGAGGAGCGGAAGCATTATTCCGCCGCCCTCTTAAATTGCAGCACCAATCGGGCGCACTTCGCGGCCTGTCCCGTGGCCTTCGGCGAGGTCAGTGTAAAAAGCCGGATCAAGTCGGTGCTGAACTACCGCAAGCCAAGCTTCTGGATCAGCTTGCTGGGCGTCATTGCCATCATTTTCGTGGCGGTGTGCCTGGTGACCAGTCCTGTGGAGAATGGCGAAAGCCCAGCCGCCGGGGAGACAACACCCACTGAGGAAATGGCTGCGGGACAGGAAAATGGCTTTGCCTCCGGCCTGTCCGAAAGCGAGATCGCCTATACCTGTGAACAGGCGATTGAGGAATTGAAAAACCGGGAGAGCTACTGCGTTCAGGTTGTGTACGGGGGAGAAAGCACAAATCCGCATCACGGAATCGGCAGCGGTACTACCATGATTCGCCGGAGCGGGGAAAATACGATGACCGTATATGATGTAGCTGGCGTGAACAGTTCGTTGTACTTTGAAGGCATAAGTGCATCGAACTGGGGAGATGTGTGGGTCAAGGACGAATCCCCCCAGACAACGGAACCGGATGCGTGGCTGTCACACTATTCCCCGTCGGAGAAAAAGGTCACATTCCCCGAGGGTACCGGTGTACGCAGCGCAGATACGGTATCCTTCGCGGCGGAATGGACGGAGGGAATGCCCTTCGAGGAGGAATACAGCGGAATCTTTACGTTCACCTTCCATGAGGACGGTACGCTGGCATCCTTTAGCGCGGATTATGTCTATGTTATAGAGGAAGAGGACGGCGGCGGCGAAATGCGTTACACGCAAACCGCAACAGTTCTGGAAGAAAATCCGGAAGAGACATACAACCAGATCAAAGCCTGTGCCGACCAGGCCGTTACGGAAGAAGAAGTGGTCTCTATCCGCCGGGAACGGCAAAGCGTTACCGAGGTTCCCAGCAATAAGACCGATTATGACAAGGACTTCATGCTGGGTTCCGGCCAAATGGGCTGGCAGTTCATGGATGGAGAATGGTTCTTCAAGTTCGGCGCGGAGGATGTGACCGAAACCAGCGCCCGGCTGCTAATCGAATACAACGGACCCTATGGCAACAACACCATCGGCAGCGGTACAGTGACCTCCGGTGATACCTACTTTATTGAGCAGCTGGTGGACAACGTGTGGGTAGAGGTTCCCCGAAAGGGAAGCGCCGCCTCCATTGAGAAAATGTCTCTTCCCGCTGGCGCAAGCCAGAGCATCAATTGGGAGAGCGCCTACGGGAAGCTCCCCGGCGGCTTCTACCGAATCGGCAACTACTATACCTTTACGTCCAGTTCTGGTGAGACAGATACCAAGGTTTGTTATGCTAAGTTCCGGTTGTACGACCCTGAAATGGGTGCCCTGCTGACAAAGTGCAGAAATGGCTTGAGCGGCCTGCTGGCTTCTGACAGCTACCATCTGCTGGCAACGCACGGGATGCCATTGAATAACTCAAATTCGGATGACTTCTACTATACTTCAGAAGTGTGGAAGCATGGCAGCGATTATCTGGAGGAAAATCTTTATTATTACTATGCGGACAATTCCTTAAAAATGGGCCGCAGCACGATGCGCCGGGATGGCATCTACTATGACCTGGAACATGTGAATGACAGCTGCCGCAACAGTGTCAGCAGCTGGAGCACCAACACTTACGCCGATGAGGATAATTTCCAGATATGGTCCTGGACATATGAACTTTATGATGGCAAAATCTATGATATCACCCAGGAGGGCAGGGAAATCCGGGTTCTGGAGATGAGTGATTTCTATGATGGCATTCCCTACATAGAAACGGTTTTTACCTTCGATAGCGAGGAAAGGCTGACCGCCCTCAGCAGAGCATACGTCTATGAAAACGGAGACCGGCTGGTGGATGATGAAATGACACTCTTTGATGACACCAGCGAAAAGATCGGGGCCTTTATTGATGGCCAGGATCTGAGCAGCATCGCCACCTTCTCCTATGCGGAGGATGTTGCAAAATACAGCAACAGCGATGGAAACGTGCGTACCAAGAATTTTGTCAACACCACGGCAAAGACCATTTCCGGCCCGCTGGATGCGATCGATATCGCCATCAAGGACTGCACCCTGCCTGCTGCGGGAGGACTGGAACCCGGTACCAACAAGTCGGATGTCTTCTACGATGCCGAAGCCAAAATGTGGAAGGTGGAATTCACCGCTTCCTGGGACAGCAGTATTTGCCAGGCTGTGTACATCAACAACCAGGGTATTACCCAAATGACGGTTACGATGGAACTGGAAGTAGACTATTAACCCAAACGAAGCCTGCCCCAACGGGGCAGGCTTCTCATACTGTATATTACAATCAGAGAAATTCCCCGGTTACGCAAGAAAAGAGCCTGTCCCCAGTGGGGACAGGCTCAAAATTTTTGCGTTTCTTATTTGGCAAACACGCGCTTCAGCTGGACAAAGCGGGGCAGGCCGTCTTCCTTGACCATGCCGGTTTCCCCCTGGATCAGGGGCAGGCAGTAGTCGATGAAGCCCTGGTTGACGCCGTTGCCGGCTTCGTTGATCCACTCCAGGGGGACCTTTTTCTCGGTGTTGGCCACCAGGCTCAGGTCGAACAGCTCCGGCTCGCACTTGTAGCCGTTTTCGTCACGGGTGCACTTGAAGCCCACCATCTTGTCGGTGAT
>JAUNJE010000074.1 GCA_030533415.1 Eubacteriales bacterium | reverse complement strand
ACCATTATTAAGACTGTAGCCCAGCGCACTGGCGAGAAGGTCACGGTCGAGATCGTGGATTGATACGATTATGCGTGACGGTTCCGTCACGCATTTTTCGTTGCCGGTAGAAGGGGAGCATCCCACTGCCGAAATTCGAATACATTGCCTTTTGCCGCCCTGAAAGGGCGGCCTGGGAGGTTAAAAATATGAAACTCCAATTTATTGAAGCCGGTGAGATCGTCACCACCCATGGCGTCCGGGGAGAAGTCAAAGTTTTGTCCTGGCTGGATTCCCCGGAGATGCTGTGCGGATTTGAACGCTGCCGCATTTTGGGAAGAGAATACACCATGGAATCCGTCCGGGTGCAAAAGACCTGCAATCTGGTCAAGCTGAAGGGCGTTGACACCCCGGAGGAGGCCCAGTCCCTGCGGGGGAAGGTCCTGGAATTGTACCGGGAGGATGTTGACGATGGCGTGATCTTCGCCGCCGAATTGGTGGGGGTGGAGGTTTTTGCCGGTGGGGAAGCCATTGGCAAGATCGCCGAGGTGCTGGATTACCCCGGAAATTCCGTCTATGTGGTCAGGGGGAAAGGGGAATATATGATTCCCGCTGTGAAGCAGTTCATCCTCTCCACGGATCTGGAAAAGAATGAGATGCAGGTCAGGCTGATCGAGGGGATGCGCAGCGATGAGAATTGACATTCTGACCCTGTTTCCGGATACGGTGGGGGATGTGCTGTCGGAAAGCATCCTGGGCCGTGCCCAGGAGCGGGGCTTCATCCAGATCAGCACCCGCCAGATCCGGGACTACACCGCCAACAAGCAGAACCAGGTGGACGATTATCCCTATGGCGGCGGACGGGGGGCGGTGATGACGGCGGACCCGCTGTACCGCTGCTGGGAGGCCGCCTGTGACGAAGCCGGCGGTCCGGTGCATACCGTGTATTTGTCCCCCTGCGGCCATACCTTCTGCCAGGCCGATGCCATCCGGCTGAGCCAAATGGAGAATATCGTCCTTGTCTGCGGCCACTATGAGGGCATCGACCAACGCTTTATTGACGAATGCGTGGATGAGGAGATTTCCTTGGGGGACTTTGTCCTGACCGGGGGAGAGATCGCGGCCATGGCCGTGGCTGACGCCGTTTGCCGCATGGTTCCCGGTGTCCTGGCCGACCCGGAATGCTTTGAGGATGAGAGCCATTATAACGGCCTGCTGGAATATCCCCAGTACAGCCGTCCCGCCGTCTGGCATGGCAGGGAAGTGCCCCAGATTTTGCTGTCCGGCAACCATGAGAAGGTGCGTCTGTGGCGCAGAAAACAGGCCCTGCGCCGCACCAGGCAGCGGCGGCCTGATATGTATGAAAAGCTGGATTTGTCGTCGAAGCAGGACAGGAAGCTCCTAAAAGAAATGGAAGCGGAGGACGCCCGGTAGAGTCCTCCGCTTTTTCTCAAAATTCTCCGGCGTCGTACATGACTGCGGACAGGGCGCACAGGGGGGCGGTCTCGCAGCGCAGGATCCGTTTCCCCAGGGTGCAGACCTGCAGCCCTGCCTCCCGGGCCTGGACAACCTCCGTTTCCTCCAGCCCGCCTTCGGGACCGGTCAAAAGGCTGACGGTCTGGTATCCGCCGCTGCTCAGGGCCATTTTCAGCGTGACGGCCTGTTCGTTTTCGTAGAACAGCAGCGCCTTGTCCGCCGTTGCCGCCCGGTGCAGGGCTTCCTGGTAGCTGGACAATGTCAGTACCTGGGGGATCCGCCCCCGGCCGGACTGCCCGGCGGCGGAGAGGGCGATCTTCTGCCAGCGCTCCAACTTCTTTTTCAGGCTTTTGTCGTCGGGTCTGGAAATGCACCGGGCGGAGGGAAAGGCGATGATTTCGAAAGCCCCCAACTCCGTGGCTTTCTGGATCACATGCTCCAGCTTGTCCGCCTTGGGAAAGGCCATGTAAACGCTGACCTTCACGGAGGCCTCCGAGGCCGGTTCCCGGCGTTCCTTTACGTCGAGCACAAGCTGTCCGCTGCCGGTGCTCTGAACCGCGCAAAGACATTCCTGTTCCTGCCCGTCGCAGACCAAAACTTCCTCCCCCTGCTTCAGCCGAAGCACTTTTGCGTGCTGGGCGTTTTCTCCGGTCAAAGTCAGGGTATCTCCCAGCAGCGCTTCCGGCTCCACAAAAAAACGAACCATTCTGATTTCCTCCAACCTTGCTTTTTCTATAGTTTAGCAGAGAGGAATCCATATGGCAAGGGTTTTCCAGAAAAATGTATTGACAAATCGCCGGGCAGAGGCTATAATATTTAAGCATGTTCGCGAGAGTGTTGGAATGGTAGACAAGCACGTTTGAGGTGCGTGTGGTTACGCCGTGGGGGTTCGAGTCCCCTCTCTCGCACCAAATGCAAAGGGCACCCTTCTCGGGGTGCCCTTTTGCTATGAGAAAATACAGGAGCCAGGCAGGCTACAGGGGCGTTGTCAGCTTTCGCCGCGTTAGTCAGAGGTTCCCTAATAATAAAAACCCTCCCGGCGCAGAAGCTTTATAAATTCGTAAATTTCGTTTGCGTCTGTGCCGAAATCAAACCGGAAGGCAAAGCCGATTTCCTGCTCCCGGCTTTGGCGGATATTTTCTTTCAGGTCCGCCGCTGCCATGCCGGGAAGGTAAAATTCGGAAGTATAGTCATTTACGCCATAGGCTTCCCATTCGTAGGCCGCCAGCTTTTCATAGGGGTAGGTCAAGGCGCTGTCCCGGCGCAGTTTCGTTGTGACTGACACACAGTCCAGGTTGATCTCCACATCGCAGAAGCCCTCGACCTCCACGACCGGGATGGGAAAGAAATCCCGCTTGTAAACCCCGTCCGCATCTTTGCGGTAGTGGCCGCTGTAATAGGCAAGCCGTGGTTCAAAAATCCGGCGGTCCAGAGCCAGACGCAGCTGCCGGGCTTTTTCCTCCAGGGGTTCGTATACCGCGTTCAGCTGCTGGGCGGTTTGCTGTATTTCCTTGAGATTCATGGCTGCACCTCCATTGCCGGGTCATTTTATTGTAGCATAGCCACGAGGAATTGTAAATTGCCGGCGGAAAAAATGAAAAAACCCTTGACACTGACGCCGCGTCATAGATTACAGTAGTCTTATCAGGCAAAAGGAGGACGCACAGCAATGAAAACCGTAAAGGAAATATCCAACCTCACAGGTATCAGCGTACGCACGCTTCACTACTACGACGAGATCGGGCTTCTGCGGCCCACCGCGAAAACCGAAGCGGGATACCGGCTTTATGACGATAAGGCTTTGGAAACACTACAGCAGATTTTGTTTTTTCGTGAATTTGATATTCCCCTGAAGGAGATCAAGGCCCTGATGGATTCTCCCACGCTTGATACAAACCGGATTCTGCAAATGCAGAGAAGGATGCTGGTGATCAAAAGGGACCGCCTGGAGCGGATCATTGCCAGCATCGACAGTATTTTGAAAGGAGAAAACCCCATGGACTTCACAATTTTTAACCAGACAGAGATCGAGGCGCTCTGCCAGGCGGCCGCCGACCATATGCCGGATTTTGTGCGGCAAAGCGTCCTGCAGGAATTCGGCTCTCTGGAGAACTGGAAGCAAAACTACCTGGACCGGGCTTCCCGGGAGGATATGCAGAAGGGTTACCAAAAAATGGTACAGTGGTACGGCAGCAAGGATAAGGCGATGAATGCCATGACCAATCCGCCCGGTCAGGAGGTTGGAGCCGCCTTTGCCAAGCGGGTAGAGTCCATTGAGCAGAAGCTGGCAGCAGGCCGCCATTTGCCCGTGGATTCCTTTGAGATCCGCCAGATCATCGGGGAGTATGGATTCGTTATGAAGCGGCTTTACCAGGTGGAGCGGGAGGCGGAGCTGATGCGCACGGTGGCGTCCAGTTACCGCGACCCGCTTTCCAAAACCAGGCTGGATGCCAAATACGGAGAGGGAAGCTCTGACTTTTTCGCGGATGCCATTGAGGCATTTTACCTTCCCAGATAACAAAAGGGGAAACCCCTATGGTTTTCCCCGCAGAGTGTCGAAAAAGCAAGTTGGAACGTAGAAGTTTACCCATTTGCATTGCACCAAAGCCTCCCTTGTGCAAAGGGAGGTGGGGCGGCGCAAGCCGCCTCGGA
>JAUNJE010000001.1 GCA_030533415.1 Eubacteriales bacterium | reverse complement strand
GGTATGGCAGGATGAATCTCATTCTACTGGGCGCGCCCGGCGCCGGAAAGGGAACCCAGGCAGAGCTTCTGGTTGAGAAACTCTCCATTCCCGCCATTTCTACCGGGAATATGCTCCGCGAGGCGATTGCCAATGGTACGGAGCTTGGCAAAAAAGCCAAAGAATACATGGACGAAGGCGCCCTTGTCCCCGACGAGCTGATCCTCGGCATCGTCGCGGACCGGGTGGCCCAGCCCGATTGCCGCAACGGCTTCATTCTGGACGGGGTGCCCCGCACGCTGGCCCAGGCGGAAGCCCTGGAGGCAAAGGGAGTCAAAATCGACCATGTTGTTTCCATTGAAGTTGACGACAGTGAGATCGAGGGCCGCATGACCGGCCGCCGTGTCTGCGCCAAGTGCGGCGCCAGCTATCACGTCGTTGCAAATCCCCCCAGGACACAGGGCCAGTGTGACGCCTGCGGCGGCGAGCTGATGATCCGCAAGGATGATGCTCCCGAAACCGTCCGTCACCGCCTGGAGGTCTACCACGCTTCTACGGAGGTCCTGAAGGACTTCTATGCAAAGCTGGGCAGGCTTCGTACGGTCAATGGCAGCCAGTCCATTGAGGGAGCCAATGAGGATATCCTCAAGGCAATAGGGGCTAAGGTATGATCACGATCAAAAATGAACATGAGCTGGAATCCATGCGTCAGGCCTGTAAAATTACCGCGGCAGCCCGTGCTTTGGCAGGGGAAATGGTAAGGCCCGGCGTATCGACGAAGGCAATAGATCGGGCCGTTTACGATTTTATCGTGAGGCAGGGCGCGAAACCGTCGTTCCTGAACTATAACGGCTTCCCTGCAAGTGTGTGCATCAGCGTCAACAGCACCATTATCCACGGAATCCCGGGTGATTACATCCTGAAAGAAGGGGATATCGTGTCCGTGGACGTGGGCGCGTTCTATAAGGGGTTTCATGGCGATTGTGCTGCAACCTATGCCTGTGGTGCCATCAGCACCGAAGCGCAAAGGCTCATTGATGTGACAAAGCAGAGCTTTTTTGAAGGCATCCGCTTTGCCACTAAGGGCAAACGCGTGCAAGATATCTCCCACGCCATTCAGACGTATGTGGAGTCTAACGGTTTTTCAGTTGTGCGTTCCTTCGTAGGTCACGGCGTTGGACGGCAGCTGCATGAGGAGCCGGAGGTTCCGAATTTCGGAAAACCCGGCCGGGGACCGAGACTGCTGCCCGGTATGACCATCGCGGTGGAGCCTATGGTGAATGTCGGTACTTATGAAGTCCGCATTCTCAAAGACGGCTGGACCACGGTGACCGCCGACGGCAAACTCGCGGCCCACTATGAAAATACTGTACTCATCACCGACGGCGAGCCGGAAATACTCACCGTCACCGAAGGACTTTGAATTATGGACCCAGCGAAACCGGATATACGAATTTCGGATGTGGTAGTTTCCACCGCAGGCCGGGACCGGGGAGAATGGTTCTACGTTATCGCGGAAGAACCGGACTACCTGATACTGGCGAATGGAAAGGACCGAAGACTGGAGAAGCCCAAGCGCAAAAAGCGTAAGCATGTACAAAAGGTCCTTCGCTCTGAGACCAGAGTCGCCGCGAAAATCCTTTCCGGTGACAAAGTGCTCAACGGCGAATTACGAAGAGATCTGGTGTTTCTCGCCAGAGAAAATGCAAGCGAATAACCTGGGAGGGTAATAACTTGGCGAAAGACGACGTAATCGAGATTGAGGGCATCGTAACCGATGCACTGCCGAATGCTATGTTCAAAGTCGACATTGGCAGCGGACACACCATTCTGGCACACATTTCCGGCAAGCTCAGAATGAATTTCATTAAGATCTTGCCCGGTGACAAAGTAACCGTTCAAATGTCTCCCTATGATCTGACCCAAGGCCGGATCACCTGGAGAAGCAAGTAATATTCCGAGAACACCGTTCTCATATGGAGGTTAAACAGTATGAAGGTAAGACCGTCCGTTAAACCCATGTGCGAAAAGTGTAAGATCATCAAGCGCAAGGGTCGCGTAATGGTAATTTGCGAAAACCCCAAGCACAAGCAGAGACAAGGCTAATAGGAGGTGCTGAAAAAATATGGCACGTATTTCTGGTATCGATCTTCCCCGCGATAAGCGGATCGAAGTTGCTCTGACCTATATCTACGGCATCGGACCCACCCGCGCGTCTGAGGTTCTGGCCAAAACCGGTATCAACCCCGATACCCGGGTGAAGGACCTGACCGAGGAGCAGGAGTCGCTGCTGCGTGAGGCCATTGAGCATCACTATATCATCGAAGGTGACCTGCGCCGTGAGACCGCTATGAACATCAAGCGGCTGTCCGAGATCGGCTGCTACCGCGGCCTGCGTCACCGCCGCGGCCTGCCTGTGCATGGCCAGCGGACCAAGACCAATGCCCGTACCCGCAAGGGTCCCAAGAAGACCATTGCCAACAAGAAGAAGTAAGGAGGGATATGTAAATGGCTGCAAAAGCTGCTAAGAAGGTCGTCAAGCGCCGTCGTGAGCGCAAAAACGTAGAAAAGGGCGCGGCTCATATCCGCTCCTCGTTCAACAACACCATGGTTACCATCACCGATCTGGAAGGCAATGCTCTGTCTTGGGCATCTTCCGGCGGACTGGGCTTCCGTGGCTCCCGGAAATCCACTCCCTTCGCTGCCCAGACTGCCGCTGAGACTGCGGCAAAGGCTGCGATGGAGCATGGCCTGAAGACCGTTGAGGTCTATGTAAAGGGTCCCGGCCAGGGACGTGAGGCCGCGATTCGCGCCCTGCAGACCGCTGGCCTGGAAGTCGTTATGATCAAGGACGTGACTCCCATTCCCCACAATGGCTGCCGTCCTCCCAAGAGACGCCGTGTCTGAGAAAGCAATAGGAGGAATTTTGCGTTATGGCTAAGAATATGCAGCCCGTGCTGAAGCGTTGCAGAACGCTGGGCGTTTCTCCTGCCGCAATGGGTTACAACAAGACTTCCAACAAGAACCCCGGCGGCCAGAGAAGAGCGAAGAAGTCTGAGTACGCCACTCAGCTGACCGAGAAGCAGAAGGTCAAGTTTGTTTACGGCATCCAGGAGAAGCAGTTTAGGAACTACTACGACAAGGCTGCCCGTGCCGGCGGCAACACCGGTGAGACCCTGCTGACCTACTGCGAGCGCCGTCTGGACAATGTCGTGTACCGTCTGGGCTTCGCCAACACCCGCCGTCAGGCCCGCCAGCTGGTGAACCATGGTCATTTCACCGTTAACGGCAACCGTGTCAACATTCCCAGCTATTTGATCAAAGTGGGCGATGTAGTCGCTGTTTCCGAGAAGGCTTCCTCCAACAGCTTCTTTAAGAAGCTGAAGGAAGATGACGCATTTGTTGCTGCTCCCAAGTGGCTGGACCGTGATAAGAATACCCTCCAGGGTAAGGTTATTGCAATGCCCACCAAGGCGGATATCGACTTCGATATCGCTGTGCACCTCATCGTCGAGTTGTACTCCAAGTAATGATCTCCCCCCTGTCCGTACGCATGTTTGTCTGGTGGGGACCTTGCTCCCCACACTATTAAGGAGGGTTTTGATTCATGGTAGAAATTGAAAAGCCTCGCATCACCTGTCTTGACACGCCCGAGGACCTCTCCTACGGCAAGTATGTCGTGGAGCCTCTGGAGCGGGGCTACGGTATGACCCTGGGTAACTCCCTGCGCCGTATCCTGCTCAGCAGCCTGCCCGGTTATGCTGCGACTTCTGTGAAGATCCAGGGGGTTCAGCACGAGTTCTCCACCATCCCCGGCGTTACTGAGGATGTGACGGAAATCGTTCTGAACGTCAAGCGGATTACCCCCAAGCTGCACTGCGCCGGTGTCAAGACCGTTCATATCGACGCTGTCGGCCCCTGTGAGGTCACGGCTGGCGATATCAAGGCCGATGCCGAGGTTGAGATCCTGAACCCGGAGCTGCATATCTGCACGCTGGGCGAGGATGCCACTTTCAACATGGAGATCACCCTGTCTCAGGGTCGCGGCTATGTTTCCTCTGACCGGAACAAGACCGCACAGACCGTGATCGGCGTGATTCCCATTGACTCCATCTATTCTCCTGTTACCAAGGTGAATTACACGGTGGAGCCTACGCGAGTCGGTGATAAGACCGATTTCGACAAGCTGACCCTTGAGGTCTGGACGGATTCCACCATCACTGCGAAGGACGCTGTGTCCCTGGGCGCCAAGATCCTTTCCGATCATCTGACGGTGTTTACCAACCTGTCTGATTCCGTCAGCACCTCCTCCACTGTGGTGGAGAAGACCGCTGACCGCCCCGATGCTAAGCTGTCCATGACCATTGATGAGCTGGATCTGTCTGTCCGCAGCTTCAACTGCCTGAAGCGTGCCAACATCAACACCGTTGCCGACCTGATCAACAAGACCGGCGAGGACATGATGAAGGTCCGCAACATGGGCAAGAAGTCCCTGGACGAGGTTCAGAAGAAGCTGGAAATGATGGGCCTGTCCCTGGCCAGCGAAGATTCTGGCAGCAACAACTAATTGAGTTTAACCTTTCAAAAAGGAGGAAACGTTCATGTTCGGCACTCGTAAGCTGGGAAAAACCAGCGCACAGAGAAAGGCCCTGCTGCGTCAGCAGGTCACCGACCTGCTGGAGAATGGCAAGATGGAGACCACCTTCTATCGTGCCAAAGAAGTGCAGCCCGTGGTTGAGAAGATGATCACCCTGGGCAAGAAGGGCGACCTGGCAGCTTACCGCCGCGCTCTGTCTTTCATCACCAAGGAAGACGTGGCCCACAAGCTGTTCAAGGAGATTGCTCCGAAGTATGCTGACCGTAACGGCGGCTATACGAGAGTGACCCGTACCGGCCCCCGCCGCGGTGATGCCGCTGAGCTGGCAGTCATCGAGCTGGTGTAATTGCGCTTCATCAAGTGGAATAAGCGCCTGCTGTCTTTCCGGGCGGCAGGCCTTTTCCGCCGAGGCGGCAAAAAATGAAAAAATTCTAAAAAAAGCTTGACAACTACAGAAAGCTGTTATATAATAGCAAAGCTGTCTGACAAAACAATTTCAAATGCTGCTATAGCTCAGCAGGTAGAGCGCATCCTTGGTAAGGATGAGGTCGCCAGTTCGAATCTGGCTAGCAGCTCCATTATTTATGTACACTTTAGATATTTCTTGAAAAAGTAATATCTAAAGTGTACTTTTTATATTTTTGCGTCACTTTTGATGGAAAAAAGTTGAGACTTTTAGGGTAAAATGTTAACACAATTTTCTGCGTTTTCATAGATATTTTTTTTCGTAGGGAAGCCCCAGGAGGACGGTCACGGTAGATACACGGGGTTCTCTCTCAGAATGGCAGCGCCCTTTTTGATTTCTGGGATATTTTGAAAAAGGGCGCTACAATTTTTGCGAGTTTTCAGAAATTTATCAATTTTATTTGGGCCGGGTATTTGAGAGCATGATGCTCTTTAAGTATCCGGCCTTTTTTGTTGTCAAAAAGGGCACCAGACCCTGTTGTATAGTTTTATCTGCCAGTCCTGAAATGTGGACTGGCTTTTTATTTCCTGAAAGGAGGAGGAATATTCTATGGATGCGGAATCAAAAAGGGCACTGAGATAAAACGCAGGAAATTTGGCCCAGAGCACCGGCGGAGCTTTGCACCGCCTGCTTCATCGGAGCCTGCTGTATGCAACCCGGTCACTGGAGTGCGCTGGCTGCCCCTTTCCCGCCAGTGGTTTCATATGCTGGGGTGAGGACGGCGAATGTATGAAAACCGGATTGGAAAAATTGCGGGACAAGGAGAAAAATGAAAGGATTTCCAATAGGGAAGCAGGTGGAATTGTTTTGCCAGCAGTATCCGCCTGGGACACAAGTGGAGCTGAAACGGATGGCAGATGATCTCCAGGCTATTCCACCGGGGACGCGTAGTAAAGTGTTGGCAGTGGACGATGCGGGTCAGCTGCTTATGAAATGGAATAACGGACGCCTGCAGAGATTGTATCATCCCTAATATCCAATAAAACGGGTAACCGCAATTGGTGCAAAACACCATTTTTGTTGCCCCGATTATGCCTACGATTTCCTTTGCCATTGCTAAGTTCTTGTTTTGTTCTTAGGAAATTAACAAATTGTTTATCGACTTTTTCAACTCATTTTCAGCGAGGAATGATACGCTGTAATAGAAATATATGAAACGGCCGTGTATACGATGTTTCGGATTCTGGCCGCGCAGGTATGACCGGGGGGAAACGCACAAGACACATCCGTTTGATATGAAAGAAAGGATATGATTGCATGAACAAGAACAGGCTGGAGCAGGAGGGGTCGTATGATATCCGTTGAACATCTGACGAAGTACTACGGAGATTTCCTGGCGGTAGATGACATTTCCTTTGAGATCGACGAAGGACATGTCTACGGTTTCCTGGGGCCCAACGGCGCAGGCAAGTCCACTACCATGAACATCATGACCGGGTGCCTTTCGGCAACATCGGGACATATCCGAATCGATGGCCATGATATTTTTGACGAACCGGATCAGGCAAAAAAGCGGATCGGTTATCTCCCGGAGCATCCCCCGCTGTATATGAGCGAATCGCCGCAGGAATATCTACGCTTCGTTGGTGAAGCAAAGGGCCTGCACGGCGTCCAGCTTACGCAGCAGGTAGAGGAAGTGATTGAAAAAACGGGGATTGCGGGTGTAAAAAACCGCCGCATCTGTGCATTGTCCAAGGGCTATAAGCAGCGTGTCGGCATTGCCCAGGCACTGCTGGGCAACCCGAAGGTCATCATCCTGGACGAACCGACCGTTGGCCTGGACCCTATTCAGATCATTGAAATCCGCGATCTGATCAAAGAACTGGGCAAAACACACACGGTCATTTTCAGCTCCCACATTCTTTCCGAAGTCCAGACCATCTGTGACCAGATCCTGATGATCGCGAAGGGAAAACTGGTGGCCTTCGATGAACCTGCCAATCTGGAAAAGCAGCTTCTGGCACCCAACGAAATTATCCTGACCACCGATGCAGTGGATTCGGAGTTGGAGGAGATTCTTTCCAATGTGAGTTACATCACGGAACTGACCGCGGAAAAGCCGGAGTCTGAATTTACGACCGTACATATCAAAACGGATCACGACAATATTTACGATCTGTCCCGTGCCATATTCCTGGCGTTTGCCGGAAGCGAAAAGGTGATTTTGGAAATGACCTTGAAGAAGGGCAGCCTGGAGGATGTCTTTATTGAGTTGACGGAAAACGGAGCGGAGGCAGCGGAGCCAGCTGAAGAGGATCCTGTGGAAAATAAGGAGGAAGAAGCATGATCGCGGTTTTAAAACATGAATTGAGGCTTTATTTCCACTCCCTGACCGCCTACGTATTCGGTGCTTTTCTGCTGGCCTTTGTGGGCATCGGCGCTATGCTGTATAACCTGCAGGCGGCGGTCAGCAATTTTGAATTTGTGCTGAGCTTTTCGAGCCTGGTTTTTGTGGTGATTGTGCCAATCCTGACTATGCGCGTCATTGCGGAGGAGCGGAAGCAGAAAACGGATCAGCTGCTGTATTCTCTGCCCATCTCCACCGCGAAGGTGATCCTGGGTAAGTATCTGGCGCTGCTGGTGGTTTACCTGATTCCCCTGTGTGTCATTGCGTTCTATCCGCTGATCTTCTCCCAGTTCGGAGACGTTTATCTGCTGACATCCTATGGCTCCCTCGCGGCCTTCTTCATCATGGGGGCGGCACTGATTGCTGTGGGCATCTTCATTTCCTCTCTGACGGACAACCAGGGCTTTGCCGCAGGCATCGGCATTGCGGTGATCCTGCTGAATTATTTCAGTGTCAGCCTTTCGGAATATGTTTCCTCCACCGCGCTGGGATCCGCCATTGCGCTGTTTGTGCTGAGTATCATGCTGGGCGTACTGATCTATCAGCTGACCAAAAATGAAAACCTGGCCTATGGAACCAGTCTGGTCCTGATGGCTGGCATCACTGCTTTTTATCTTCTTGACAGTTCCAAATTTGAGGGATTGCTCCCCGGCATTATGGCAAAGCTGTCCCTGTTTGAGCGGCTGGATGTATTTGTCAATGGTATTTTCGACATGACAGCTGTTGTTTACTATTTGTCTGTCATTATTTTCTTCCTGTTCCTGTCTGTACAGTCTATGGAAAAGCGGAGGTATAACTGATGAAAAATACAAATCCTAGACGGACTGTACGCAGCCAGACCGCTTTCAAGGGTGGTTCCTACTCTCTGGTGATTACCGTTGTGGTGCTGGCCTTGCTGATCGTGGCGAATATTTTCGTATGCGCAATGCCCACCACGCTGACCAAATACGATATCAGCTCCACCAAACTCTACTCCATTACCAGCAACACAAAGGTTGTTGTAAACGCACTGCGGCAGGATGTGACGATCTATTGGGTGGTGCAGTCCGGGGAAGAGGATGACGTAATCGAGAACCTGCTGGGAAAATATGAAAGCCTGTCTGACCATATTGAGGTGGTAAAAAAGAATCCTGATGTTTTCCCCACCTTTACCGAGCAGTACACCGATGAGACCGTCCCCAATAACAGTTTGATCGTGGAATCCGGAGAACGCAGCCGGTATATCAGCTATAACGACATTTATGTGACGGAAGCGGATGTCTATTCCTATTCCTACACCACCTCCTTTGACGGGGAAGGTGCCATCACCTCCGCCATCGACTATGTGGTGACAGAGGATCTGCCCCAGCTGTATATTCTGGAGGGCCACGGGGAAGCGGAGCTTCCCTCCACATTCAGCGATCAGATTGAGAAGGAAAACTATGAAATCAACACCCTGTCCCTGCTGACGGTGGACGAGATCCCGGAAGACGCCGCCTGCATCGTGATCTATGCGCCGTCCAGTGACATTTCCGAAGAGGAAGAACAAATGCTTGCGGACTATGTGACCGGCGGCGGAAAGCTTCTGGTCATGGCCGGCCCCACTGAGGACGGCACGCTGGAAAATCTGTATGGCCTGCTTTCTGACTACGGTGTGGAAGCCGCTGAGGGCATCGTCATTGAAAGCGACCGGGAGCACTACGCTTTCGGTTCCCCCTATATCCTGATGCCGGATATGATAAGCCATGAGATCACGGATTCTCTGATGGAAGCGAATTACTTCCCCATTATGCCCATTGCCCAGGGCCTGACGGTTTCCGGTTCCGCCAGCAAGGGGACCGTTACGGAACTGCTGACCACCTCCGACACTGCGTTCAGTAAAATCGCAGGCTACAGCCTTTCCACTTATGAGAAGGAAGAAGACGACATTGATGGCGGCTTCGCGGTCGCGGTTTCCATTGAAGACAACAGCGGCGGCCAAATCGTCTGGTTCGCGTCTTCCAACTTCCTGGATAATATGTACAACGCCTATTCCTCCGGTGCCAATGTGGATATGGGTATGAACGCTCTGTCCTTCCTGGCCGGAGAGCGCGAAGCCATTGCCATCCGAAGCAAATCCCTGAACTATAACTATCTGACCATCAGTGAGTCCACTTCCTCCCTGCTGAAAACCCTGATGATCGGCGCGTTCCCCCTGGTGTATCTTGGAATTGGCATTTGTGTTATTTTGAGAAAGAGGAAGGTGCAAAATGAAACGGTATAAAAGACTCGGGATCCTGGTAGGGGTGCTGGTGATTGCCTGCATTGCCACCTTTGCGTTGACCCGGTACGAAGAAAAGAAAGAGCAGATCAGCAACAGCGATGAGGTCATTCTGGAGATCCCCACAGATTCCGTTCAATCCCTGTCCTGGGAGTATGAATCCGAATCCCTCGCTTTTCACAAGGAGGAAACCTGGCTCTATGATGAGGATGAGGCCTTCCCGGTAGATGAAGAAAAGGTAAATGAATTGCTGGAGCAGTTTGAAGCCTTTGGCGTGTCTTTCGTAATCGAAGAGGTGGAGGACTACAGCCAGTATGGTCTGGCGGAGCCTGTCTGTACCATCCATCTGTCCACAGAAGATACCTCTTATGAAATCAAACTGGGGGATTTCAGTAAGATGGATTCTAAGCGTTATGTGGACATCGGTGACGAAAATGTCTATCTTGTATCAAACGATCCATTGGATCAATTTGATGTTGCCCTCAGCGATCTGATTGACCATGATGAGATGCCCATTTTTGATCAGGTGACGCAGATCCGCTTCACAGGCACCGAATCTTACAGTATTTCCTATGAAGAAGAAAGCAATGGAAGCTACAGTGCTGACGATGTGTATTTCACCCAGGAGGGCAATCCGCTGGACACTTCCCGTGTTGAGAGCTACTTAAAGGCACTCAGTTCCCTGGATGCAACGGACTATGTGACCTACAATGCCACGGAAGAGGAATTGCAGGCATACGGTCTGAATGCCCCCGAACTGACGGTGACTGTGGATTACACCTATGAAAATGAGGATGGGGAATCGGTTCCCGATACCTTTGCCCTGAATATCAGCCGGGATCCGGAGGAGCTTGCCGCTGCGGAAGAAGGCGAAGACGGGGATATCTCCGCCTATGTCCGGGTGGGAGAATCCCAAATCGTGTATCGCGTTTCTTCCGATGACCGGCAGGCACTGATGGCGGTATCCTATGATGACCTGCGTCATCAGGAAGTGTTCTGGGCGGATTTTGACGATGTGTATCAGCTGGATATTACACTGGAGGGAACCCAGCACACGCTCACCGCAGTGACACAGGACGGCGAACGCGCCTGGTACTACGGAGTGAAAGCAGAGGAAGTTTCGAACGGGGAATCGGAAGAAGCAGAAGCCACAGATGAGACACTGACTGAGGATACGGAAGAAGAGCAGCAGGAGGCTTTGGACATCACCGGCCTTCAAAGCGCGCTGGAAGCCCTGAGTGCGGATAGCTTCACCAGTGAAACGCCCACTGAAAAGGAAGAAATCAGTCTGACCGTATATCTGGACAATGAGAATTTCCCGAAAGTTCAAATCGGCCTGTACCGCTACGACGGCACCTATTGTCTTGCGGTTGTGGACGGCGAAAGTGTGTCGCTGGTTGCACGTTCTTCTGTGATGGAGCTTGTTGAAGCGGTTCAGGTAATTGTGCTGAACTGACGGCGCGGAAC
This sequence comes from Eubacteriales bacterium, assembly GCA_030533415.1. Taxonomy (GTDB): domain Bacteria; phylum Bacillota; class Clostridia; order Oscillospirales; family Oscillospiraceae; genus Faecousia. Next base: position 142,482 of record JAUNJE010000001.1, on the reverse strand, counting down.
CAATGGGGGTAGGATGCTGCCCCCATTGTCAATACACATACCACCCCCCGAAAAAGGAGACGGAACATGGCAACCATTATTCAGAAGGCCGCAGCGGGAAACCGGGCGGCATTGACAGAACTTTTTGACGCCAACAGATACCGCAAATTAATTTTGCTTTGTTATAATGGAATAAATATAGGTGAAAAATGCCCGTCCTCGGAACGAACAGAGGACGGGTAATTCTGTGGTCGTGTTATCCGGTCAGGCTTGGGGACGGCTGTCCAATCCCAGATAGTTTCGGATCTCCTGCAGAAAGGTTTCTGCCACTTCGTCCAGAGACGTGTCCTTCCGGGTGATATATCCGATCTCCATCAGGGCGTTCTGGTGATCCCGGTCCTCCTGATAGGGAACCGCGATATAGTCAGTCCCGTTCAGCTCTTCACAAATAATGCCGGAGCAGAGGGTGAAGCCGTTCAGGCCAATCATCAGATTCAGCATGGTTGCCCGGTCGGTGGCGTGAATGGATTGGGGGTATTCCCGTTCACTTAAGATTTCCTCTGCGAAATAGGAAGAACTCTGATCTCCCTGTTCAAAGGAAAGACAGGGATAATTCTTCAGCTGTTCCATGGATATGGCAGCTTCCCCGGCTAGAGGATGTCCCTTCCAGAGATAGACATAGGCATTGCAGTCGATGAGCCTGGTAAATTCCAGCCGGTATTCCGCAAACAGCCGGGACAGAACCTTTTTGTTATGCCGGGACCGAAACAGAATGCCCAAATTGCTGCGCTGCTGGGCAACGTCCCGGATTACATCCATTGTCCGTGTTTCCCGGATAGAAAAATCAAACCGGCTGGCATCATACTGCTTCACCGTTTCCACAAAGGCTTTTGTCACGAAAGAATAATGCTGGGACGATACGCTGAAAACCCGTTTTACCGTGGGGGAATTTCCATATTCCCGCTCCAGAATCTCATACTGCTGGTATACCTGCCGGGCATAATGCAGGAATCGGGTTCCCTGGCTGGTAAGATTTACGCCCCGGTTGGTGCGGTTGAAAATGGGGGCGTGGATTTCGGTTTCCAATTCCTGAATCGCTGTGGTCAGCGTGGGCTGGGTCACATAGAGCTTTTCCGCCGCACGGTTCATGGAACCGGTTTCGGCAACGACCAAGGCATAATGAATCTGCTGCAATGTCATGGGGATGTCTCCTTTCGGATGGAAAATGGATTCTATGCGTTTCCTATAAAGTATAGCACATTTACCCATCAAATCAATGGGATTTGTATGATTTTGGCAAAAAAATGTTCCATCCTCTGGATGAAACATTTTATACGGATATTCAATTAATACTGATTCTTGATTAAAAAGTTGAATCAAGAATCAGTATTACAATCCAATGGAATGAAGCGCCTGGTCAATGTCCCGGATGATGTCATCCGGATCTTCCAGGCCGACACTGAACCGAATGAATCCGTTACGGAACGTTTCCGGGTACAGATGGATCCGCTCGTCATAGCTTGGCTGCGGAAAAATCAGACTCTCATCATGCCCCAGGGAGACGGCAAAGGTGACCACCTTCAGAGCGGCGCAAAACGACTCCACAGATTTGTCATCCGTGTTCACACCAAAGGAGATAACACCCCCGAATCCGTTGGTCATTTGCTTTTTGGCAGTCTGGTATCCCGGGTTGCTGGGGAGGCCAGGGTACGAAACGAAGGTCACGTTTTTTCTTTGTTCCAGCCACTGCGCAATTTTCAGGGAGGATTCATTGATTCGCTGCATTCGGAGAGGAAACGTGACGCTGCCACGGAATATCTGCCAGGCATTGAAGGGGCTGATTACGCTGCCCACGTTTACTTGGGCCTCATAACGGATTCTGTCCATGGTTTCCAGATCGTTTGACAAGATCGCGCCTCCCTGGGCATCGCCGTGGCCGTTGATAAACTTGGTCAGGGCATCCACCACAAAGTCAGCGCCCAACGCCAGAGGACGCTGGTTCAGCGGAGAGGCAAATGTATTATCCACGGAAAGAATGGCCCCGTTTTTGTGGGCGATTTCCGCAACCGCGGCAATGTCGGTGACGCCTACGGTTGGATTATCCGGGGTCTCAATATGTACCAGCTTTGTTCTGGGCGTGATGGCTTTTTTCACAGCTTCCAAATCGGTCATGTCCACCATAACGGTTTCCACGCCAAACTTTCGATTGAACAATTCATGGAACATACGGTAAACAGCCATATAACTGACCTTTGGGTAGACCACCCGGTCTCCCGATTGCAGCAGCGTCCAGAACAAAGCATGAAGCGCTGCCACACCGCTGGCCAGTACAATGGCATCCTCTGCGCCATATAGGGCTGCTACCTTCTGTTCGAGCCAGTGCTGGTTTGCGTTTCCGTTTCTGGCATACATCAGAAGATCCGTTGATGAGTAATTCACCTGAGACAAGTCATCCGGAAGCTTATAACTATTTGCCATGTGAAGCGGACGCCGCACTGCTCCGGTTTCTGCATCATAGTCGTTTCCGGTATGGATTGCCTGTGTCGTAATGTCATAATCCTTAAATTTGTTTTCCTTTTTAGCCATGCTGACGATACCTCGCAATTTTTTCAGATAATGTTCAATCCCTCGGATGAAACATTTTGATTGAATATCAGTATAAAATACCTGATTTGCGCTGTCAACGAACAAATGGCTCTCCAGTATTCGTTATTTTTTATAACCAGCTAATCCGAACGCCTATAACTTATTTACATAAATTCCTATTGACATAGTATTTTAATAAGGATATAATTCAGCTATCAGCAAATTAGGGCGCAACGGAAATGACGAATTTCGTAACCCGTATTCAGAAAACCGCCATAAAAGCCGTTTCATACAGTTCTTAACGCACCTGCGGTGCCATAAAAAGGTTTTTCATTTTAGCTAAAGGTAAGAAAAAAACAGGGTGCAGTGAAACCGCTGCACCCTTGCCGTGTAATACTGTTTCTTTATAAAAATGTTTCATTTTTATAAAGAAGGCACCGCCTGACGGCGCTTCCGGTTTGTGGTGATTCGCCACAAAAGTCGTCTCATACAGTTCTTAACGCACCTGCGGTGCTATAAAAAGGTTTTCAACCTTTTTCATAAGAACTAGTATAACAGCATGACACTTTGAACAAGTAGGGAGGAGTATTATGAACGTCATTTTCATTTCACCGGGTTATCCCAAACATTTTTATCAATTCTGTGACAGGTTGAAGACCCGTGGCGTCCACGTGCTTGGTATTGGCGACACGCCCTGGGAATGCTTAAGCCAAGAGTGCAGAAACGCCCTCAATGACTACCGCTCTGTTCAAAGCCTTGCCGATTATGAGGCGGTATACCGCTGTGTGGCGGAATTCATCTTCCTGTATGGGAGGATTGATTTCGTGGAAAGTCAGAATGAATACTGGCTGGAGCTTGATGCCCGTATCCGAACGGATTTTCACATCACCTCCGGCCCCAATCTGGCGGAGCTTGCCGCTATGAACCGGAAATCGGAAATGAAAGCGGCCTATGCCAGGGCGGGGATTCCCGCAGCCCGCTGGCTTCTGCCCCAGAATCTGGAGCAGGCACTGGCTTTTGCAAAGGATGTGGGTTATCCCATCATCATCAAGCCAGACCATGGCATGGGTGCCAGTGATACACACAAGCTGAAAAACGGTGACGATCTGATTTCTTTCTGGGAAAGCAGGAATGCTGCCACTGCATACATCGAGGAAGAATGCGTTCCCGGCCATGTGGAAACCTTTGACGGCATTACGGACAGCAGCTGCAATGTGCTTTTTGCTGCCAGTCAGGTGCTGCCCAAGAGCCTCATGGATGCCGCTCACGGTGATGACATCATCAGCTACTGTCAGGATGTTCCGGAGGATCTGCGGCAGGCGGGGACCCGGCTCCTGAAAGAATTCAACACGAAAAACCGCTTCTTCCATTTTGAATTTTTCCGTCTGGATGCAGACAGGGAAGGACTCGGAAGGGAGGGCGGCATCGTCGGGCTGGAAGTGAATATGCGTGCTCCCGGTGGACGAATTCCGGACAAGATGAATTACGCCTTTGAAACCGATGTGTATACCATCTGGGCGGACAGCCTGATTTACGACCGCTGTTTTCTGGAGGGCACCTTCCGGCATTATATCACCCACATCGGCAGACGGAACGCAATCGCCTATGTCCGTTCTGACGCGGAAATCCGGTCAGCGTTTGGGGACCAGATCATCGAGGACTTTGAAGTGGACGAGACATTGGCGCCGGATATGGGCGATCACGCTTTCCTGCTCCGTGCGGACAGCCGGGAAAGCTGGGAATATCAGATACATTACATATTGGAGAGAAAAGCGTGAAAAGAGAATATATCGGTCAGTACAGTCATTTTCTGAACCGGGAGATGCACATGCTGGTGTACGGGGACACTGGGGTCCCCATGCTGGCGTTTCCTTGCCAGGATGGTATGTGCGATAACTGGGAGGGCTTTCAGATGCCGGAGGAGTTATCCGGCTATATCGAAGCGGGACAGCTTCAGCTGTTCGTTGTGGACACGGTAGATGCCGAAAGCTGGTCAGATAAAGGTGGGGACAAAGAACACCGTGCCTGGATGCAGGAACAGTATTACCGCTATATTGCCGAGGAAGCGGTCCTAATGATTCGCTCCATCAACGGCACCTGGAACCTTCCCATTGTTACAGGCTTCAGCCTGGGGGCTGTTCATGCGTCGATTCTATTTTTCCGCAGACCGGAGCTGTTCCGGGGAATCATCGCCTGTTCCGGCTGCTACAGCGCGCCCCACTTCTGGGATGGCTGGTGCAACGGTACCCTGTATGACAATTCCCCCCTGGATTTTTTGCGGAATATGCCAGAGGATCATCCTTATATTGATTTGTATAATCAGAAAAAAATTGTCCTTTGCGTGGGCCAAGGGCGCTGGGAAGGGGCTTGTCTGCCTGTTACGATAGAAATGAAGCGGATTTTTGAGCAGAAGGGCATCCATGGCTGGGTTGATCTGTGGGGCTATGATGTTGACCATGACTGGCCCTGGTGGAAAAAGCAGATGCGCTACCATTTGCCCCGGCTGCTGGAAGGGTAAACGGAGGGATCGTAATGTTCCATGTAGAAAACGAAACAGTCAAACGGCTGCTGCTTCTGGGGAATTTTGGCCTGGAAAAGGAGAGCCTGCGCATTACCCGGGAGGGCAATCTGGCCCATACGCCCCATCCGTTCCCGGAGCATAAGCATATTGTTCGGGACTTCTGTGAGAACCAGACGGAGATCAATACCCCGGTATGCTCTACGCCGGAGGCGGCAGTGGAAAGCCTGTATTCCTATACCCGGGAAATTCAGAACAAGATATCTCAGCTTCCCCAGCCAGAGCTGCTGTGGCCTTTCTCTAATCCGCCGTTTATTATCAATGAGGCGGACATCCCCATTGCCCGCTTTGAAGGGGGAAAGGCATCCAAGACCAGCTACCGGGAATATCTTTCCGACCGGTATGGACGGTATAAGATGACCTTCTGTGGCATCCATGTGAATTTCTCCTTTGCCGAGGAACTGCTTCAGAAGGATTTCGAACTCAGCGAAGAGACGGACTATACAGAGTACAGGAACCGGGTTTATCTGGACTTGGCGGAACGGACTGCCGCCTATGGATGGATTCTGACGGCAGTAACCGCTGCAAGCCCTCTGCTGGACAGCTCCTTTGTGGAGAAAGGCCGCTTCGGGGAAAATGAATTTAATGGAATGGCTTCTACCCGGTGCAGCGAACTGGGCTACTGGAACTATTTTACGCCGATTTTTGATTACACCAACATCCGAAACTATGCGGACAGCATCCGCAATTATGTGGATTTGGGGCTGATTGCGGCACCGACGGAGCTTTACTACCCCGTGCGGCTGAAACCTACAGGAAACAATGATCTAGCCAGGCTGCGCAGTGAAGGTGTTGACCATATTGAACTGCGTATGTTTGACTTGAATCCCCTTTGCCCGGAAGGCATCGATGTACGGGATCTGAAATTCACGCAGCTTCTGCTGGTGTATTTGGCGGGAACCGCTGTGCAGCCCTTTACGCCCAGGGACCAGGTGCAATCAGCCCAGAATTTCAAAAACGCGGCCCATTACGACCTAAAAACGGTCAAAATCGTAGTGCCCAACGGAGAAGTGTATTCCGTGGCGGGAGCCGGAAGAAAGGTCATCGGCTTTATGCGGGAATTCTATCAGGACTTCCCAGGGGAAATCACCTCCATTCTTGACTTTGAGGAACAGAAGTTCATTGACCCGGAATGCCGCTATGCATGGAAAGTTCGCAGACAGTTTGCTGACGGATTTGTTAAGGGCGGTCTTTCCCTGGCAATGGACTATCAGGAGAGAGCGAATCATGTGTGAATTGTTTGGCGTATCCTCGGCAAAGAGGATGACGGTAAATCCGTATCTGAAAACGCTGATGTCCCACAGCGTGGACCACCCCCATGGCTGGGGAATCGCCGTGTTCTATGGGAACGCCGTCAGTCTGGAAAAGGAGCCGAAGCCCGCTTGGGTCAGCGACTATCTGCAAAGCCGCCTGCGGTATCCTATGGAAGTTCAGAATATGATCGCCCACATCCGCTTTGCCACCCGGGGCAGTATGGATTACGAAAACTGCCATCCCTTTGTGGACCGGGACGCCGCGGGACGGGCCTGGACACTGGCACACAACGGGACAATTTTCCAGTCTGAAATTCTGGACGCTTACCGGGATATTCAGGCCGGGGCAACAGACTCGGAACGAATTCTCTGCCATATCATCCGCAGGGTTAATGAGAAAATGCCAGTGTCCCGGTGCAGCCTCACGGCACAGCAGCGGTTTCGCCTGATGGATGAAATCATTTTGGAGATCGCGGAGCATAACAAACTGAATCTTCTGGTATATGACGGAGAGCTGCTTTATGTGCATACCAATTTGCGGCATACGCTCTACCGGACAAAGCGGGGGGATACGGTTCTGTTTGCTACAGTCCCTTTGGATGAGTCCCCCTGGGAACCGGTTCCCATGATGCAGCTGCTTGGCTTTAGGGATGGGCAGCTGGCGTTTGAAGGGTCCCGCCATACTTTTGAATATGTAAAACCGGATTCACCTGTTGATGATAATATCTGTTCCGGTATTTGAGAGGAAACAATATGCTGAACCAATTTTCCAGAACAGAATTGCTATTTGGGAAGGAGGCTATGGAACGCCTCGCTGCCGCGCGGGTGGCCGTATTTGGTATTGGCGGTGTGGGCGGTTATGTCTGTGAGGCACTGGTGCGCAGCGGCGTGGGTGCTTTTGACCTGATCGATGATGACCGGGTATGCCTGACCAATCTGAACCGTCAAATCATTGCCACCCGGAAAACCGTGGGCAGACTGAAAACGGAAGTGATGAAGGAGCGAATCCTGGAGATCAATCCCCATGCGGACGTGCGGGAACATACCTGCTTTTTTCTCCCGGAGACGGCAGAGGAATTTCCTTTTGAAGAATATGACTATGTGGTAGACGCTGTCGATACGGTATCCGCCAAGCTGGCACTGGTAACAAAATGCGCTCAAACGGGAACACCGATTATTAGCTGCATGGGTGCGGGAAACAAACTGGACGCATCCGCGTTCCGGGTGGCGGATATTTATCATACCCGGGTGGATCCGCTGGCAAGAGTGATGCGGCGGGAGCTGAAGAAACGGGGAATCCGAAAGCTGAAGGTGGTCTATTCGGAAGAACAGCCGATTCGCCCCATAGAAGATATGGCAATCAGCTGCCGTGCCCACTGTATCTGCCCGCCAGGTACGAAGCGGCATTGTACGGACCGCCGGGATATTCCAGGCAGCACTGCCTTTGTCCCGTCTGTAGCCGGACTGATATTGGCTGGTGAGGTTATCAAGGATCTGGCTTGGGGAGTATCATACTGATTTGGTGTTATCTGTGTAAAAGGGAAATACAGCGTTGCCTGCCAGTCCTGAAATATGGACTGGCTTTTTTATTTCCTGAAAAGAGGGATATTTTATGGATGCTAGAATACATTTTATAATGTGAATCAAGAGTTAAAACAGTGAAAGCATTACGATTTCTGTTGTGAAGATTTTGCGCAGGAAAAACGCGTCTAAATGTGGACGGAGATGTTTGCCGTGAATGCTTGACATGGGAATCTTTCGCTGTTAAAATAGACTCAGTTTTCTGGCAACCAGTTGCCGTCGGCCGGAGAAAGTGGGGGCGCTGTTTATGGAGCGCAATGAGAAAAAAGGATATACCCTGAATGACATTGCGAAGGAACTGGGGGTAAACAAGGCCACCGTTTCCAAGGCAATCTCCGGCAAGGGCAATTTGAGCGCGGAAACCAGGGCGAGGATTTTGGAGTTTATCGACAAATGCGGATACCGGCCCAACGCTGTGGCCCAGAGCCTGGCCCGGAACCGGACCTATAATATCGGCCTGATGATGCCGGGGGATACCGGAGTGTTCGATGTGGCATTTTTCCGGGACTGTCTGCAAGGAGTTTGCAAGGTTGCGGCCGAAAACGGCTATGATGTCCTCATGGCCATGAGCGGTGAACCGCCGGTGGAGCAGATCGCGCGCCTGATCGACAACCGGAAGGTAGACGGTGTGATCGCCATGCGGAACCTGGTCAATTCCCCCATCGTGGGATTCCTGAAAGAAAAACAGGTGCCCTTTGTGCTGATCGGCCCCACCTCCGACCCGGAGGTTATCAGCGTGGACAACGATAATCAGAGCGCTTGTCGGGATTTGACCACCCTTTTGATTGCCCGGGGCGCACGGAGGATGGCCCTGTTGGGGGGCGACGACAACAACTGTGTCACGCACAGCCGCCTGAAGGGCTTTTATGATGCCTGCGATCTGGCTGGTGTGAAACGGGAGGAGCAGCTGGTCTATTTGAATGTCCACCAGGATTACCGCCTTACCGCGGCACTGGATGTGGTCATTCCGCAAAAGGTGGACTGTATCGTGTGCATGGACGACCATATCTGTAATATGGCGCTGGTTCGCCTGCGCAGCTGCGGCGTCCGGATCCCGGAAGATATGAAGGTAGCCAGTTTTTATGACAATGTTCTGCTGGAAAGCAACATCCCGCCTGTCACCAGCCTCCGCTTTGATGCGGCGGAGCTGGGGAAAATCGCCTGCCGGGAATTGATCAACAAGCTGGAGGGAAACCAGAGCAAAAACATTGTTTTGCCGGGATACCAGATGATTCTCCGGGATTCCACCAAATAAGAAACGGGGCCGCAGCGGAATGCTGCGGCTTTCTGAGTGTCGAAAAAGTAAGTTGAAACGTAGAAGTTTACCAATTAGCATTGCACCAAAGCCTCCCTTGTGCAAAGGGAGGTGGGCAGGTTATAATTTGAAGTGCAACACAGGAAATAAAAAGAGACAATATGCAGACCATGGTGTAAAATGTAGTTACCACACAACCAAATTACACGAGGTGAGCATATTGTCCTACACACATTTTACACTAGAAGAAAGAAAATATCTACAAAAACTTTTGGCAGAGAAGAAATCTTTTCGGGAAATTGCGGCCATTTTGGAACGCAGTCCGTCTACCATCAGCCGGGAGGTCAGGCGCAACAAAGCCAAGTACAAACCTCATAAGAAGCCGGACAACAAATACCTGTATAATCACTGGCGGGCGAATAATCTCTATATCCGCCGCCGTCGGGAGCAGAACCGCCAAGCCCTGAAGCCCGACACGCCGGAATGGGACTATATTGTTGCCGGACTGAAGCGTTACTGGTCACCGGAGACGATCCGCGAACGCTGGCACAAGATGTTTCCAGGAAGAAAGCAGCTTTGTGTATCTACCATTTACCGGTACATAAAGTTAGGAAAATTCCCGGAGATCACCGAAAGAACCCATCTCATACTATTTTTTAATAAAACAATTTAACATTTACACTAAGATGTGCTATAATATATCTGGGTGATAACAATGGCACAGGTATACAAATTTAGTGAAAAAGAAATTGAAGAGATAGCACAAGCTCGCAGAGAGAATAAGGACAAGCGAGCTGAGGCGAGATTGAAAGCATTGGAAATGCGCGCCAAAGGAGCAAAGGGTAAGGAAATTGCGGCAGCAACCGGTTTTCATTCTGCCTATGCCGCTCAATTGGCAGCGAAATACAAAAAGGGCGGTATTGAAGCGATTGCTGGCAACCATTACGGCGGAAATCACCGCAATATGAGCGTGGAAGAAGAAGCCGAGATTCTTGCGTCTTTCCGAGAAAGAGCAGAAAAAGGCGAACTTGTTGAGATCAGTGAGATCAAGGCAGCGTATCAGGCGGCTGTCGACCATCCCATCAGCGACAGTCAGATTTACTTTGTACTGCATCGTCACGGTTGGCGCAAAGTCATGCCACGCAGCAAGCACCCGAAAAAGGCCAGCGGTGAAGAAATTGCGGCCTCAAAAAAATTAAGTCCCGAGTCGAAGAACTGAAAGTTATCCACAGCGGGAAGAAAATCCGCTTAATGTTCCAGGATGAAGCAGGCTTCGGTCGGATCAACAAGCCCAAATACTGCTGGTGCGGGGAGGGGGTACGACCTAGTGTGCCCTGCCACCATATCCGGGAGTATTACTATGCCTTTGGAGCAGTGGAACCACTGACGGGAGACAGCTTCTTTCTGGTGCTTCCCAAGTGCAACTCGGTCTGCATGAACGAATTTCTGCGAGATTTGTCCAGAACATACCCGAACGATACCATTCTGCTGTGCTGCGACGGAGCAGCATGGCACAAGTCTGGCGCATTGGAGATCCCGGAAAACATAGAACGATTCCATATCCCACCGTACACACCGGAGATGAACCCCATCGAACAGATTTGGAAAGAAATTCGCAAGAGAGGGTTCCGCAACGAAGTGTTTGCGACGCTGAACAAAGTCATGGACCGCCTTTGCGACACCATCTGTTCCCTCTCGAACCAGACCATTTCTAGTATCACTGGTAGAGAGTGGATTCTTAAATGTTTTAATTAAAAATCAGTATCAGACGTCGTGGGAAGAGGAATCTTCCCAGGAACTCCAACTATAATACCATCCAGCCTGACCGTATCATCCCTGAGTGGCCGGAGGAGATCCGCTGTCGAACCAGGATCGGCGACTGGGAAGGCGATACGGTTTATGGCGGTATTGGGAAAGGGTTGTTGGTGAGTCTGGTGGACAGAAGGAGCCGGTTTTTGAAAATAGGTCTGCTCAGGAACCGGACAGCGGAATGCACCCGGTTGGTTATTGAGAAGCTGTTGGCTGGGCTGCCTGTCAAGAGTATAAATTTAGATAATGGGTCAGAATTCTCTGAGTTCCGGAAGTTAGAAGCGAACCTACATACACTTGTCTACTTTGCCGAGCCGCATAAACCGTGGCAGCGGGGAACAAACGAGAACGCGAACGACATTATCAGATTTTTCTTTCCGAAAGGGTTTGATTTCAGGACAGTGACCGACGATGATATTCAACGCGTTGAAAACATCATCAACAACCGTCCCAGAAAATGTCTCGGCTGGAAAACTCCGGCTGAAATTTTACTCGAAAGTGTTGCACTTGCTTGACAATCTGCCGTGGGGCGGCGTAAGCCGCCTCGGAGGGATTGTGCAGTGGAATGTTACGAATTCGCATTGGACTTCGGCGAAAAGGAAACATTTTACCGCGTCAATCCCTCAGTCACGCTGTTCGCGTGACAGCTCAGCGCAAGGCACTCCCTTCGGTCGCCTTTGCACAAGGGAGCCTTGGGCGCTCCCGCGCCAGAGGGTTTATCGACAGTCTGAACGGCGGCTGACAGCGTCAGCCGCCGTTATTTTCCGACCTGTTCTACCCTGTACGGCGGCAGGGAAAATTTCTGCTTCCGGAAAAGTGGATGTTGACTGCGGCGGGCAGAACGGGTATGATAAGGAATACAATATTTGGATGCAGATTGCCTGTGAATCCGGTGACCAAAGCGGATACTGATATTCAATTAAAAAGCTTCATTCGCCAGAATGGAACATTTTTATAAAGAAACAGTATGAAAACGAGGAATGACTATGAACGATTGGATCAAGGGAATGGACCTGTCCTCCCTGATGGAAGTGGAAAACTGCGGCGGGAAATTCTATGACCGGGGCCGGCCGGGGGACCCTGTTGAGATATTGCAGCGCTATGGAATGAATCTGGTGCGGCTGCGGCTGTGGAACGACCCCTATGCCCCCAACGGAGAACCTTACGGCGCCGGGAGCAATGACCTACCCCGTACCATCCAAATGGCAAAACGGCTGAAAAAGGCCGGGGTGGATTGGCTGCTGGATTTTCACTACAGCGATTTCTGGGCAGACCCCGGAAAGCAGACCATGCCGAAGGCCTGGCAGGGGCTTTCTCAGGAGCAGGTGGTCCGGGCAGTCTATGACTACACCCTTTCCGTCATGCGCACGCTGGTACAGGAGGGCGTGGCGCCCCGGATCGTGGCTGTGGGAAATGAGATCACCAAGGGCCTGCTCTGGCCCTATGGCCGGTATCCCAATTTTGACGCGATCACCGCTTTTCTGAATGCGGGGATTTGTGCTGTGCGGCAGGCGGCGCCGGAAGCCAAGGTCATGCTACATCTGGACAACGGCGGGAACAACGAAGTGTACCGGGACTGGTTTGACCGGTATTTCGCCGGAGGCGGAGCGGACTTCGACTATCTGGGGCTGAGCTATTATCCCTTCTGGCATGGTTCCATGGACCAGCTGCGCGAAAATATGAACGATTTGGCCCTTCGCTACCGAAAGGACATGATCGTAGCAGAGACCTCCATGGGCTATACACTGGAGGATTACGCCGGCTTTGAAAAGCTTACAGCCTCAGAGCGAAAGGGCATGGCCGCGAACCGGCGCCTGGCGGAGTCCGTTCCGTACCCCATGAGCCGGGAGGGCCAGAGCCTGTTTTTGAAGGACCTGATGGAGCTGATCCGCTCCGTCCCGGAGCAGCGGGGCAAGGGCTTTATCTACTGGGAGGCGGCCTGGATTCCCGTTCCCGGAAGCCAGTGGGCAAACGATGCCGCCCTGGCCTACACCGGAGAAAAAGGCCCCGGTGGCAATGAATGGGCAAACCAAGCCCTGTTCGATTACCGGGGAAATGCTTTGCCCGGTCTGGAAACCATTCGTGACTTTACAGGAAGGAGTACAATATGACCCATAATGATCTTCGCAGCCGCAGGCGGCTGCCCCGGATTCCCATGACGGGAATGAACCTGAAGCTGTACGGCTGCCTTACGATGCTGTTTTACTCCTTCAGCATGTCCGTGATCCAAAACGGTATGCTCCATATGAGCCTGCTTTCAAACGGCCAGCTGCAGGAGATCCTGTCCGCCGACCCGGAGATGATGATTCTGTCCAGCTGGGCGGCGGTGTTCCAGCTGCTGGGGGGCCTGGCAGTCCCTGTGTTCGCGTTCCTGCTGGTGGAGGGCTTTGTCCATACCCAGAACTACCGGGCCTACCTTCTGCGGATGCTTATCTTTGCGGTAATCAGTGAAATCCCCTATGATTTTGCCATGACCGGCCAATGGTTTGACTGGAACAGCCAAAACCTGCTGTTTACCCTAACCGTATGCCTTGTGATGCTGTATGGGCTGAGGCTGTTCTCTGCCAGCCGGGGCATGCAGGTGCTGATTGTCGTCGCGGCGGTTTTGTGGAGCGGGCTGATGCGGTCCGGCTTTGGCCTGTGCGAGGTGCTGCTGGCCGCGGCCTACTACCTGCTGCGGGACAAGCCCAAGGCAAAGCTGACCGTGGGAAGCCTCATCAGCCTGATGTATGTTACCGGCCCCATTTCCACCTTTGCCCTGAGCCGCTATAACGGCCAGCGGGGAGATCACTGGAATAAGTACATTTTTTATATCCTCTATCCGGCGCATCTGCTGGTCCTGGGTTTGATTGCCCATTGGATCGCCTGAGAGCAGTGGTATCGTTTTGAAGGCGGCAAACCCGATCGTCAGCCGGGTTTGCCGCAAATCTCATAGGAGGGACCGTTATGAGAACAGACAAGCTTTATTTCGGCGCGGCCTATTATGACGAATATATGCCTGTCAGCCGGGTGGATGAGGATATGCGCCTCATGCGGGCGGCGGGCATGAATGTGATCCGGATCGCGGAATCCACCTGGAGCACCTGGGAGCCGCGGGATGGGGAGTTTGACTTTACCAGCCTGCACCGGATGCTGCGGGGAGCGCAGAAGTATGGCATAAGCGTCATCGTGGGCACGCCGACCTATGCCATTCCCCCTTGGATGGCGGGAAAATACCCGGACATTCTGGCGGAAACCCACGACGGCCCCAGCCGTTACGGCCACCGCCAGAATATGGACATTACCCATCCGGGCTACCGCTTCCACTGCGAGCGGATCATCCGCCGGCTGATGGCGGAGGTGCAGCCCTATGACAATGTCATCGGCTTCCAGCTGGACAATGAAACGAAGCACTATGATACCTGCGGGGAACGTGCCCAGAAGCTTTTCAGGCAATGGCTGGCCCGGAAATTCGGCACGGTGGAAAACCTGAACCAGGCCTTTGGGCTTGCCTATTGGAGCAATTCCCTGGGAAGCTGGGAGGACCTGCCGGATGTGCGGGGAACCATCAACGGCAGCCTGGCTGCGGAGTACGAGGCCTTCCAGCGCCAGCTTGTGACGGATTTTCTGCTGTGGCAGCGTTCCATTGTGGATGAGTACCGACGTCCGGAACAGTTCGTGACCCACAACTTTGACTATGAGTGGCGGGACTACTCCCACGCCCTGCAGCCGGACGCGGATCAGTTCCGGGAAGCGGCGGCGGTCACGGTGGCAGGCTGTGATATTTACCATCCCACGGCGGGCAGGCTGACGGGAGCGGAAATCAGCTTCGGCGGGGATCTGGCCCGCGGGCTGAAAAACGGGCAGAATTTCTTTGTGCTGGAAACCCAGGCCCAGGGGCTTGTCGGCTGCCTGCCCTGGCCGGGACAGCTGCGGCTCCAGGCGTTTGCCCATCTCGCCAATGGCGCGAATATGGTGGAATACTGGCATTGGCATTCCATTCACAATGGCATTGAGTCCCATTGGAAGGGAGTCCTCAGCCACGACTTTACCCCGGGGGCGGTTTACCGGGAAGCGGCGGACATCGGGGCGGAGTTTGCCCGGCTGGGTCCGCATCTGGTGAATCTGAAGCGGAAAAGCAAAGCGGCGGTGATGGTATCCAACCGCAGCCTGACAGGGCTGAAGCACAGCGCGGCCTTTGCCGGTCCCAATTACGGGGATATTCTGCGCTGGGTTTACGACGGCCTGTTCCGGCTGAATGTGCCATGCGACATCGTCGATGATACCGTTCGGGATTTTTCAGACTACGAGTTGGTGGTCGCGCCGGGAATATACTGTGCGGAGGATTCCCTGCTGGACGCCCTGCGGCGCTATGTTGCCGGCGGCGGCAATTTGCTGGCCACCTTCCGCAGCTTTTTCTGCGATGAAAACCTGAAAATTCGGACAAAACCGCAGCCCGGCGGTCTGACGGATGTATTTGGTATGACCTATGATACCTTCACCATCCCCGTGGATGTTCCCGGGGCACGGGAATGGATGGAGCTTCTGCGCCCGGACGGGGACGCGGAAATTCTGCTTCGCTATGGCCATAGGGCCTATCATGATTATGCCGCCGTAACCTGGCACCCATATGGGAAGGGCAGTGCGGCGTATCTCGGCACCATGCTGGAGGAAAGTGTCCTGCAAGACGTGCTGCTGGCCCTGCTCTCTAAAATGAATATCCAGCGGCCCGGGGTATGCTGGCCGCTGGTCATCAAGGAAGGGAAAAACGACTTTGGCATGCGGGTGCGCTATGTATTGAATTATGCCGGGCAGGAGTCGGGATATCCGGTTCCGGCGGACTGCAGGGAGCTGCTCTCTGGAAATATATATCGTGAGGGCGATGTGCTCACGGTGCCCGGCTGGGGCGTGGCGGTTCTGGAATATCCGGAAGCCTGGGTGTTAAATGGATAAAAATTCCCACAATAGCAAAGCAGCGCCAAAGCGGGAGGGGGAGAGAACATGTCTTGGAGCTTAGAGGAGGCCATTGCCTATTACCGGACTCAGGGGGCGCCTGGGGACCAAAGTGCGCTGACCGGCTTTTTGCGGGAGGTTCAGCGGGAAAATGGCGGCGGAATCCCGCTCCGACAGCCATTGCGGAGGCTTTGAACTGTGTGTTCGATGAAGCGGAGTTGTTGTTTGTAAAAAGCGTTGCGCTGCATCGCTTTTGCACAAGTTCTTCGTGGCTTGTGAACCGTCTGCCATAGTACCGTTCCCGCTTTAGAATGCCCCAGGACCCTTCCATGGGTCCATTATCATGCACTTGGCAGCTGGATATACTTTGCATCCTCTTTGCCTTTTTCAGCTTGTTGTAGAAGGTTCGGTTGGAATCCGGCAGGGGAGGCGTATTTTTGCCGGACCTACGCACTTCCCATTGTAATCGGAGATGGATGCTGGATAGAGGCGGTTGTATCCTCCTTCCGGGAATCACCATAGGAAGTGGTACCGTGATCGGTGCAGGCAGTGTCGTTACGAAAGATATTCCGGCAAATTGTGTGGCGGCGGGAAATCCATGTAAAGTAATCAGGAAAATTAGTGGAGATGGGTGATGGCAAAAATGCGTATCGCAGCGCCGGAATAGTATGAGACTACAGTGAGGCAGCAAGGGAAAAATCACATAAGAAAGCCGCCGTACTTTTTCCCCAAAAAGTACGGCAGTTTCCTTTTGTTTTGGATAGGAAATCACATGTGTGCAAATACATTATACTGGAATTTTTGCGGTGGCGGAAGCCCCGGTGGGGGATACATTTTTTCTTCGGAACGGCCCTCCCGTGGGGGATGTGCCCGGTTTTTTTGTAAAAACGGCCAAAATTCAAAACCACTTTCCCGGGGTTTATCCCGGAGCAGGCAGGCTTTCTGATTTCCTGGGGGCAGAAACTTGTGAAGGTTCACCAAATAAACCCCGGACAGGGGATTTGGCAGGCTCCGAAAACGATCCCCCGCCCCGGGTTGCGCGGAGCAACCGGGGGATTTATAATATCTGCAATGGGAGCGCGGATATGCGCTCCAGGCAGAAAGGAGATATTGATTATGGCTTGTTTTCTGGTTCCGGCGGCTGAGGCGGTCGCCACTACGGTCGTTTCAAAGGGAATGAAGAAGGCTGCGGCGTCCGAAGAGAGGATATCCTTCTCCCGGAAGCTGGGCTGGCTGTCCAAGCTGCTGTGGGGCGGCAGCGCACTTTTGTGCTTTGAGCATATTTGGCACGGCGAGGTGGTGCCCTTCTTCCCGTTCCTGACGGCAATGAGCGACCCGGAGGAAACCGCGGTGATGCTCAGCGAGATGGCCTCCGTGGGCGGCACCATGGCTGTCTGGCTTACGGTTGTGTGGGCGGGTATGGTCCTGGTTGCCGACAACCTGATGAAGCGTCCTGCCGTTGAGCAGGTGCACGCATAGGGAGGTTTCCCTTATGACGTTGCTTACCTGCCTGTTCGCGGCGATCCTATGCACCGTCGCGTGGTACAAGGGGGCTCCGAAAAATGAGATGAACCTGCATGTGCTGTGCTATCTGTACTGGGGAGCCTCGCTGATGTGGATGGTTGACGCGGTGTTTGCGTATGCAGAGCTGGGGGCGGAGTATTTTACACCCGCTCCTGCGGATATGCTCAACGACTTTTTCCTGGGACTGTCTGTCGTTGCGCTGGGCCTGGTCATCTGGCTGGTTTGCCTGCTGGTGAAGGATCCCAAGGGCGTTGTGCGGGCGTCCCTGAGTAAGAAAAAGTAACTGCGGGTTTGGGCGGCCCTGCTTTGGCAGGGCCGCCGTTTTTTGAAAATGCCATTCCATATATGGCCTGATGCAAGGGCCGTTATTCGGGAAAAAACTGCAAAAAATATCCCCCCACAGGGGTTGTCCCAGTGGGGGACAGATGGTAAACTAGACATCGCCATACCGGCACAGTCATTTCCGCTATTTTCAAGATAATCGGAAGTGCACAACAAAAGGAGATACCCGTAAGCATTTGCGGGTTTTGGCATCTATGGACGCAATTAAAACGAAGGTGAGACAATACTGGGACCAACGGGCGGAGCAGTTCTCCTCCCTGCGCCTGCGGGAATGGGACAGTGAAAAGCATGGACTGTGGCTGGCGGAATTTCAAACGTATATGCCAGGAGACGGGCCACTGGATATTCTGGACGTGGGCACCGGTACAGGCTTTTTCGCCCTGCTGCTTGCGGGCCGGGGCCACCGGGTCACCGGCATTGACCTGAGTGAGAACATGATCTGCGAGGCGCGGAAAACCGCCGCCCGTTTGGGCCTTCCCGCCAGTTTTTCGGTGATGGATGCGGAATGTCCTGACTTCGGCGCGGCAAGCTTTGATATGGTCATCACCCGGAATCTGACCTGGTCTTTGCCGAATTTGCAGAGGGCCTACTGCAGCTGGCACGGCCTTCTCAGGCCCGGTGGAATCCTGCTGAATTTTGACGCGGATTATTGCCGGGAGGACACCCAGCAGGTGCTTCCTGAAAATCATGCCCACAAGGAGATTGGCGCGGGCCTTCTGAAAGAGTATGAATCTATCAAGGGGATGCTCCGTCCCTGCCAACAGGCAAGGCCCGCCTGGGACCTGGAGCTGCTGAAGGCGGCAGGTTTTCGGGAGGTTCAGATAGACACATCGGTTTGGCAGCGTATCTACCATGATATCGATGCGTTTTACAACCCGGTGCCGGTTTTTGCCATTTCGGCCCGGGCGTAAGGCGCGCAGTTTCCCGCTGATGATACAAATAACCGGATTGTTCCCAGTGTGTGCGGAACAATCCGGTTATTGCTGTGCTATGATAATTTGTCCAGCCAGAAATGTGCCAAATCCGTCTGTTCCCAAGGCAATTGGGAAGCATTGGAACCCAAATGACCGTAGCTGGCCGTTTGTCTGTAGAAGGGCGTCCGAAGGGAAAGGCGCCGGATGATGGCCGACGGCCGCAAATCAACGGTTTGAAGGATCAGAGATTCGATTTGACCGGAGGGGATTTTTCCCGTCCCGTAGGTATCCACCAGCAGCGATACCGGCTCGGCAACGCCGATGGCGTAGCTGATTTGAATCTCGCAGCGCTCTGCCAGTCCTGCCGCAACCACGTTCTTTGCCAGATACCGGGCCATGTAGGCCCCACTGCGGTCAACCTTCGACGGGTCCTTGCCGGAGAACGCACCGCCGCCATGCCGGGCGTAGCCGCCGTAGGTGTCCACAATGAGCTTCCGCCCCGTCAGGCCGCTGTCACCGGCGGGGCCGCCGATGGTGAAGCGCCCGGTGGGATTGATGAAATACTGGGTGCCGTCATCCAGCATGGATTCCGGCAGCACCGGGCGGATAACATGGCGGACAATGTCCTCCCGCAGCTGCTCCATGTCCACCGTATCCTCATGCTGGGAGGAGACCACAACAGCCTGGATCCTTGCCGGGATACCGTCATGGTATTCCACGGTGACCTGGGCTTTCCCATCCGGCAGCAGATAGGGCAGGATCCCCTCCTGGCGGACAAGGGCCAGGCGCTTTGTCAGGGCATGGGCAAGCTCAATGGGCAAGGGCATCAGGCTTTCGGTTTCCCGGCAGGCATAGCCGAACATCATACCTTGGTCACCTGCGCCGTTCTCCAAAACATCGGCCTTGGTGACGCCCATGTTGATGTCCGGGGACTGTTCATGGATATCGACTGTAATTTTACAGCTGTCCGCGTCAAAGCCATGGCCGGGCTTGTCGTAGCCGATCTCCCGGATCACCTGGCGGGCAATGGCGGCATAGTCCACGTGGGTACGGGAGGTGATCTCTCCAAAAATGTGAACGCCATCGGGAATGGCCGTAACTTCACAGGCCACATGGGAATTGGGGTCCCCTGCCAAAAGCGCGTCCAGAACCGCGTCTGCGATCTGGTCGCACACCTTATCCGGATGGCCAGCGGTGACGCTCTCGGATGTGAATAAGGAAATCATATCAGTTCTCCTTCTTCTCCGCCCTGCAGGCACAGCTGCACTGCCAAAGCTTCTCCGCGGTAGGCTTCCAGTTGGCCGCATAGGCATCGCACTTGGCGCACAGGTGCTCCGCGCTTTCCGGGGACTGCATGTCGGTGGACTTGGCACCGGTTTTTTCCACCATCCGGCGCAGCAGCTCCGGGTTTTCCAGCATGGGGCAGGGGCGCAGGTGGTTGTCGTTGAAGGGCTGGCCGTCATGATAGGCCATGAACATGGGAGAGCGCAGGCATTCCAGCAGCGTCTTTTCCCGGATGTTGGAATCGGAATAGTGGATGAACACGCAGGGATCGCAGTCGCCGTTGGCATTGATGTGCAGATAGCGCCGGCCGCCGGCAATGCAGCCGCCCACATACTCGCCGTCGTTCTGGAAATCCATGGCAAAAATGGGCTTCGTCGCGCGGATGTCCCGGATGCGGTGGTACATGAATTCCCGCTGCTCAGGGGTGGGCAGCAGCTCCGGCACCGCGTCATTGCCTACGGGCATGTAGTGGAAGTACCACACAAACTTGGCGCCCAGCCCCACAATGTGGTCGATGAATTCATAGGAGCTGATGGAATCCAGGTTGGCGCTGGTGTAGCAGCAGGACATGCCGAAGGGCAGGTGCTTTTCGTTCAGAATCGACATGGCCTTGACCACCTTCTGATAGACACCATCACCCCGGCGGCCATCGGTGGCGGCCTCAAAGCCCTCCAGGCTGATGGCGGGGATGAAGTTCTTCACCCGGAGCATTTCGTCGGCGAAGGCCTCGTCGATCAGCGTCGCGTTGGTGAAGCTCAGGAACTGGCAGTCGCTGTGCTTTTCGCACAGGGCGATCAAATCCTTCTTGCGTACCAGCGGCTCGCCGCCAGTGTAGATGTACATGTACACGCCCATTTCCTTGCCCTGGGTGATGATGGAATCGATCTCGTCAAAGCTCAGGTTGAGACGGTTTCCGTATTCCGCCGCCCAGCAGCCGGTGCAGTGCAGGTTGCAGGCAGAGGTGGGGTCCAGCAAAATCGCCCAGGGGATGTTGCAGCCGTACTTCTGCCGGTACTCCTCCTGCTTCGGCCAGCCGATGATGTTGGCATTCAGGAAGAAGTTTTCAAAGGTGGCCTTTAGGACATCCTGGTCAATGTCCTTCAGCACGCTCATGGTGAGCTGGTACATGTTGTTTTCCGGATCGGACAGCACCTTGCGGAAGACTTCACGCTGGGTAGGGAAGCTGTTGGGACCGTCTCCCGCCAGCTTATCCACCCAGCCCAGCAGCTTGAGCAGGTTTCTTTCCGGGTCCTTGATGGCGTAGTTCAGCGCCTGCTCCATTCCAAATTTTTTCATTGCGGTAGAAAAGTCCATGGTAATGCTCCTTTTTTATTTCTCTTTTTTTACTGGATCCGTGCGGTAAATGAACTTCACCTGGCTGTCCAGTTCTTCTTTCATTTCCGGGAAGGCTTGGTATTCCTTGGATACGTCGGCCGTTGCGCGGACCCGTTCCAGCAGATGATCCACATCGCCATCCACGGCGTCCACCAGGGCCTGCACGCCCTTTTCGTCAAATTCCTTCAGACCGTCGGAGAGCCGCAGCGCGCCGTCGCGCAGTTGGGTAACGCCATCCACCAGAGCGGGTGCGCCGTTATTCAGCGTTAGAACACCGTCGCAAAGTGCATCCGCACCGCTGGACAGTTTCTCAGAACCATCCCGCAGGCTGTCCAGGCCTGCCTTCAATTCTCCCGCACCGGAGGCCGCCTGGGCGACGCCCGCTGTGTAGCTCTTAAGGCCAAGGTAGAAAGCGTTATAGCTGTCCAGGGAGGTTTTCAGCGCAATGACCGATTTGGCGCCTTCCGACGCCGCCGCGAGCTGGGACTGCACGGCGTCGCTTTCCATGGCGTCGGCGATGGCCTTTTGCACCTGGGCTTCCGTGTTGAGGGTGATCTGATCCTGTACCTCGTCGGTCTGCATCTGCTCCTCTGTCTTTGCGGTGATGATACCCTGAATTTCCTCGGTCTGCATCTTCGCGCTGACCAGCTCATCGACCTTCTGCTCAATCTGCGCAATCTGGCTTTGGGTCTGTTCTTCGATTTCCTGCAAAACTTCCTCGCTTTGCATCTGCGCTTCAATCGCGGCGGAAACCTCCGCCTGTGTCTCTTCGGCCACCTGTCCGCTTGCCACAGCGGAATCATACTCCGCTTTAGTCGTAATGCCTTCTATACCGAGCGCCTGGATCACTGCGTCGGTGACGCTTTCCCTTACGGCTTCGGTGACTGCGGCTCTGATCCGCTCCTCCGATTCGGCCACCACCTGCTCCTTTACAGCGTTTCTAACCTCTGCCTCTACGCCAGATGTGACCTGCTGCGTGACTGTTCCACGAACCGCCGCGGTTACCTGCTCCGTAATGTAGTCCCGCTGCTCCTCCACCTGGGCGGTGACTGTGGCAAGCGCCTGCTGATATGCGGCAGTTTCATCCAGGGAGGCAATGACGCCGTTTAGGACATCCGCGTAATTTCCGATGGACATGGCCGGAACGTCAAGGCCAGCGGCGGCGAGCTGGGTGTTGGCGGTGGACAGCAGGGTATTGAACACCTGCGCCGCGCCGTTAATCAGGGAGCTGTTGTTGGAAACCACGGTATCCAATCCGGTCTGCAGCTGGGCCGCACCCGCCTGCAGCGCCGCAGCGCCTTCGTCCAAGCTTCCGGCGCCTGCCTTCAGCTCTTTGGCTCCGGTGGCCAGCTGATTGATCCCGCTCACCAAGTCGCCCGATTTGTTCAGCAGCGTGTTCAGTCCATCATACAGCTGGTTGGAACCGCCCATCAGCTGATCCATGGCGTCTGTCAGATCGTTGAGGGATTCACTCAGATCCCCGATGGAATCCAGCTCACCGGTGTCCAGCTCCTGGAACAGGGCGTTGGTCACAATGGTGATGGTCATGTCCATGGAGAAATCCTGGACATCTGCCGTCATTTCCACAAAGCTGGGGATCTCCAGCTTCCCGGGGTCGGCTGCCAGGTTTTCCTGGAGGCCGGGGAACGCGATTCCGATGACAGCGGTGTGGCCGCCGTCGTCGATCAGCTTGCCGTTGGAGATTTCAATGTTCTGAAATTTCTTGTTGTCCAGCAGCATACCGGTCATGACGGTAAAGGGAACATAGATGCTCTCCTTTTTCCCGTCGATGGTCACGTCACGGGACTGTTGGTTGGTATAGTCAAAGCGGACGGTGACGCGGCCGCTTTTTCCTGCCAGCTCCCCGGCGGTGACGGTTTTCCCGTTCAGCCGGTATGTAATATCCAGACCGATGGGCAGTTCCTTTTCCAGATCTGCCTCGGACGGAACAGTGCCGTCTTTCTTTGTGAGCTGACCGCTAGAAATGACTTTGCGCGGTGCGCCGTCAGCGCCGGTCAGAATGTAGAGGGTCTCCTCCTGGGCACCCTGCAATTCCTCCAATGCACTGCGCGCCCCACTGGAACCGCCGGCGGCTTGGGCGAATATCACCGGACGTACAGCGGCAAAGAGAAACATAGCACACAGGCCAATGGCGATAAGACGAATTCCTTTCCTGTTCATTTTGCTGTTACCTCCATGGATTTGTTCGAAGACTTTTTGATTTGCCGCATACCCGCAGTTGTGGCGCAGATCAATCCGTCACAGAGCAGGAGCAGCGCGGGCAGGATCAGGATAACGGAAAGCATACTGACCACGGCGCCCCGTGCCATCAGCATACACATAGCGCTGATGATATCGATATTCGAGTAAAGCGCAACGCCGAAAGTGGCGGCAAAAAGCCCCATGCCGGAGACGATGATGGATGGGATTGACGTAGAAAGGGCGATCCATACGGCGTCCTTTTTCTGCGCGCCCCGAATCCGCTCGGATTTATACCGGGTCGTCATCAAAATGGCGTAGTCAACGGTGGCGCCAAGCTGGATCGTGCTGATGCAGATAGGCGCGATGAAGGGCAGGCTCTGGCCAAGATAATGGGGCAGGCCCAGATTGATGAAGATCGCGAATTCAATGACGGCAATCAGAATAAAGGGCAGGGAAATGCTCTTTTCAACCAAAGCAATAATGACAAAAATCGCCAGGATCGACACCGTATTGACGACTTGGAAGTCATGGGACGTGGTTTCGATCATATCCTTCATGCAGGGAGCCTCGCCGATCAGCATACCGCCCTCATCGTATTTTTTGAGAATGGCGTTCAGACCGTCCAGCTGGGCGTTTACGTTGTCGCTTGCCACCTTGTATTCAGAATTGATGAGCAGCAGCTCCCATTTGTCGCTTTTCAGAATGCTGACGATGGACTCCGGCAAAACCTCGATGGGTACCCGGGAGCCTACAACGGATTCCAGGCCAAGCACATATTTGACGCCGTCGACCTGCTCCATTTCGTCAATCATCTGGCGGATATCCCCGGATGGAACGTCCGCGTCCACCAGCAGCATATGGGTCGAGGCAATGTGGAAATCCTCCGCCAGCTTGCTGTTGGCAATGACATACGCCATGTCCTGGGGCAAGCACTCGCCCATATCGTAGTAAACTTCGCCGTTTGTCTTGCTGTATCCATAATAGGCAGGCGGAATGAGCAGGGCGAAAATCACGAGAAATACCGGAAAGACCTTTACAACTCCCTTGGCAAAGCCGCCCATATTGGGAAGCAGCGCTTTGTGCTTCGTTTTTTGCAGGGGCGTATCCAGAATCAAAATCAAGGCGGGCAAAACGGTCACGCAGCCGAGTACACCCAGCAATACGCCCTTTGCCATGACGATTCCCAGATCCCGGCCCATGGTGAAGGTCATAAAGCACAGGGCGATGAATCCGGCGACGGTGGTAATGGAGCTGCCGACGACACTGGTCAGTGTCTCCTGAATGGCGACCGCCATGGCTTCTTTGTGGTCAGCGCATTTCCCGCGCTGCTCATTGTAGCTTTCCCACAGGAAAATAGAGTAGTCCATGGTAACGGCAAGCTGCAAAACGGCGGACAGGGCTTTTGTAATGTAAGAAATCTCGCCGAGGAAAAAGTTTGTGCCAAGATTCAGCAGGATCATCATGCCGATGCTGGCCAGGAACACGAAGGGCACCAGCCAGCTGTCCAGAAATACCAGCATAGCGGCGCAGGCCAGCGCCACAGCGATGCCGACATAAATCGGCTCTTCCTGCTCACAAAGATCCTTCAGATCGGTAACCAACGCGGACATGCCGGAAACAAAGCACTGTTTTCCGCAGATGGAACGGATTTCCCGAATGGCATCCATTGTAATATCCGCAGAGGTGGAGCTGTCAAAGAATACGGCCATCATTGTGGAATGGTCTGTATTGAATTCCGCGTAGATTTCATCCGGCAAAAGCTCCATGGGGACGGACAGGTCAAAAATAGAGTCATACCAGATCACCGCTTCCACATGGCCGACCTGTTCGATCTGTGCTTTGAGAGCGGCTACATCCTCGTTGGACATGTCTTCCATAATGATAAAGGAAAACGCGCCTTTCCCGAAGTCCGCCATCAACTCGTTCTGCCCGATAACAGTGTCCATATCTTCCGGCAGGTAGGTCAGCATATCGTAATTGATGCGCGTGTTTACCATGCCAATCACGGCCGGAATCATCAGCAGAACAGTGAGGATTAAAATCGGGATGCGGTACTTTACTACCGCTTTTGAAAAAAACATATTCGATTGAACACCCTTCCTACGATGTTGCGGAAATGATACTGATATTATAAAGAAACAGTATTACAAGTCGCGCTCTGCTCCACAGAATTCGGCATCAATTACAACCGGCTTTTGATCGCGGATAATTTTGACGGCTGTCAGAATCGTCACCAGGTTCAGAATCCCCTCAGACAGCAGGGAGATCCCAAGAAGCACCATGACGGCCTGCGCGCTTTCCGACGGGCGCAAAACCAGCAGAAAACCGACAATGCCCGTAAGAATGGCCATGGAAAAAATCAGCCACCATTGATGGATGCCAAATATCTTGGAATCGATCGCGATTTGTATTTTCAGCAGGGCATCGGCCAAGATGCTGATCCCCAGGAGAACCCAAATCACATTTACCATTGTTTCCGTGCGGAATATGAGAATCGCGCCAAGGGCAATCAGCAGAATGCCGAAGGCCAGGTCATATTGAAACGCCAGACGGTATAAATCCTTTGAGCAATAGCCGGCAATTTTGATAAGGCCGAACAAAACCAGAAGCAGCCCGCCAACCCAGCAAAGCAGGGAAGCCGAGAAATCCGGAACCGCGATCAACACGATCCCCAGCGCACAGAGCAGAAGAGAAACGATGATGTAGCCGAGCTTTGCGGCCTTGATACGGTTATTTGTATTCACAAGCAGTACCTCCTTTGCGTTAAAATCCTGTTTATGCAGGGATTCGCCGCTGCAAACGCAGCGGCGGGAGTGCTCCCACACGCTTAAGCGTGTGGGAGACCTTATGCGCAGCCAAAATGTGTGGTTCATACTAGCTCTTATGAAAAAGGCTGAAAACCTTTTTATAGCACCGCAGGTGCGTTAAGAACTGTATGGGACGACGTTTGTGGCGATTCGCCACAAACCGGAAGCGCCGTTAGGCGGTTCCTTCTTTCTAAAACCGTTAGGTTTTAGGAAGAATCCGTATCAGATCACATGATATTCCTTCAGCAGCTTTTCAATGTCGGTTCCCCGGATCTTTTCCAGCAGCTTCTTGACCACCATCCGCTCCTTAAAGCCCAGGTTCATTTCCGTCAGGGGCTTGCCGTCGCGCATTTGAATGGTGGCATTCAGCAGGTCCCGGATATCGTAGGTGCTGCCCCAGACCTCCGGGACGCCCCGGTCGATGTTCAGTAGGGTATATACGGCCTCCATGCCGGTACGCATGGAATACTCGGTGGTGAAGATGGTATCGCGCTTGGTTTCCGCGAACTGGCCCAGGAAGGCAAAGTTGACAGCACCCTCGGGCACCACGTCAGGGCGGTCGCCAGCCGCGCGGGGCATAAAGAAAGCGGTGATGTAGGGCATCATGCAGGGCACGGTGTTGGCGGAATTGGCGGCCAGCTCCTCGATCTGGTCAACGGGTACGCCGATGTGGTACAGCCACTCCATGCAGATCTCCTTGCCGGAGCACTCCCGCATGGACTTCTTCACATAGTCGCCGGGCTTGTCGGAGAACAGGCCGTAGACCCACACCAGGCACTGGCCCTCAGGCTGGCTGTGGAACTGGGGCTGCCGGTTGATGGTCCAGGACAGCAGCCAGGAGGAGTCCTTCACCGTGACGATGCCGCCGGTGACCACTTTGCCGGAGAAGGGGTCCCGCTTGCAGATATTCTGGATATAGGGAATGATCTTCTGGTCCAGGGTGGTGACGGTGGCACTCATCCAGTTGGACTGCTCCGGGTCATAGCAGAACTTGTCGGGATGGCCGAAGGCGGGGTCCTGGGCGGCGATTTTCCGCCACATATCCCAGCCGCCGCCGGGCTTGATCTCGGGATGGAAGGGGGCGGGGGTGTTCTGGGAACCCAGGGTGGAATTTTCCACGCAGCCGCCGTTGGTGATGAATACCAGGTCGTTTTCCGTCAGGTCAACGAACTTACTCCCGCCGTCTGCCAGCAGTTCAATGCGCTTGGCCGCCTTCCTGCTTCCGCGGATGTCAAATTCCACATTGACGACCTTGGTGTTGTAGTGGAACTGCACGCCGAAGCCCTCCAGATACTTGACCATGGGCAGAATCATGGACTCGTACTGGTTATATTTGGTAAACCGCAGGGCGGTGAAATCCGGCAGGCCGCCCACATGATGGATAAAGCGCTTGATGTACAGCTTCATCTCCAGCGCGGAGTGCCAGTTTTCGAAGGCGAACATGGTGCGCCAGTACAGCCAGAAGTTGGAGTTCAGCACCTCGTCGTCAAAGAAATCCGTGATGCGCTTGTCGTACAGGTCCTCGTCCGGGGTGAAGAAGAGCTTCATGATCTCCATGGCGCCTTTGTCGGACAGGC
Source organism: Eubacteriales bacterium (assembly GCA_030533415.1). Classification (GTDB taxonomy): domain Bacteria; phylum Bacillota; class Clostridia; order Oscillospirales; family Oscillospiraceae; genus Faecousia. Next base: position 114,524 of record JAUNJE010000001.1, on the reverse strand, counting down.
CGAACTTGCCGTCGGTGTGGGCGTCCTGACCCTGGTTCACCGTGGCCCGGCACAGGGAATAGTTGGGGTCCTCCTTGTTCAGCCAGTAATATTCATCCAGCACGCTGACGCCCTCGGTTTCGATGGAGGGGATGGAGCGGAACAAATCCCACATGACCTCAAAATGGTTATCCATCTCCCGGCCGCCGCGCATGACGTAGCCCACACCGGGGTATTCATAGCCGTCACAGGCGCCGCCGGGGATGGGGTCCTTCTCAAAGATGTGGACATTGCTGCCCTTCATCTGGCCGTCCCGCACCAGATAGCAGGCCGCTGTCAGAGCGGCCAGGCCGGTGCCGATGATGTAAGCCGACTTGTTGTCGACACCCTCCGGCTTACGGGGACGTGCGAACGCTTCATAGTTTCCACTTGCATAATACATATTGTGTGCCTCCTTGATTTATTTTGTAGCTAAACTATATCAAAATAATCCAAAAGAAAAAACGGACAAAACAAGCCCCAATGCCCGGTTTTTGGGCATTGGAGCTGTTTTGCCTGTTTTTGGGACACAAAGTCCGGATTGTCCGGTTTTGGGACACGGGGCTTGTTTGCCGGATGCGTCTTTTATACTGAATGAGACGGGTTTTCGTGATTTTCTATCTCGAAAATCACGAAAACCGCCAGGCGGTGCCTTCTTTATAAAAAGGAAACATTTTTATAAAGAAACAGTATTACTGTCCTTCACACCGGGAGATCATCTGCTCCAAATCGCCTTGCTTCAGTTCGCAGATCCGGTGGAAACGGGTTTGAATATCTTTCTGCATCCCCGCTTCCAGCCAGCCGATGAGAAGGCCGAAGAACACACATCTCAGATAATCAATGATCAGCTCCCGGTCTGGAGCAGCCACATTATGGCCGGCCAGAATGCTGTCCACATAGGTGGTAACCGTATGCGTGCATACCCGCCATTGGTACTGCTCATAGATGTCCCGGTTTACGGAATGGTAAATGTGCATGACCGCTTTTCGATTTTCCAGCGCAAAGCCGATCATAGCGTCCAGGCATTCCTCTATGGAGCTGGTGGTGGGATACTCCCGGATGATTCTCTGCACATCTTCGTTCACAATGCTCTCCAGCAATTGGGGGATGTCCTGAAAATAGTAATAGAAGGTGTTGCGGTTGACGCCGCAATCGTCTACGATATCCCGGACGGAAATTTGACTGAGAGGCCGCTCGTTCAATAGCTTTATGAAAGAGCTCCGAATTGCTTTCTTGGTAAGGCCGGCCATATTCATACCTTCTTCCTTTGGGGTTGTGGGGCGGGCGCAATACAACAATATGGTTTTTCTGGTTTCATACTGCTTCTTTATAAAAATGTTTTATTTTTATAAAGAAGGCACCGCCTGGCGGCGTTACTCCGCGCTAAGGCGCTATGTACGCCCACTGCGGTGGGTGTGCCGTTTTCGTGATTTTTGAGATGGAAAATCACGAAAACCCGTCTCATAATGATCTTCCTATTAAAAAGTTCCCTTCTCGAATGAAACTTTTTAATGGAATATCAGTATCAATATAACATTTTTTCCGTAAATTGCAAGTGCGTTTTGGGGGCCAGTAAGAAAAGCCGGGTCCGGCGGAACACAGGACAAAATGCCGTGTTCTATGGCCCTCCGGTCTGGTCATTTCTCTTATAATATGGTATAATTGCGCAGATAAGGCGAAAAAAGGGAAGAAAAGGGCTTCGGCGGATTTTTTCAAAAAAGGCCGAAATTTCTGTAACCTTTCCGGCAGAAAATCCCTCTATATAAGTGAGGAACCAATCTTGATCGGAGGTGATCCCCCAAGTGGAGGACGAAAAGATTATAGAACTGTATTGGCAGAGGAGTGAAAATGCGATTTTGGAAACGGACCGTGCTTATGGGTCAAAGCTGCATGGATTGGCGGAACGGATCGTGCAGTGCTTTGAGGACGCGCAGGAATGCCTGAATGATACTTATTGGAAGGCCTGGGATACGATTCCTCCCCAGCAGCCTACCTACTTTTTCGCGTATCTTGCGAAAATATGCCGGTATTTCGCCCTGGGAAAACTGGACTGGAAAAACGCTGCCAAGCGCGGCGCGGAAATGGTGGCGCTGACCGATGAGCTGGCGGCGTGCATTCCCGATGAAAGCCAGGACCGGGAGGCGGAGAGCAGGGACGTGGGCAGGGCGCTGAACAGCTTCCTGCTGAGCCTTCCCCTGGAAAGCAGGCTGATTTTTCTGCGCCGCTATTGGTACTGCGATACCGTTGCGGAGATCGCCGGGCGGTATCATATCAGCGAAAGCAAGGTCAAAACCCGGCTCCACCGGATTCGGGGACAGCTGCGGGTATATCTGGAAAAGGAGGGAATTGCCGTATGACGGGAAAAGATTTGCTGATGGGACTGAACTTCATAAACGGGAATCTCGTTGAGGAAGCGGAAAACTGCGGTTTCTCCGGGTTAGAAAAGCGCGGACAGCCAGCGAAAAGCAGCCTAACCCTGAAAAAGGGCCTGCTGATCGCGGCAGCGGTTGCGGTCACGCTTCTGCTGGTGGGCTGCGCCGTGGTGTATGCGCTGAAAATGCAGGATTTGAAAATCGGAGAAACAACGCAAACCCGGGACTACCGCCTCGTGGATGGAACCTATGTAAAAGATCCCCATGAAATCAGCCAGAATGTGCTGACGCTTGCGGGCATTAAGGGGACAGCCGCGTACCAGGCCTGTGCGGACTACTATGCCTTCCAGGAAGAATATGCCCCGGATTTGGAGGATATGATCGAGCAGGATGCCGTACCGGAGGGATTTTTTGATAACTACAACAAGGCCATGGCGGAAAAAGCCGCGGAACTTACAGAGCAGTACGGCCTGAAGCCATTGGGAGAAAGGCTGAATTTCCGAACGACGCGAAATATGTGTGATGCACTGGGCATTGAACGCCTCCTGGACGATTCTGGGCGCATAAGCGCAGTCATAGATGGTGGCAGCTGCTATGAAAGCGGAAACTTCTGGCTATATGTGAAATTGAATTTTCCCGAGGATCAGGGCTACGAGGTACCGTCTGTGTTTGGTGTTCTTCGCTGGAACCGTACAGATTGCTTCAGCACGGATTATGTGACAATTGTCGAAAGCGGCGACTGGACAGAGCGAAACTATACCACCGCTTCCGGCCGTGAAGTGCTGATCCTCCAATCTCCCAGCCAGGAGCGGGGATATATTATTTGCGACCGTGGGGAGGCTCTTATGAGCCTGCAGTTGGATATGAATCCCGAAATCCTCAGCGAAGAGAACGGCATAACCACTGCGGAGTATCTGCATATGACAGATAAGCAGATCGAACTTGTGGCGGACATGATAGATTTTGGTGTCCAGCCAAGCGTGGCCACGCAGGAAGATGTGGACAATCAGCCGGGAGCAACAACCGCCGGAACCCACAATGGCTATACCCTGACCCTGAAATCCGTGGAGACAGACGGCTATGTTGCCCGTATCCTGGTAGGTGTAACTGCCCCGGAAGGTACGGATATAGAAAGCCTTAATATTGGAACAGGCAGGTCTTTCGACGAGTTTGCGTCTGCATCCGGCCAAACATGGGGCATTGCTGGGTTCAATGATGTTCCGGATGGAGATGGTTTGGCAAATACCAAGGACCTGCTGATGGTGGCGAATCCGTCTATGGAGGACGGCAGCATGCCCTTTGCGGTAGGGGCTGAGTGGAAATTGCATATTGTGGATCTATGGGTAAACAAGTACCGGAAGGGAGAGAGGCTTCTGGTGGAGGGCGAGTGGTTCATCCCCGTCACCTTCGATGCAGCCGACGGCGATTACCGGGAAGTGGAGCTGATTCAGGAACCGGTTGCCACCAAGGCCGCCGGAGGATGGTATGAGGATGGCACAGATGCTGAGGAAGATGTGGAAATCACATCCTTTAAGCTCCGCAGGTTTGGCGCTACTATTGAGCATAACGGGGAAAGCTATTTTGATTTTACGGTTATGAATCGCAAGAGAATGTACGCGGTGATGAAGGATGGAAGCCAGGTTTCATTCAGCGGAGGGAGCAGTCTGGAAGCGGATACGCCCATCGACCTGGATCAGGTGGACTATATCCAGCTGGTGGACGGCACGAAGCTGACGGTGCCGGAAGGCGCGGCCCAATAAAGAACAGAGCCGGACGGCGGGATCTCCCGCCGTCCGGCTTACGTTGACGCCGTATCGAAAATCTCCCTTTTTTGAAACCTTGGCAGGACTTTTGGATTGACATTTTTCGCCCTTTGCGGTAAGATGCAACCAAAGTCCGATTGAGGAGAGGGTAAAATGGTTGGTCTTGGAACGGTCATCAATACCGCCGCGATTGTGGCGGGGGGCGTGTGCGGGGCGCTGTTCGGGCGCTTCCTGAGCAGCAGCGCCCAGGATACGCTGACCAAGGTCTGCGGCGTCAGCACCCTGTTCATCGCCATCACCGGGGCGCTGGAGCAGATGCTGCGGACAGAGGACGGCCGTGTGGTCAGCGGCGGCACCATGCTGGTCATTGGCTGCCTTGCTATCGGCGCCGTGATTGGGGAACTGCTGAATATCGAAAATGCCTTTGAGCGCTTTGGGCAGTGGCTGAAGGTCAAGTCCGGAAACGCGAAAGACCAGGGCTTTGTCCATGCCTTCGTCACCGCGTCGCTGACGGTCTGCATCGGGGCCATGGCCATTGTCGGATCCATCCAGGATGGCATTCTGGGGGACTATTCCATCCTGGCCACCAAGGCGGTGCTGGATCTGATTATCATTATGGTCATGAGCTGTTCTTTGGGCAAGGGGGCGGTTTTCTCCGCGATTCCCGTTGCGGTTTTTCAGGGCAGCATTACCGCCCTGGCGGGGCTTGTACGGCCCCTGATGACCGAGACGGCCCTTGCCAACCTGTCCCTGGTGGGAAATATCCTGATTTTCTGTGTGGGGATCAACCTGGTTTGGGGCAAGAAGGTGAAGGTGGCGAATCTGCTTCCTGCCATTGTTGTCGCCGTTGTCGCGGCGTTTCTTCCCCTGAATTGACCGGAAGGAGGAGCGATATGAAACGGATTCTGATTTCCGGGTTGGTGAACACCGAGACCACGGTGCGGGTCCGCCAGTTCCCGGTCAACTATTATCCCATCGACTATCCCTTTTTCGGGGTGCAAACCACCGTCTCCGGCGTCGCCTATAATATCGCGAAGGCGCTGCATACGCTGGAGGATTCTGTCACCCTTCTGACGATGACGGGACAGGATTTTCCGGCGGAATACATCCAAAGCCAGCTGAAGGCCGTGGGATTATCCACGGAGCATGTAAAACCGAAGCTGCGGGAAACGCCCAGCTCCGTTGTCCTCTATGACGGTGGGGGAAGGCGGCAAATCTACTGCGATTTGAAGGATATCCAGGAAACCGGCTACGGCTTTGATGAAAATATTTGTGAAAGCGCGGATATCGTGGCGGCCTGCAACACCAATTTCAACCGGCCGCTGCTTCGGCTTGCGAAGGCGGCCGGAAAGACCATTGCCACGGATGTCCATGTTCTGACCCAGATTCAGGATGATTACAACCGGGACTTCATGCGCTATGCGGACATTCTGTTCCTGAGTGACGAGGGCATCGGCGGTGATTACCGCCCGTTCCTGACGGAGCTGGCCTGGACCTACGGGAACCGGATCCTTGTTTTGGGCCGGGGCGCAAAGGGAGCCGCGATGTACCTGCGGGAGGAGAACCGGATTTTGGAGCTGCCTGCTGTTCGTGTGGGGGATATCGTCAATACCGTGGGAGCCGGCGATGCCCTGTTCAGCGGCTTTGTCCACTATTACGCGAAGGGATGTTCACCGCTGGAGGCGCTGATCCGGGGGGAACTGTTTGCCTCTGCAAAAATCAGATGCAGCGGAGCGGCGGAGGGCTTTGTGACCGAAGGGGAGCTTGAAGCGCTTTACGAACGGTATGCGCAGGACATGAAAGGGCTGCTGAAGGAGGGATAAGGGTGGAATTTGGCTGGATCAACGCCGCAGGCGGCGTCATCGTCTGTCTGCTTCTGGCACCCAATATCCTGTACGCCCTGAGATGCCCCGGAGGGGAGAACCGGTGCGGAAACCGGCTGATGAATCTTCTGGAACAAATTGGACGGTACGCTTCCATGGCGCTGATGGTTTTTCCCATCGGGGTGCGGGAGTTCGGCTTTCCCGGCGTGGGTGCCATGCTGGCATATCTGATTGGTAACGGCGCTCTGCTGGTATGCTACTGGACCGTTTGGGCGCTGTATTTCCGGAAGGTGAGCCGGAACAGGGCGCTGACGCTGGCAGTGGTTCCTGCCTGTATTTTCCTGCTCAGCGGCCTGACGTTGGGCCACTGGCTGCTGGTGCTGTCCGGGGCCGTGTTCGCCGTGGGACATGTGTATGTGACGCATAAGAACTACATAGAATAAAAAACAGAATGATAAGAAAATCTGCTTACCGGCTTCGCTTAGCAGGCCCGATATGCAGCGCACCCAAGCCTCCCTTGTGCAAAGGCGACCGAAGGGAGTGCCTTGCGCTGAGGTGGGCCGCCGTAAGGCGGCTCGGAGGGATTGTGCGGTAACATCTTACGGCTTCGCACAAGTTTCGGCGAATTCCCACCCCCCTACCGCACAATCCCTCAGTCAAAAATCAGAGATTTTTGACAGCTCCCTTTGCACAAGGGAGCCTGGGCGCTCCCGCGCCAGTACGTTGAGGGAAGATTGGCCCGTTAATAAGTATTGATTGACAATGAATATTGGTTCGATGTTTATCGGCTACGCTTGGCAAGCCCGATTTGCAGCGCACCCAAGCCTCCCTTGTGCTCAACGGCATTCTTCTATTATAGCAAAGTCAGGCAGCCTTTATGCGGGGGGGGCCTAGGCCTTCCTACACCAGCGCAATCAATGTTCCCAGTTGATTTGTTCGTCCTTGACAGGCAGCTACGGCGAGGCGGCGGGGGTTTCCAAAGGGGGCGCGTTTGCACCTAGCGCCCCTTTGGTCGGCTTCTTTCCGTCCCTTTCTTGCCGAAACAAGAAAGGGACACCCCCGTCTCTTTGAGAAGATAACAAAACCGTACAATCTACCGAATTTCAGCGCACCCAAGCCTCCCTTTCCGCAAGGGAGCCTTAAGCGCTCTAAGCGCCAGTGCATGACAGGCGTATTTGCTGCGTAGTCCCGATAAGTATATAATGAAAAGCGCCGCAGTTTTGGGAACTGCGGCGCTTTTGGATTATGCTTCGTATTTGCCCCTTTTCTTGCTGGGCAGCTTGGGGGCGACTTTGGCGGCCAGGGCGTCGCCGATGAAGGCAAACAGGATGCCGGCAAAGACAGAGAAAATAACGTCGGTAGGGTAGTGGACATACAGGTACAGCCGGGACAGGGCGATGAGCACCGCCAGGATCATGGCGGGAATGCCCATCTTTTTGCTGTGCTTTAAGAGCACCGTGGCAGCTTCAAACGAAGCAATGGTGTGGCCGGAGGGGAAGGAGTAATCGTGCAGCCCCTCCACCAGCAGCGGAATTTCAATTCCGAAATTCTGCCACTGGAAGTCATAGGGACGGATACGGGCAACCAGCGGTTTCAGCGTCGCGTTGCACACGATTACCCCCAGAAGCAGGGCGAAGATCATGCCCAGGCCCGTTTCCCGGGTTTTTGGAATGCACAGCAGCAGGACGGACACGGCAATCCAGAAGATGCCGCCGTCGCCAAAGAGGGTGATGATGGGCATGATAACATCCAGGAAATCGGAGTGCAGGTTCGCCTGGATCCAGTCCAGGATCGGCAGGTCAAAGGACACTGCCAGTTGGTTCAGAATAGCCAGCATGGATCATTCTCCTTCCGTAGTTTCGGGAGCTGCGGCGGCGGTATCGGCGTTTTCAAATACGGCGTACAGCGTCATGGGTTCCAGTGTGGTGGATTCGGGGATGGAAACCTTACCGGTGGAATCCGGCTGGAAGATCAGGTTGTAGACGGTGTTGCCGGATTCATCCTCGGACAGGGTGGCCCAGCCGGAGAATACCATGCCATCGGGAATGGTGGTCAGGGGAGTGATGATCTCGGAAGCGTCGGTCTGATAGAAATTGCTGGTCAGCTCCGTATCACCGCTCATGAAGGTCAGGCGGACCTTACCCACAGGCGTGGTGATATCCACGTTGGTTTCCTCGAAGCACAGCCAGCTGCCGCTGGCGCTCTTGTGGAAGAACATGGACTTGACATAGGGCCATTGCTTGACGGTACCATCGGTACGGGTAACGTTCAGGGTCAGGGAAACACGGACGGAGAACAGCTCGTCGGTGTAGCGGCAGTAATCGGTGACGCTTTCATCTACGAATTCATAACCCATGTGGCTCTGCATCCACAGCTCGGTAGTTTTGACAATGTTGCTGTAGGGCGTATAGGAGGAGTCGAAATACTTGGCCACGGTGCCCCGGTCCGTGATTTCTGCGATCATCCACTTACATTCGGTTCTGGCGGCGTTCAGAACGGCCTCCTGTTCCTCCGGGGAGATCGTGTTGCTTTCCGTGCGCTCGGTGAAGGTGCGGGTGGATTCGTCATAGGTGACCTCCATCTGGTTGCCCTTGTCGTCGAACACGGTGACCGTAGGCAGCGTTACAAGGCCGGAAACCTCCTGGGTGCACATACTGACACCGGTGGTTCCCTCAGGCAGGTAGTTCTCCGCGATGGTGGTGGCGATCTGGATGGTATAGGTGTCATCCAATGGGACGTCGTTGACGTAGGCGGTATGGCCGTTCACCTTTACCACCCGGTAGCTGTAATCCCGGGAGAAGAATACCTCCACGGCGCCCAGCTGCCAGTCGGGAAGCTGACTGATGTTCTCCAAGGTGGTGTCGCCGACATTGTTCTTGTCAACCAGAGTGAAAGAGGCGACCTTCTCACTGCCCAGACGGACGATATACTTTTTGTCCTGGGACAATCCCGTGGAAGTCTCCATATAGGTCAGCTGGCTGTTGCCAACCTTGCTGCTCATGTAGGCAACAAATTCTGTTTTGCCTTCGAAGGCGGTATCCTGAACACCGGAGGCGTCATACAGCGCATCCCAGTCGGGATCGGTAAACAGCTGGGTAAAGACCTGTTCCGCCTTTGTGGTGGGCTGGGCAAGCTCGTAGTCGGTAAGCCATCCGCGGAGCCACAGCAGACCCACAAAGGTGGCGATAAAGAACACCAGGATGAACATGAAATACAGGGTATAGAAAATCACACCGCCCAGGCGGGGACCCTGTTTCTGGGGCTTTGCAGGCTGGGGGGCGGGCCGTTTGGCAGGCTGAGGCTGTCTGGCGGCCGGAGTTTTGGCGGTGTCCCGTACGGGAGGCATGGCAGTGGGATTCTTTGCGGGAGCCTTTGGCGCGGTGCTCCGGGTGGGGGCCTCCTTTTTCGCGGCGGGCTGTGCGGACGGGGCGGGCTTCCGGGAAGCGGGCTTTTCCGCGGCGGCGCTGCTGCGCTGGGAAAGAAGCTCCTGCACATCCGTGGATGCCTGTTTGTTTTTCTGGTCAAATTTTCCTTTATACATAGCTTACACCTCCCTTACTCAGCAGGCCGAACCATCCAGAAGTTCGGCATACGTCTCGGCTGGGACTGAAGCAGAGAGTAATTGTTGATCATCTGATACTGGCCCGCTTCTCCGTACAGGCCGTAGCTATCCAGGTACATCATGACGGAGGAGGAGCCGCCGTCCATATTGCAGGCGTTGACCGCGCCATATTCCACCATGATGTTGATGACATCGGCGTAGGTTCCGCCAATGGAGCCAGCCTGGCGTCCGTCGATACACACGAAGATCACGGCGCCGTCTGCCCGCTGGCCGATGGCAGTACGGGGATTCCAGCCGGAAACAGCGTAGGCTTCCATGTTGACCTCCCCGTTCATAATCAGAACAGGGCCGAAGCAGCAGCCATCGCGGATGTTCAGCTCTTCCGCCTGGGCTTTGGTCAGGTTGGTTTTGGACACCACCAGGATGTTGTCCGTATTGAAGCCCGCGAAGCCTTCCAGACCCGGCTGCTTGCCGCTGGTCCAGACACAATTGCCCTTGGACATGACCAGGCCCAGGGGGCAGCTGCCGACATAGCTGCTGGCGGTACCGTCGTCGTTGAAGGCACCGGCGTTGATGGCGGCAACGGCGCCCTCGTCCGCAATGGCCTGATTGATCCGTTTGCCGGGGGTGCTGGTGGAGAAGGAGTCGGTGGAGGTGGCCATGTAGACCAGGGAGGGGTCGCGGATGATCATAATATGGGCATTATAGGTATCGCCGGCATAGCTTTCAATACGGATGCCGTCGGGATAGTTGTCCCATTCATGATCCTCAGAGGTGATGGCGCCAACCTTTTTGATGACCACCTGAGAGGTGCTGCTGATATCGTCAGTCAGTCCAGCGCCATTGGCACTGTCGAGAATGGCGTTCACACCATCCTCCCCGATGAACAGGGCGGGGATCCATTTGGTGGCGCTTGGCTCCAGCAGTGTCATGGTCAGCACGCTGCGGGCAGCGGGGGAGGGGCCGTTGAACACCAGGTTCGCCGCCAGGCACAGCGCCGCGACGACTAGGATGATAACGGTGAACAGCAGCAGGAAAAACCGGCGGATGATACGGCCCAAAAGGCCGCCGCCCTTCTTCTTTTTCTTAGGCTGCTTGGCAGCCATGCCGGCTCCTGACTCCATGGAAGCGGCATAATCCGGGACATTCTTTTTGCTCATTTTTTCAACCTCTTATTTGGATTTTTGCGGTGCAAAGACCCAGCGCTGCTGGATCATGTAGCTAAGGAAATAAAGCGCAACCATGACAATGGTGTAAATCAGGGTGCGCAGGCCGACAGCCCGGTCGCTGATACGGAAGAGGGCGTAGAAGCCATGGGTCAGCAGGACCTGTGCCGCCATCTGGGGCAGGGCCAGGCAGTAATAGCGAAGCATGGCCTTCCCGGTGTCCACATGGGCCTTGAAAACCAGCTGCTTATTCAGAAAGAAATTCAGCAGGGAGGAGAGAATCCGCGCCCCTCCGCCTGCGGCGGCGGTCAGGGCGAAGCCGCCCAAAAATCCGGCCAGGAGCCAGTCCAGCAGGGAAAAACAAACCGTATCCACCACAGCGCTGGCCAGGGAGCTGAGGGTATAGCGGAAGAAATGGGCCAGAATCAGCTTATAGATCCGCCAGGAGTCATGAATGACCCGGAAGTGGGAGCTTTTGTTTTCTTCGATATATACCGTACGGATCTTGACCTCGTCAAAGGGAATGGCGTTGGTCTTAAAGGCAAGCAGCATATTGGTTTCGTATTCAAATCGGTCGCCGGCCACGTTTACCAGGATTTCCAGCGCGTCCCGGGGCAGCGCCCGCAGGCCGGTCTGGGTGTCGGAAATGGTCATTCCGCAGAAGATTTTGAACACCAGGGAGGTGGCGTGGTTGCCGAAGCGGCTCCGGGGAGGGACATGCTCCAAGGTAAAGTCCCGGCAGCCCAGGACACAGTGGCCGGTTTCCAGCATGTGTTCACAGCAGGCCCGGGTATCCTCCGGGTGGTGCTGGTTATCGCCATCCACCGTGACGACCCCCACGCCATCGGGGCGGTTTTCCAAAAACCAACGGAAGGCATTTTTCAGGGCAGCGCCCTTGCCCTTGTTGACTTCGTGGTGGAGCAGATGGATTTCCGGATGCCGGTCAGCGGCGTCCAGGAAATAAGGGAGGTTTTCGGGCTTGCTTCCGTCGTTGACCAGAATGATGTCCGTGAAGCCGTATTCCAAAAGACCGTCAATAACGGCGGACAGCTTCTCATCCGGGTCGAGGGAGGGGAGGACTACCGAAATTTTAGATAAATCTTTCATTTCATCGCCTCATTCTCATTTTGCGCATAAGTTAACATATTAAACTTACTATACTATAACATAATTCTTTTCATTTGCATAGACTTTTCGTAAAATCTTAAAAGAAAATGTCGAGGTGGACATGGGCCTTGGACGCCGGGACAGGCGGCTGCGGCCCCAAAAAAGGCCGGAAGAAAGTGGTTGCAAATTCCGGGAAAATACGCTAAGATAATAAAAACACGAATTGGCTGACAGGCCAGAAGCGCCCAAAGCCCGGTTTGCCTTTTAGCAGGCAAGCCTTTCAAAAATCAAGGAGGTGCCCGGATGCAGGCCATTCCCGAAAAAGAGACGCTGGATGCGATTGCGGAGCTGTTTAAGGGCTTCGCCGATTCCACCCGGGTGCATATTCTGTCACTGCTGGTGGAGCGGGAGCTGTGTGTAACGGATATTGCCGAAGCGGTGGAGCTGAGCCAAAGCGCCATCTCCCATCAGCTGCGCATTTTGAAGCAGATGCAGCTGATCAAATTCCGCCGGGAGGGGAAAAACATCCTCTATTCCTTGGCGGATGATCATGTGAAGATCATTTTGCAGACGGGTTTGGAGCACGTTTTGGAGTAAGACTGTTTCTTTAATAAAAATGTTTCTAAAAATTTCCATTCTGGCGAATGAAACTTTTTAATGGAATATCAGTATAATTTGGAAAATCCCGGCCGGAGGGCCGGGAATTTTTTATGGAATCACCAGCCTGGCGGCGGAAGGCGGCACGGTCGGCGGGGCAGATATTACTATAGCACAAATCCGGCATAAACGCAATTCCTCCGAATGCAGTTTCCGCATTCGGAGGAAAAACTTAAGGAATTATAAAACTTTCGACAGAAAATCCTGCAGCCGGAGATTCTTGGGATTGCCAAAGACCTCCGCGGGCGAGCCCTGTTCCAGAATTTGGCCCTCGTCCATGAACAGAATACGGTTGCCGACTTCCCGGGCAAAGCCCATTTCGTGGGTGACCACCACCATGGTCATACCGTCCGCTGCCAGCTCCTTCATGACAGCCAGGACCTCGCCTACCATTTCCGGGTCCAGAGCGGAGGTCGGCTCGTCAAAAAGCATCACCTTGGGGTTCATGGCCAGGGCGCGGACGATGGCGATGCGCTGCTTCTGACCGCCGGAAAGCTGATTGGGATAGGCGTCGGCCTTGGCCTCCAGGCCAACCCGGCGCAGCAGCTGCATGGCAGCCTCATCAGCCTGCTCCTGCTTCATCAGTCCCGTGCGCACAGGGGCCAGGGTGATGTTGCGCCGGATGGTCATATTGGGGAACAGGTTAAAATGCTGGAACACCATGCCCATCTGGCGGCGGACCCGGTCAATGTCCGTCTTGGGGTCGGTGATCTCCACACCTTCGAAACAGATGGAACCGGAGGAAGGTACCTCCAGCAGGTTCAGACTGCGCAGAAAGGTGGACTTGCCGGAGCCGGAGGGACCGATGATGACCACCTTCTCGCCGGGATAGATGTGCTCGGAGATGTCCTTCAGCACCAGATGGTCGCCAAAGGATTTGCTTAAATGCTTAACGTCGATCACTTTGACGCAGCCTCCTTTCCAGAATGCCCAGCAGCCAGCTAAAGATGATGACCAGCACCAGATAAATGCAGGCGATGCCCAAAAGGGGATACATCTGCTCATAGGTGCGGCCGTAGATACCCTGGGCGGCATAGACCAGCTCCTTGCCGCCGATGACGGTGATCAGGGAGGTGTCCTTCAAAAGAATGATGAACTCGTTGCCCAGGGAGGGGAGAATGGCCTTGAAGGCCTGGGGGATGACGATGAAGCGCATGGTGTCGGCGTAATTTAAGCCCAGGCTGCGGCCTGCTTCCGCCTGGCCGGGATCCAGTGCCATCAGGCCGCCCCGGATGATCTCCGCCACATAGGCGCCGGAGTTGATGCCCAGGGTCAGGGCGCCGATGGCGGTAAAATTCCGGCTGCTGGAGAAGACTACCAATCCCATGATCAGCAGCTGCACCATCATGGGGGTGCCGCGGATAACGGTGACATAAATCTTGCAGATGCCGTTGAGAACACCGAGGATGGGATTTTTCCTGCCGGGGCGCTGCTGGTCGTGGGCGGTGCGGACCATTGCCACCAAAATGCCCAGCACAATGCCCAGACACAGGGCCATGGCGGTGACCAGAAGGGTGGTGCCCACGCCCCCCAGGTATTGCCGCCAGCGGCTATTCTCGAGAAAGGCCTGGTAAAATTTTACATAAAATTCCTGCCAGAAGGGGATACCGGTGCCTTGCCGGAGCAGGGCTTTCCAAGCTTCGTATTGTTCCACAGACTCACTCCTTGTTTGTTTTGGGTTATATCCAGAAAACCATTTTCCCTGCCGGTGCCCGGCGGAGATGGAAAAACAGTTTTCCAAATACAACAGGAAACGCCATAAGGGCGGCTTAGGCCGCCCTTATGGAATTTTGCATACATTATTCGGCGGAAATGTACTTGTCAATGATGGCCTGCACGGTGCCGTCGGCAGTCAGCTCGGCCAGCGCCTGGTTTACGGCATCCACCAGGGCGGTGTTTTCCTTGTTAATGCCGATGGCGTAGGATTCCTCCACCCAGTTGCCTTCCAGGATCGTCAGGCCGGGATTGGCGGCAACGAATTCCTGTGCGGGGGCACTGTCGATGATGACGCAGTCCACCTGGCCGTTCATCAGGGCCTGAACGGCGGTAGCGCCGTTGTCATAAGCGGTGACATGGTCTTCACCATAGCCGCCATTCTCGGGGGTATCGGAAGCGTAGATATAACCGGTGGTGCCGCGCTGGCATCCGATCATCTTTTCGCCCAGGTTATCCATGGTCACATCGGAGCCTTCCTTGACGATAACGACCTGCACGCCGGTGGCGTAGCTGTCAGAGAAATTCATAACCAGCAGCCGGGCGTCGGTGACGGAAACGCCGGCCATCACGATGTCGGACTTGCCCTGCTGAACGGCCAGCAGCGCGGCGTCAAAGTCCATGTCATCGACCACCAGCTCCAGGCCCAGCTTCTCAGCAATGGCGCCGGCGATTTCCACGTCGATGCCCTCAAAGCCGCCGTCATCGGTGGTCATCTCATAGGGAGGGAACGCGGCGTTGGTGGACATGACCAGCTTGCCATCCTCAATGGTCAGGGGGGCGGCAGCGGCCGGCGCGGTGGTCTCGGAAGCGGGGGCAGTGGTCTCAGCGGCGGGAGCGGTGGTGGCTGCGGCAGTGGTTTCAGGCGCGGCGCTGCCGGAGCAGCCGGCGAACATGCCCACGATCATCAGGGCCGCCAGGGCAATGGCAAATAACTTCTTCATAGTTCTTACTCTCCTTTTTGCTTTTATCCTCCGGGCAAATACCGGGAGGTTCTTGATGAATGAATTATACTCCGAATAATATTCATCGTCAATTGGTTTGTTATACAACAATGCAGGAAAATACAGGCTGCTCATAATAAAAATAGCACAAAAATATTCGAAAATCTCAGGAATATACGGATATTCAAAAAGAATATACAATGAATGATCGAAAGGGAAAATGAATAATATGCATAAATATAGAATAAAAAATCGGCTGTTTAAGGTTCACTCCCAATTCCCCGATTGGCAGAAGCTCCCACCCCACGGATTGAAAACCGGCAGGACTTATTCCCGGCATCGGTGAAAATTTAAGGCGGCCTGTAATCTTTACATTATAATAATGTATAGCGGCACAGAATCCGGCGGGGAGAGGGACGGAACGGATTGTTTTCGACAGGCAAACGCAGGTAAAAGCGCCAAAGGATCTGCCTGACTTTTACAGAAACCCGGAAAAAACGGGCTGCAAGCATTTTTTTCGGCCATCAAATCCGTCTTTGCGTACAAAAAATAAAAGCAAAAGTTTTTCACTTTGTTAAAAACGATGAAATCTAAAAAAACATTTGACATCCAGTCGCGGACAGTGCATAATAAGAATATATTTTTTAACTGATTATGAACGCGGGCCGGGTGCACAAAAGGATTTTTGGCGGCGCCGCCAAACGTCTTTTCCCTTTCAGGGAAAAGAATCATAGTCTGTTAAATCTTTCCGTGTCTCAGCCGGCGGCACGGAGGGCCCTGGGGCCTGGGATGCCGGTTCGCCGATAGGCTATGTAGCGAACCTGATTTGGCTCGACAACATAGAAAATTACAAGGAGGTAAGATTAATGAAAAAGACACTTGCTTTGATGCTGGCTGTACTAATGGTTGCCGGTATCTTTGCTGGCTGCGGCAACAACGCGACGCCCGCCGAGACGACTGTGGCTGCAGCCCCCAATACCACTGAGGCTCCTACTGAGTCCAATGTGGAAGCTCCTGGGGTCCCCGGCCCCGACGCCACCGACGAGGAGCTGTATGACTACATCCTGAGCGACTTCTATGAGGCTTACAGCGAGGCTCTGGAGTGCATGGATATGTCTGAGCGGTATGCCCTGGAGGCTATCGCTGAGGCAAAGCTGCTGCAGGCCAGCGTTCTGCAGCCCACCACCACCCGTGGCGGCAACTACGCCATCGGCCGTGTGGTACCCAAGTCCATCAGCACCATCCTGTATGGCAGTGATGCTGACCGTCAGTACTCCGTTATGGTCACCAACGAGCTCATCAAGGCTGCTGACCGTGACGAGCTGAAGAAGATTTGGGAGGAAGCCGCTGACGCTGCTGCTTATATGACCGAGGCGCAAGAGTATCTGACCAGCAATGGCTACACCATGAAGGACAGCTACGACTACATTAACACTGCGGACCCCCAGACCTGGGACGTGCTGGCTACCTACCTGCAGGCGGATGCCGAGCCCATCATGCAGACCTATGACGGACTGATGATGTACGATGCAAAGAACAACCAGGTCCCCGCTCTGGCTGAGAGTGTTGAGGTCAACGATGATATGACCGTCTTCACCTTCAAAATCCGTCAGGGCGTGAAGTGGGTCGATTCCCAGGGCCGTGAGCTGGGCGAAGTGACCGCTGACGACTGGCTCGCCGGTATGCAGCACATGCTGGATGCCCAGGGCGGCCTGGAGTGGCTGGTTGACGGTCTGCTCGTTGGCGCTAGCGAGTACATGAACGGCGAGACCACTGACTTTGCGGAGGTGGGCGTCAAGGCCCTGGATGACTACACCCTGGAGTACACCCTGACCGAATCCACTCCCTACTTCCTGACCATGCTGGGCTACAGCATTTTCGCTCCCCTGAACCGGGCTTACTTCCTGAGCCAGGGCGGCGCCTTTGGCCTTGATGAGTTCGCTGCCGCGAAGGACAGCAGCTCCTACACCTACGGTACCGGCCCCGACACCATTGCTTACAACGGACCCTTCGTGATCACCAGCTTCACTGAGAAGAACACCATCGTATTCTCCGCCAACGAGTCCTACTATGCTCCCGAGCGTCTGGGTGTTCATACCTTGACTTGGAAGTACAATGACGGGACCGACACCACCAAGTCCTACAACGACATGAAGGCCGGTGATGTCAGTGGCGCAGGCCTGAACACCTCCACCATCGAGATGGCAAAGGCAGATGAGCTGTTTGATGAGTATGCCTACACCACTGAGACCGAAGCCACCAGCTTTGTTGCCTGGCTGAACGTCAACCGGAAGGCTTTTGCCAACTACAACGACGCCACTCTGGGCGTGTCCGCACAGACCGATGAGCAGAAGGAACTGGCTCACGCCGCCCTGCTGAACGTCCACTTCCGTCACGCGGTCCACTACTCCATTGACCGGGCTACCGCCAATGCCCAGCGCGTGGGTGAAGACCTGAAGTACAACAACCTGATCAACGCCTATGTCCCCGGCGATTTCGTCAAGCTGGAGCATGACGTGACTGTGGATATCAATGGTACTGCCACCCCCTTCCCTGCCGGTACCTACTACGGTGAGATCCGTCAGGCCCAGTTGGAGGCCGACGGCAGCCACATCAAGGCTTTTGATTCCGAAACCGGCCTGGGCATCGGCTATGACGGCTGGTACAACCCCGAGGTCGCTGCTGCTGAGATGGCTATCGCTGTGGAAGAGCTGAAGGCACAGGGCTATGAGATCTCCGCTGAGAACCCTGTCCACCTGGATCTGGCCAACTACTATGGCGCTGAGTCCTTCAAGAATGAGGGCCAGGCTTACAAGCAGAGCATCGAGAGCGCTCTGGGCGGCCTGGTAATCGTGGACATCGTTCCTTACGATACCGCTCAGGATTGGTACGACGCTACCTACTATCCCAACACCGGCGCTGAGATGAA
Organism: Eubacteriales bacterium; assembly: GCA_030533415.1. Taxonomy (GTDB): domain Bacteria; phylum Bacillota; class Clostridia; order Oscillospirales; family Oscillospiraceae; genus Faecousia. Next base: position 96,470 of record JAUNJE010000001.1, on the reverse strand, counting down.
CTATGACATCGGTACCAACGGCGGCTGGGGCCCCGACTATGGTGATCCTAAGAGCTATCTGGATACCATTCTCCCCGGCAGCAACGGTATGTGCAAGAGCTTCGGCCTGTTCTAAGCCGCGATTTCGCTGAAAAAGCGAAAGCCAAAAATTAACGCAAGGTGGGGGCCGGATCCCAATCGATCCGGCCCCTTTCCCAACTATTAAGCGAGAGTGGTATTATGACGAAATATGTAATAAACAGACTCATTCGCGGCTTCCTCTCGGTTGCGATCATGCTGATCATCGTCATGGTGATGATCTTCACCCTTATGGATCGGGAACTGATTTTTGCGGCGGACCCTGTATTTAGTAAACGTACCAATAATGCTAAACCCACCTATATGAACAGTAAGTGGGAAGAGTACGGCTATTTGGACTACGTAACCTATGCGGACTATTTGCTTCAGCTGACCAAGGACGGAACCATCGACGAGGAGACCCGTGCGAGCGCTGTAAAGCTGGGCAAAACAGCGGAGCAGGATTCAGACTTGACGGCGGAGTATGTCAAAAAATTTAACGAATATTATACCTCCAAAGGCTATGCCGTGACCCGTTTGGATACAATTATGAACGGGCGAAAGGTAGCCAACGGCGGCCAGGCAGCCTTGTATGCTACCAAGGATAAACCGATCGTTGACCGGGCCATTAGCTATTTTACGGGCCTGCTTGAATTTGACAATATTCACAAAGTAGAGGAGGACGTTGGCGAGCGAAAGCTGACATTTACTCTCTACGATCCCATGTACGGCGGAAAAAAGTTTTCTCCGGCGATCATGGGGAATGGAACCTACCATAAATATCTTCTGTACTGTGATAGCAAATTCCCCTATATTCATCAGAATTTTCTCACTATCCACCTGGGCAAATCCTTTGTGGTAAACCAGGGCATCGATGTGTATGATACAATGACCCGCTCTCAGGGAGCTTATGTTTCCAGCGAAATCACCTATCCCACCGGCCTGACGGAGGTCAGCGCGGATGATCTGCATACAGCGACATATGTTGCCGGATCTTTGGAAACTGGTGAGCTGCTGTATGCTCCCCGGTATGAGGATGACTATACCCAGACTTTTACCTTCAAGAGCGGCATGTCCAAAATGGGCTATTCTTTCCTGTTTGGCATTCTGGCGGTCGTGCTGGCCTATGTGCTTGGCCTGCCCTTGGGCGTTTGGATGGCTTTGCGGGCGGACAAGCTTGTGGATAAGGTTGGCACGTTCTATATCGTATTTATCACCGCTGTGCCCAGCTTGTCTTATATCTTTATGGTGAAAACCATTGGCTATGCATTGGGGATTCCCACAACCTTTGACCTGGAATCTACTAGCAAGATGATGTATATTCTGCCCATCATCTCCTTGGCTATGCCCAGTGTGGCCCGGTTGATGCGGTGGATGCGCCGATATATGATCGACCAGAAGAATTCCGACTACGTTCGTTTCGCCCGGTCCAACGGACTGACGGAGGGAGAGATCTTCCGCAAGCATATTATGCGCAATGCTATTGTGCCTATCGTTCAGGGCATTCCCGCGAGTATCCTGTTCAGTCTGGTGGGCGCGTTCTACACCGAAAAAGTTTACGCCATTCCCGGCACTGGCGGCCTGATGGTCACGGCCATTCAGACCTACGACAATAACGTGATCGTTGGTATCTGCCTGTTCTATGGCTTGCTCAGCGTGGTGTCCCTGGTTCTGGGCGATGTGCTGATGGCGGCGGTAGACCCCAGAATCTCCTTCAATACGAAAGCCAGGTGAGTCGCGATGATGAACGAAAAGATCAATTTAGACGATTTGGGAATGCCGGAGGAGCAGCTGTTCTCTCTGCATCCCCATGATGATTCCGAGGCGGAGAAAATTACCGCCCCTCGGTATTCCTATTGGAAGAGTGTTTTCCGGGTGTTTTTCCGGAAGAAAATCAATATTTTTGTGCTGGTGCTGCTGGTATTCGTGGTTGCGTTTGCATTTATTTATCCACCCCTTTCCGGCTATGATGAGTTCGCTAACCTGATGGATGGTACCGCGAAGCATTTGTCGCCCGCAGCGGCCATGGATAAGTTTGGCCACAATATCCATTGGATCCTGGGTAGCGGCGCTTCCGGCAACTCCACCTTTGACGCAGTGTGGTCCGGTGCGCGGATTTCCATTGCACTGGCGCTGGTCTGTGCTCTTATCAACATGGTAGTTGGCGTGATCGTCGGCGCACTGTGGGGTTACTCAAAGCGGGCGGATAAGGTTATGCTTGAGGTCTACAATGTGGTTGGCAACATCCCCTACCAGCTGCTCTGCTCTGTACTTGTGCTGATTTTCAGGCCAAAGTTCTGGACTATGGTGTTTGCTCTGACCATCACTGGCTGGCTTGGAATTGCCCATTTCTTCCGCACCCAGGTGCTGATCATTCGGGATCGGGAATATAACCTGGCCTCCCGCTGCCTGGGTACCCCTACGCTGCGGATTGCCACCAAGAATTTGCTGCCTTTCCTGACCTCTGTGATTGTTACGCAGGCGGCAGTGGAGATCCCCAGCTATATCAGCATGGAAGTTTTCCTGTCCTTTATCGGCCTGGGCCTGACAGACACAACTTTGGGTAAGCTGATTACCAACGCCCAGAGCGCGATGCTCACCCCCGGCTGGGAGATGGAATTCTGGAGCCCGGTTATCTTGGCATCTATTATCGCCATTGTGCTATATGTAGCCGGACAGAATCTGGGCGACGCTTCCGACCCCAGAACCCACATGATGTAAGGGGAGGGCAATATGGAAGAGAAGAAAGTACTTTTGTCTGTTCATGACCTGGTGGTCAAGTTCCACGTCCGGGGCAGAATCCTCACCGCTATCCGGGGTATTTCTCTGGATATCTATGAAAATGAGTCCATCGCCATTGTGGGTGAGTCCGGGTCCGGTAAGTCCGTCTTTACCAAGACCTTTGCCAATATGCTGGACGACAACGGCTTTATCGATCAGGGATCCATCATGTTTAATGACCCGGAGTTGGCTGATACCACAGTAAATCTCGGCCCTGCGGAGCGCAGAAGCATTCAAAGTATTGCATCCACGCTGAATAAGTATGCAAAGCTGGAAAATGGTGCTGCGACTTATCGAAAGATGAAGGATTTGGAGTCTGAGAAGCGGAAGAAGGAAATCCTCAGTGATGAAGAGGATGAATCCTTTACCACACAGCTTGGAGACCTTCAGTTCCAACGCACGGAGTTGTTTAACCAGAAACAGACCTTCGATACCGCTAAGGAGAAGGCACAGATTAAATATGCCGCGGCGCAAATTAAGGCATTGGATGAGCAGATTAAGACGCTGGAAAAGAAACGTCAGGATACCATCAAGGCACACAAGGCGGCTGCACGACAGGATATGGATTACTTGACGTCCTTCAAGCAGCGAATGGACAATTTGAAGCAGACCTATGCCCAGGAGATTGTACAGCCCATTACGCCGGAGACCGCGAAGCGCAATGAAGAGATTGCCAAGGAGATCTACCTTTCTGTGGGCCGGTACAATGTGATTGCCAGAAGCCGAATGATCTACCAGCTTCTCGGCTGCATGAAAAAGGCCATGCGCCTGGGGGTGGATTTAAACGATGACACGGTTCGCAATCAGGTGTTCAGCGATGTGATCTTCCGGGTAAAGCTTCTGGACGAGACGGAAAGCAAGCTCCATGGCAACTGCGCCATCGATTTGGCGAATGTCAAGTACGCCAAGGATTTGTCTCAGATTCGAGGCAGCCGCATTGCGACTGTGTTCCAGGATCCTATGACCTCCCTGAACCCAATCATCACCATCGGCAAACAGATATCCTCCATCATTCTGAAGCATCAAAACTGCTCGGAGGCCGAGGCCCGGCAGCAGGCTCTGAATCTGATGAAGAAAGTGGGGATTCCCAATGCTGAGCAGCGTTTTGATGACTACCCTTTCCAGTATTCTGGCGGCATGCGTCAGAGAATTGTCATTGCTATCGCCTTGTCCTGCCGTCCCAAGATCCTGATTTGTGACGAGCCAACCACCGCACTGGATGTGACCATTCAGGCCCAGATTCTGCAGCTGATTAAGGACCTGCAAAAGGAATTCCACTATACTATCGTCTTTATCACCCATGACTTGGGCGTTGTGGCAAATATTGCTGACCGGGTGGCCGTGCTGTATGCCGGACAGATTGTGGAGCTGGGAACAGTGGAGGAGGTCTTCTATGATCCGCGGCATCCCTATACGTGGGCAATGCTTTCCAGCCTGCCGCAGCTTGCTCAGCGCAATACTGAGTTGTATTCCATCACCGGTACGCCTCCGTCTCTGTACAATAAGATTGTGGGAGATCCCTTTGCTCCCCGAAATCCGTACTGTCTGACCATTGACACGCTGATGGACGCACCCATGTTCCAGGTGAGCCAGACCCACTTTGCCAAAACCTGGCTGCTGGATCCCAGAGCACCCAAGATTGAAAAACCCGAGGCCATCCAGAACCTCCATGAGAAGCTTCTGGCTGCATTCAATATTTAGGAGATGATACGCTGTGGCAAAACAAACAGATGCTATGAATAACGATGCCACCGCCCGGCATCTCCCGGAGCATGGACCTCTGGATGAAAAGGGCAGGGAAATTCTGCTGTCCGTTAAGAATGTGGATATCACCTTTGGCAAGGGCGACAATGTGGTGAAGGCGGTGAAGAACGCTTCGTTCGACATTTACAAAGGCGAAACCTTCTCCTTAGTAGGAGAGTCTGGCTCTGGCAAGACCACCATTGGACGTGCCGTGATTCGGGTCAACTCCTGCGCAGCTGGTGAAATCCTGTATAAGGGCGTGCGGATTTCCGGAAAAATCCCGGCGTCTTTGGACCGTGAGGTTATCCGAAATATCCAAATGGTATTCCAGGATCCTGCCGCGTCCCTGAACGAGCGGGCTACGGTTGACTACATTGTCTCTGAGGGCCTGTACAACTTCCATCTGTACAAGGATGAGGCTGACCGGGTGCAGAAGGTTGAGAACATGATCAAGGAAGTGGGGCTGTTGCCTGAGCATCTGACCCGGTACCCCCATGAGTTCTCCGGCGGCCAGAGGCAGCGCATTGGGTTGGCCCGCGCAATGATCATGCGGCCAGAGCTGGTTGTAGCAGATGAGCCTATCTCCGCTTTGGACGTATCCATCCGTGCCCAGGTGTTGAACCTATTGAAGAAGTTCCAGCGAGAAGAGGGAACCACCTACCTGTTCATCGCTCATGACTTGTCCATCGTTCGCTTTATTTCTGACCGGATCGGCGTTATCTATAAGGGCGACATTGTAGAGGTTGCCGAGGCGGAGGAATTATTCGACTACCCCCTGCATCCTTACACCCGCAGCCTGATTTCTGCAATTCCAATTCCGGATCCGTCTCTTGAGAAAAATAAAGTGTTGTTTACCTATGATCCTTCTGTTCATGATTATAGCGAAGATAAGCCTGAACTGGTGGACATTGGACATGATCATTTTGTGTACGGTAATAAGAAAGAAATTGAGGAATACAAGGCTTTGCGGGATAGGGGGGAACCACTGAAGTCCATTACCATCCTGGATCCCAATGCTCCGGAGCAGGAGAGAAAAGCGGCGGAAGAGGTGATCCCCAGCACGGAGACAATTTTGGCCGCTCCTGTCCACGATACTGGAAGTAAGTGGTATTCAATCTTGTCCTTCTTCTTACCTTTGCTTGGATTGATTGCAGCGGTAGTATTCAGAAAATTCAACTATATCCGCAACTATAAGGCATGCCGTAAGGGTGCCCTGATTGGATTTGTGACGATTGGTGTTATCATTTTGTTATTCCTGTTGCTATTGCTGATTGCAATCATATAGACTTCCCTTTTATGCGGAGCGGCGTTTCTGCCGCTCCGCAAAAATGCATATTGTACGCTTCTTCTGCGAATAAAAACAAAGAAATGATAGAAAGAATATAGAATGATGCAATGTGGAGAGGTTTCCAATCTGAAATTTGAAAGGTAGTTCATATGGAATTGATTTTTGAAACCAATCATTTGAGAGTTAGAAAATTTGAAATTTCATACTGATTTTTAATTAAAACATTTAAGAATCCACTCTCTACCAGTGATACTAGAAATGGTCTGGTTCGAGAGGGAACAGATGGTGTCGCAAAGGCGGTCCATGACTTTGTTCAGCGTCGCAAACACTTCGTTGCGGAACCCTCTCTTGCGAATTTCTTTCCAAATCTGTTCGATGGGGTTCATCTCCGGTGTGTACGGTGGGATATGGAATCGTTCTATGTTTTCCGGGATCTCCAATGCGCCAGACTTGTGCCATGCTGCTCCGTCGCAGCACAGCAGAATGGTATCGTTCGGGTATGTTCTGGACAAATCTCGCAGAAATTCGTTCATGCAGACCGAGTTGCACTTGGGAAGCACCAGAAAGAAGCTGTCTCCCGTCAGTGGTTCCACTGCTCCAAAGGCATAGTAATACTCCCGGATATGGTGGCAGGGCACACTAGGTCGTACCCCCTCCCCGCACCAGCAGTATTTGGGCTTGTTGATCCGACCGAAGCCTGCTTCATCCTGGAACATTAAGCGGATTTTCTTCCCGCTGTGGATAACTTTCAGTTCTTCGACTCGGGACTTAATTTTTTTGAGGCCGCAATTTCTTCACCGCTGGCCTTTTTCGGGTGCTTGCTGCGTGGCATGACTTTGCGCCAACCGTGACGATGCAGTACAAAGTAAATCTGACTGTCGCTGATGGGATGGTCGACAGCCGCCTGATACGCTGCCTTGATCTCACTGATCTCAACAAGTTCGCCTTTTTCTGCTCTTTCTCGGAAAGACGCAAGAATCTCGGCTTCTTCTTCCACGCTCATATTGCGGTGATTTCCGCCGTAATGGTTGCCAGCAATCGCTTCAATACCGCCCTTTTTGTATTTCGCTGCCAATTGAGCGGCATAGGCAGAATGAAAACCGGTTGCTGCCGCAATTTCCTTACCCTTTGCTCCTTTGGCGCGCATTTCCAATGCTTTCAATCTCGCCTCAGCTCGCTTGTCCTTATTCTCTCTGCGAGCTTGTGCTATCTCTTCAATTTCTTTTTCACTAAATTTGTATACCTGTGCCATTGTTATCACCCAGATATATTATAGCACATCTTAGTGTAAATGTTAAATTGTTTTATTAAAAAATAGTATCAGATGTTCAGCGATTGTATGAAAATCATATGGAGGAAGAAGTCAAAAATTGGATACCCAATGAAAGTTATGCGGGCATGGAAGAAACGCGCTGGGCTATAAAGTTTTACATTCGTTGTGTTGACAAAAAGGTTTTGCCGTTTGTACTCGCAGTTGAATCAAAAGAAACTGGTGAATTAATAGGGGATATAGGCATAAATGAAGTTGGCGGCCATTCAAACGAAGTGGAGATTGGATATTCGATTTGCAGAAAATATTGTGGAAACGGTTATGCAACGGAACTTGTAAAGGAAATGACGGAATTTGTCCGTAAAAAGTTTGCGGTTAATAGCTTATATGGCCGTGTTATGCGTGGGAATAATGCTTCTGTGCGAGTATTGGAGAAAAATGGATATTTCCTTCTTTCGGAGGAATTTGGTGCAGAGGATGACCCACACTGCAAAGGAATGTTGGTTTATAAAAAAGCGTTTTAATCTCCCGTTTTTCTCAGGAATGTTACAGAACTAAGCGGATTTTGGAGAAAACATCTTGCTTTATTGATTTCGGTGTTTGCAAAGCTTTTTAAGCCCATTCGTCTCTACTGTGTAACATAAAATTATCAATATTTCCATTACGTCCATATTGGGAGCCTTATATTTGTGACGCACAGGCTTGCGAGGTCATCCTACACGGGGACATGGTATGGTAAATGACGATATGCGGTCAATTATGATTTTAAGCTATTTTCACAGGGGACTATAAACACTTGTAGAAAACTAGAGGAGCTTTTTGCCTATCAAATCAATAAAAAGTATAAGGAGACTGTATGAAAAAAAACAGTAGGGATAATAGACCGGCGATCGGGTCTATGACACATATTGAACTCCATGAACGCAATCTCAAGTCCCGGGGCCTTCTTGCAATTGTACTTCTGGTGATTGGTATAGGGTTTCTGTGGTATGCCCTTACGTCATCTTTAAACACCCAGCCTACCTGGCAACAGGTAGAGATAGCATCTAACCAGCCCAATTGCAGCGGCGATTTTGTGCTGATGTATGATTTCAGCGGAGCAGGTGATAGGGCAACGGCACAGTATAAGCATTTGGCAAGCTTATACAAGGATGCGGCGGAGCATGCTTTCCGCATTTTTACACCGGATGTGTTGGAGGATGGACTTGAGAATGTGGCCTATTTGAATGCCCATGTCAATGAGCCTGTTATGGTAGAAGAAGCGCTCTACCGGGCACTTGAATTGGTTGTAGCATATTCCGACCGTCATGTATTTCTGGCTCCTGCGGCAATGGAGTATAATAATGTTTTTCTCTCGGAAAGTGATGAGGAAGCAGCTTTGTTTGACCCGGGGAGGAATGCAGATACTGCGGCTTGGTTGGAGGAGTTGTCCATTTATGTTCAAGATCCAGAGAAGATCTCTTTGGAATTGCTGGGAGATAATCGGGTGCAGCTGAAAGTATCCGATGATTATCTGCGATTCGCACAGGAATGGGGGATTGAAACCTTTTTGGATTTTGGGTGGATGACAAACGCTTTTCTGGCAGACTATCTTGCGGATATACTGGTAAGCAATGGCTTCACATGCGGCTATCTTTCCAGTTATGATGGCTTTGTCCGAAACCTGGATACACGAGGGCAAACCTACTTCCTCAATTTCTTTGACAGACAGGAAAAGAAAATTTATACGCCTGCACAAATGCGCTATACAGCACCTGCCAGTATTGTGTTTTTGCGGGATTTCCCGATGGCGGAGGAAGACTGGTGGCATTATTATGTTTATGACTCCGGTGAAATTGTTACAGCTTTTTTGGACCCCGCTGACTGTATGAGTAAAAGTACAGTGGACAGTCTGATGGCCTATTCTGCCAATTTGGGCTGCGCGGAAATCCTTCTGCAGACAGCACCCATATTTATTTCTGATGATTTCCGAGCGGATTCACTGAGGAAGCTGGCAGAGAAAGGCCTGTATGCCATCTGGTGCGAGGGAAATCACCTAATGTACAATGATGCTTCTCTTACGCTGGAGCTTGCAGAGGACAGCCGGTATAGTATTTCCCTTGAAAAGTGAGCATGAAAAATCCCCGGTGCGGTTGACCAGACCGTACCGGGGATTTTTCAGAGAAAAAGAGAGGTAAGAAAATGAAAAAGAATGAAATCATCGTTTCTTGTGCTTTTATTATATCCCAGGGGTATTAAAAAATAAGGGGGAAAATATTAAGTATGTATTAAGCCGGTAAAAAAATACGGCACAGTTTTGTGAATGTTCAACAATTGTGAACAATTTGTAGCATCTTGGATGAAGGCCTTGACATTTTGGAAAAATGGGGTATAGTAATGGTAAATGAATTTAGCACTCTATCGAGAAGAGTGCTAAAAGACGAAAGGAAGGATAGCTGTATGAATTTCAATAACTATACCCAGAAGTCTCTGGAAGCTGTCCAGAGCGCGAGAGAATTGGCCGTACAGAATTCCCATCAGCAGCTGGAGCAGGTGCATCTGCTGCTGGCATTGCTTCGGCAGGACGGTGGACTGATCCCCCAGCTTTTGCGGAAGATGGACATTACCGTGGAGAGCCTGGAGGCAGCCACGGCCAGCGAACTGCGCAAGCTCCCCGCGGTTAAAACCAGCCGGGATGCGGACCGCTTTTACATTTCCGCCGATGTGGACGCCGCCTTTACCGCCGCCGAGGAGCAGGCAAAGACCATGAAGGACGAGTTTGTCTCTGTGGAGCACCTGTTCTTGGGGCTGCTGGATACGGCCCGGGGCGGTGTGAAGAACCTGTTTGAAACCTACCGCATCACCAAGGAAAATGCGCTGAAGGCCCTGCAGGCCGTTCGGGGCAACCAGCGTGTCACCTCTGACAGCCCGGAGGGCACCTATGACGCGCTGGAAAAGTACGGTACGGATCTGGTAAAGCGGGCCAGGGAGCAGAAGATGGACCCGGTCATCGGCCGGGATGAAGAGATTCGGAATGTGATCCGCATTCTGTCCCGAAAGACCAAGAATAACCCCGTGCTGATCGGGGAACCGGGCGTTGGCAAGACGGCCATTGCCGAGGGGCTGGCCCAGCGCATTGTCAAAAAGGATGTTCCCAAATCCTTACAGGATAAGACCATCTTTTCCCTGGACATGGGAGCACTGGTGGCCGGCGCAAAATACCGGGGCGAGTTTGAGGAGCGGTTAAAAGCCGTTCTGAACGAGGTAAAGGAATCCGATGGAAGGATTCTGCTGTTCATCGACGAGCTGCACACCATTGTGGGGGCCGGAAAAACCGAGGGCAGCATGGATGCCGGCAACCTGCTAAAGCCCATGCTGGCCCGGGGAGAACTGCACTGCATCGGCGCGACTACCCTGGATGAGTACCGCCAATATATTGAGAAGGATGCCGCCTTGGAGCGCCGGTTCCAGCCCGTTATGGTGGATGAACCCACGGTGGAGGATACCATCGCGATCCTGCGGGGCCTGAAGGAGCGGTATGAGGTTTTCCACGGCGTGAAGATCGCGGACTCCGCCATCATTGCCGCGGCGACCCTGTCCCACCGCTATATCACCGACCGGTTCCTGCCGGACAAGGCCATTGACCTGGTGGATGAGGCCTGTGCCCAGATCCGCACGGAGATGGACTCCATGCCCACGGAATTGGACGCCGTCTCCCGGAAGATCATCCAGATGGAGATTGAGGAAGCGGCACTGAAAAAGGAGGAGGACGAACTGTCCAAGGGCCGCCTTGCCGAACTGCAGAAAGAACTGGCGGAGGAGCGGGACACCTTCAACGCCATGAAGGCCCAGTGGGAGAATGAAAAGAACGCCATTGGGAAGGTCCAGCAGCTCCGGGAGAAAATTGAGGAACTGAACCGCCAAATCGAAGCGGCCGAGCAGAACTATGACCTGGAAAAGGCCGCTGAGCTGAAGTATGGACGCCTTCCCGAAGCCCAGCGCCAGCTGGAGGAGGAAGAGCGCCGTGCCCAGGCCGCCAAGGAGAGCAATATCCTTCGTGATCGGGTGACGGACGAGGAGATTGCCCGAATCGTGGAGCGCTGGACGGGCATTCCTGTGGCCCGGCTGGTCCAGGGGGAGCGGGAGAAGCTGCTGCGCCTGGACGAAACCCTCCACAAACGTGTGGTAGGCCAAGACGAGGCGGTTCAAGCGGTCACGGAGGCCATCCAGCGCAGCCGTGCCGGCATCCAGGATCCCAACCGGCCCATTGGCTCGTTCCTGTTCCTTGGCCCCACCGGCGTGGGCAAGACCGAACTGGCAAAGACCCTGGCCCAGGCGCTGTTTGACGACGAAAACAACCTGGTGCGCATCGACATGTCCGAGTATATGGAGAAATTCTCCGTCTCCCGGCTGATCGGCGCGCCTCCCGGATATGTAGGCTATGAGGAAGGCGGCCAGCTGACGGAGGCCGTCCGCCGGAAGCCCTACTCTGTGGTGCTCTTCGATGAGGTGGAGAAGGCCCATCCCGATGTGTTCAACGTCCTGCTTCAGGTACTGGATGATGGCCGCGTCACGGACTCCCAGGGCAGGACTGTGGACTTTAAGAACACCATCCTGATTCTGACCTCCAATCTTGGTTCCGAATATCTGCTCAGTGGCATCAACGCCGACGGCACCATTGACGAGGGGGCCAAGGCCCAGGTGGAAGCCCTGCTTCGCCGCTCCTTCCGCCCGGAATTTTTGAACCGGCTGGACGAGATCGTGTTCTACAAGCCCCTGACCAAGGAGAATGTGACGCAGATCATCGATTTGCAAATCGCCAAGCTGAATGCCCGCCTGGAGGGGCAGCAGATCCGCTGCGAGCTGACGGATGCGGCCAAGGCGGCAATTGTGGACGCCGCTTACGATCCCCAGTATGGCGCCCGGCCCCTGCGCCGCTATGTGCAGCATACGGTGGAGACCATGCTCAGTAAGCGGCTGCTCCGGGGGGATATTACTCCCGGCCAGACGGTGACGGTGGATGCCGTGGATGGAGAATTGGTAATGAAATAAGCACCGAGGGCACCCCACCGGGGTGCCCTTCCTAATTTATGGGGTGCTGCCAGAGGAATTCCGACAGCTTTTATAAAGAAGGCACCGCCTGACAGGTTTTATCTACGCATAGATCCAGGCATCTTCGATCCAGACCTGGGAGGCTATGCCGTTGTCCATCAGCTCCAGAAACAGGCTGGCAGGACCGGAAATGTAGCAGCCATAGCTGTAAACACCGTTTTCTTCCACATATTTCAGAGCGCGTGTATAGTAGGAATCTGCCATTGTATTGACGGTATCAAGGCCCGTACCCGCCTGCTGCTGGTCCAGGGAAAATTGCAGCAGGGACTGAAAATGGGATTCCAATTGACTGGCACCGGGTTCTTCCAGCTTGATATCAAAATCAGGATAGGTTTCATTCATAAAATCCAGGATGACACCGGAGGCATAGGGTTTCATGCCGCAAAGCGGATACATTTGTTCCGCCATTCCGCAGATGCGGATGCCCGCCCATTGAATGGCCCCTTCGGCGAAGGACGCCTGTAAGGCGGTCAATTCCTCCATACTTAGATCCCTTTCGAAGGATACCGCCGCAGTGACCCAAATATAATCCGGAAGGGAGGACAGACGCTCCCGGGTTTGCCGGTCAAATGCTTCCCCCATGTCGTATTCCGGCCAGCAGGCCCGGACGAAAATATTGGCGGGAACGTATTCCCAGAAACCGTCACAGAAGGATAGCTTTCCCTTGGAAAGATTGGCGCTTAAATAGCTTGTATCGCTATGGTATCCCCGCACGCGCAGCTGCTGGATGGAGAGGGAATAGGATGCGAAACCCGTGTGGGTGGCATTTACATTCAGAATGCTTTGGGCGGGGCTGAACAGCTCCGCATAGGCGGAAAGTGTCAGCGTCAGGTCGGAAACGTGATGGTTCCGTGTCCGGGCGTTGGGGTCCCAATATTGGGATTCCCAGGCGGGAATGGCAAATTGCAGGATGCCGAAGCACAGCGCCGCCGCAAGAATCAGACTGGTCAGCACGATAAGAATGTTGCGGTTGCGCAGCGTTTTTCGAATCTGCTTCAATTCAGTGGGAGGGGCTTCCGGAACGGCAGCGCTTTCCCATTGGGAATCCAGGTACTGCGCAATCAATTGGCTCTTTTCCAGCTCTTCTTCCACGAGACGGCGTTCTTCCGGGGAAGCGGCGCCGCTTTGATAATGCTCCATGGCGGTTTTAAAGTCCATATCCCTGTTCCTCCATTTTCTGCTTTAATGTTTGCCGCAGCCGCACCATGCGCTGGCGCACGGCGGGATAGCTTTTGCCCAGCAGCTTCGCCGCTTCCTGCAGCGGCACGCCCGAAAAGTAGTGCAGCGTCACCAGTTCCCGGTCAATAGGGGAGAGTGCGGCGATGGCATTTGCCAGGCAGCGGTTTCGTTCGTTCTGTATGTACCAGGTCTCTGGGGTGGCACCGTCCGTCAGAAATTGCAAAGGCGCCTCCGGGGCTTCTGACTTGTGAGCGCGAAGATAGTCGATCCATAGATTTTTGCATACCCGCAAAAGCCAATAGCGAAAGGAAGGAACTTCATCCGGCAGGCTCAGGTATGCCTTTACGAAGGCGTCGGATGCAATGTCTTGGGCAAGGTGGACATCGCCGCACAGGGCGGTGCAGTAAGCACAGGCCGCGCTGTAATATTTGCGGTACAGCGTTTCCAACAGGTCCGCATCCATAGGCTACCACCCCCTCACTTTATAAACGGACAGGAAAGGTTTTTGTGACAGATTTTATCGTTGAAACTTGTCTGCTTCGGTGCTATACTAAAAGAAAAGACAGCCATTTTGCAGAAGGAAAGCACGGCAGAAGAGGAAAGAGGTAGAGAAATGGAGCAACAAAGACTGTTTTCCAATCAGAAGCTTGTCAGGCTGATCATCCCTTTGGTCATTGAACAGGGATTGACGATTTTGGTTGGCATGTGCGACGGTGTCATGGTTTCCTCCGTAGGGGAGGCGGCCATTTCCGGCGTGTCCCTGGTGGACATGATCAATGCCGTGGTGCTGACCCTGTTTGCCGCCCTGGCCACCGGCGGCGCCGTGGTCACCAGCCAGTACTTAGGCGCCCAGCAGCCGGAAAAAGCCCGCCAAAGCGCCGGGCAGCTGGTGCTGATGGCGGCAGGACTGGGCTTTTTGGCTATGGTGCTGTGCTTGGTATTTGCCAGGGGCCTGATGCGGCTGTTCTTCGGCTCCATTGATGCCGACGTTATGGCGGCGGGACTGGTATACCTGCGCATTACCGCGCTGTCCTTTCCGTTCATCGCCCTGTACAACGCAGGCGCGGCGATTTTCCGCAGCACCGGCAACAGCAAGGTGTCCATGAAGGTCAGCGTGCTGATGAACCTCATCAATGTGGCAGGCAACGCCATCTGTATTTTTGTCCTGAAAATGGGTGTGGCAGGTGTTGCCGTGCCTACTCTGGTTTCCCGGGCCGTGGCAGCGGTGGTGATTCTGGCCCTGGCGGCCGACCCGAAGCAGGAACTGTACCTGGAAAAGCAGGGACTTTGCAGAATAGAACGGAAGATGATGGGAAATATTCTCCACATCGGTGTACCCTCCGCCTGTGAGAATAGCTTCTTCCAGCTGGGACGGCTGGTGGTGGTCAGTATGATCGCCCTGTTCGGCACGACCCAGACCTCCGCCAATGCGGTGGCCAACACCCTGGACAGCATGGGGATCATCATGGGCCAGGCCATGGGCCTTGCCATGGTCACTGTGGTGGGCCAGTGCGTGGGGGCGGGGGACCCGGAGCAGGTAAAATACTACGTCAAAAAGCTGATGGGCTGGACCTATCTTTTGATGGGCGTCTGCAATTTACTGATCATCCTGTTTGTGAACCAGCTGATTGGATGCTACAGCTCCCTGTCACCGGAAACCGTTCACCTGGCCCGGACGCTGGTGCTGATGCATAGCTCCTTTGCCATTTTGATGTGGCCTGTGTCCTTTGTACTGCCCAATGCCCTGCGGGCGGCCAACGATGTGCGCTTTACCATGTGGGTGGGTGTCGGCTCTATGATTGCCTTCCGGATCATCGGCTCCTGGATTTTGTGCGTCCACCTGGGCTGGGGGGCCACAGGCGTTTGGATCGCCATGATTGTTGACTGGGTATGCCGTATCGGCTTTTTTGTGCCCAGAATGCTTTCGGGCAAATGGAAGACAAAATATGTGCCGTCCTAAACCCAGGAGGGCAGCTGCTCAAATACCTTGGTTTCCCCCTGGTAGGGGAAGCTGATCCGGCTGGAAAACAGCATCGGGGCGGGGGAGGAATCCCTTGCCCCGTATTTGTGGTCGCCCACCAGGGGAAATCCCCGGCTGGAAAACTGCACCCGGATCTGATGGCTCCGCCCGGTGTGGAGGCGGACCCGAACCAGGCTGGTTTCCCCGGCGGACAGGCGCCAAAACTCCAGACGGGCTTTCTTCACGCCGCCGCGCATTCTTTGGACCCGGTAGACCTTGTTTTTCCGGCTGTCCTTCCACAGAAGGTCCTCCCAGTCCCCGTATTCCGGGGGCGTGCCGTGGACCTGGGCGATATATTCTTTCACCATGCTGCCCTCCTGCACGGCTTTGGACAGGGCGGCGGCCGCCTGCCTGGTACGGGCGTAGACCATGACGCCGCCTACGTTTTTGTCCAGACGGTGGATGGGGAAGATTTCTCCGCCGAGGATTTCCTTCAGCGCACCGGGGACCTGGCCTTCGGAATCCAGTCCAACCGGCTTGACGCAGACGGCGATATTTTTGTCAGAGTATAGTAGCTCCATGGTGGATGCCTCCTTGGGGATGCCTTGTTTGATTACAGTTTTCTCACTGTCATACAAGTTCTTATGAAAAAGGTTGAAACCCTTTTTATCGCACCGCAGGTGCGTTAAGAACTGTATGGGACAACGTTTGTGGCGATTCGCCACAAACCGGAAGCGCCGTCAGGCGGTTCCTTCTTCATAAAACCGTTAGGTTTTATGAAGAATCAGTATCAGTATACCATAACAATTGCGGATCTCCAAAAGAAATCCCCCCGGGGAGGTTGAAAAATTTGGATTCTTTCTGTATAATGAAGCGGAAAAAGAATGGGGGAATATTATGACGACCAAAGAATATCAGCGCAAGCGGCCGCTGATGATTTTTTTGAGTTATTTCAAGAACCACAGAAAGCTTTTTGCGGTGGATGTGCTCTGCGCCGTGGGCATTGCCGTGATCGATTTGGCGTTCCCGCTGGTGACCCGCAGCGCCCTGTATGACCTGCTTCCCAACCAGCTGTACCGGACGTTCTTCACCATTATGGCGGTGGTGGTGGTAAGCTATGTGCTGCGTTCGTTCCTGAATTTCATTGTGGCCTATTATGGGCATACTTTCGGCATCCGGGTGGAGGCGGACATTCGGAAGGACCTGTTCCAGCATATGCAGGAGCTGAGCTTCGATTTTTACGATCAAAACCGCACCGGAAAGCTGATGGCCCGGCTGACCTCCGACCTGTTTGAACTGACGGAGCTGGCTCACCACGGCCCGGAGGATCTGCTGACCTCCGTGCTGACCATCTGCGGCGCCCTGTTTGTTATGGGGTCTATCCGCTGGCAGCTGGCGGTGGTGGTGGCGCTGATGATCCCGGTGTTTCTGGCAGTGGTCATGGCCATGCGCAGCCGCATGAGCCGGGTTTCTGCCGCGACCAAGGAGAAAACGGGACACATCAATCAGGAGATCGAAAGCAGCCTGTCCGGCATCCGCACCACCAAGGCGTTTGCCAATGAGGCGGTGGAAAGCAGGCGCTTCAACGCAGCCAATGAGATTTACAAGACCTCCAAACGGGAATTCCACAAGGCCATGGGTATGTTTGGCAGCTCTGTGGAGTTTTTCCTGTGCAGCCTGAACGTGGTCGTTGTGGGCCTTGGCGGCTACTACGTGATGCGTGGCGAAATGGATTACCGGGATTTGATCACCTTTAACCTGTACATTGCCTCCTTTGTCAACCCCATGCGCAAGCTCAGCAACTTCTCCGAGATGTTTGCCAATGGCTTCGCGGGGCTGAACCGGTTTGTGGATGTTATGCGCACGGAGCCTACCATTCAGGACAAGCCCGATGCGAAGGAACTGAAGAACGCCCGGGGCGAGATCGAGGTGGACAAGGTCTCCTTTGCCTATGACGGTGATTTGGCGGTGCTCCACGATGTGAGCCTGCATGTCAATCCCGGTGAGACGTTGGCCATCGTCGGCCCCTCCGGCGGCGGCAAGTCCACCCTGTGCCAGCTGATTCCCCGGTTCTACGATGTATCCTCCGGCGCGATTTCCATTGACGGTATGGATATCCGGGATTTGACCCAGCGCAGTATCCATGAGAACGTCGGCATTGTCCAGCAGGATGTGTTCCTGTTTGCTGATACCATTTTCGAAAACATCCGCTATGGCAAGCCTGACGCGACCATGGAAGAGGTGGTGGAGGCGGCCAAAAAGGCGGAGATCTATGACGACATCCAGGCCATGCCAGAGGGCTTCCAGACCTATGTGGGCGAGCGCGGCACGCTTCTTTCCGGCGGACAGAAGCAGCGGGTGGCCATTGCCCGCATCTTCCTGAAAAACCCGCCCATCCTGATCCTGGACGAGGCAACCTCCGCTCTGGACTCTGTGACGGAGGCCAAGATTCAGCGGGCCTTCGACAATCTGGCGGTAGGCCGCACCACCCTGATCATTGCCCACCGGCTGAGCACCATCCGCAGCGCCAACCGCATTGTGTCCGTGGCCGACGGCATTATCACCGAATGCGGCACCCATGCGGAGCTGCTGGAAAAGGGCGGTATCTACGCCGAGCTGTACAAGACCCAAAATGCGCTTGCTTTGGAAGCGATGAAATAATTCAGAAAAAGCGGGAAGGCTCCTGCGAGCTGCGCATATGGTCCAGGG
Source organism: Eubacteriales bacterium (assembly GCA_030533415.1). GTDB lineage: Bacteria > Bacillota > Clostridia > Oscillospirales > Oscillospiraceae > Faecousia. The sequence continues at coordinate 78,392 of JAUNJE010000001.1, read as the reverse complement.
ATGGCCGCAGGGGCCGCCCCTATGCGGGTACGGCTGTTGTGTGGTGCTGTTTTGCAATTTGTTGAAGGATCAAATCGATTTCCCTTTTTGGCATGTATATCACCTCTTTTTGAACACAGTTTGCTGAAATCCGGTGTGGATAACAAAACATTGGATACCTTGAAAAAGGGTGGTAACATTACCCTTCTTACGGTGGAAAAGCTTTGCACCATTCTGGATTGCACCCCCAACGAAATCGTACGGTTTATAGAATAGAGCCGCCTCGTTCTGAGGCGGCTTTCAGACTGTCGATAAACCCTCTGGCGCTTATAGCGCCCAAGGCTCCCTTGTGCAAAGGGAGCTGTCAAAAATCTTTGATTTTTGACTGAGGGATTGTTGCGGCAGGGGTGTAAGAATTCGCCGGAAGTTAGGCAAAACCGCAAGGCGTTGCCGCACAATCCCTCCGAGCCGCCTTATGGCGGCCCACCTCCCTTTGCACAAGGGAGGCTTTGGGGCAGTGCAAATTGGGAAACTTCTACGTTTCAACTTACTTTTTCGATACTCTGGAGCTGCCTCGTTCTGAGGCGGCTTTGTAAATGATATTCACCAGCATTGTGTTTTCTTGGAAACCGTGTTATTATGTGATTATAAAGTCAAGGAGGTATATCCAATGGAGGGATATCCGGACAGAGCCGGGGCGGAACGGCTGGTGGCAGAAGCGGAAGCCTGCAATCCCGGAGCCTGGGGCGGTCATAGCCGTGTGGCGGCGAAGTGCGCGGAAAGAATCGCCGCCGCGGCCGGAATGGATGCGGAAAAGGCCTACATTTTGGGGCTGCTTCACGATATCGGCCGAAAATTCGGGGTCAAGCACCTGGGACATGTCTACGACGGCTATCACTACATGCTGGAACTGGGCTATGGAACTGCCGCGCGCATTTGCCTGACCCATTCGTTCAGCAGGCCGGATTTGCGCGTATATATTGGAAATTTTGACATTTCCGAGGCCCAGCAGCAGGAGCTGCAGCAGCTGCTTCACGGCCTGGAATTTGACGACTATGACCGCCTGATCCAGCTTTGCGACTGCCTGGCCGGGGCGGAGGGCGTCATGGACATGGAGGAACGGATGGCGGATGTAAAACGCCGCTATGGCAGCTATCCCCGGGAAAAGTGGGATGCCAATATGGAGCTGAAACGCTACTTCGAGGAGAAAACGGGAAAAGACATCTATGAAATCGTAAAATAACAGAAAGCCGCGCCGGGAAACAAGGTCTATAGAGACCTGTTCCCCGGTGCGGTTTGGTTTTGTTCATGGAATAAATTTGACGTAAAATAACAGGACAGAAGGCCAGAAATGTGATAGGATAAAGTCCATAAAAATACCGGATCAGGGAGAGGAACAGTATGGAACCGATCAAAATTCAAAAAGTAATTGCGTATATCGAAGAAAACCTGACGGAAGAACTGTCCTATCATGCAATTGCGGCATTGGCAGCTGTTTCCGAAGCTGATTTGCAAAGGGCCTTCAAAATGATTACCGGCCTGACAATCAGCGAGTATATTCGCAACCGGCGCCTGACCAGGGCCGCGCTGGATTTGAAAAACGGCGATGGGAAGGTGCTGGATATTGCGCTGAATTACGGATACCAGACGGCGGAGAGCTTCAGCAAGGCATTCAAGCAATACCATGGCTGCACACCGGTGGAAGCAAAAAATGCCGGCCAGCCCATTTGCTATTTCAACCCGATTGTTATCAAATTGGCGAAGCGGGGCGGCAATGTCATTGAGTATGAAGCCTCCGAATGGGAAAAGGCGGATTCCATTATTGCATATTACAATACCAGTGAGGAACACAGGCGGCTGACAAAGAGCAAAAGCGCACAAATCGAATATCTCGTGACTATGGAATACTTGAATGCGGTTATACCGGAGAACAGCAGGATCCTTGACTGCTGTGCCGGAACTGGTATCTATGCTTTCGAACTGGCAAAGCGGCATCGGGTCACCGCAAGCGATCTATCTGACAGAAATGTCGATAAAATACGGCAGCTGCAAGGAGAAAACCCTGTGCTGCAGGAGATTTATCAGCTTGATGCCCGTGATATGCGTGTATTTGAAGCCGAATCTTTTGATGTGGTTCTGTGCATGGGCGCTCTGTATCACCTGTTTGATGAAGAACAGAGGCGGAAAACAATTCAGGAATGCAAAAGAGTCTGCAAAAAGGGCGGCCTGCTCGTTTTTGCCTACCTAAATAAATGGGGCAGCTTCTACAATGGCTTGATCAACAATCTGAAATCCATGGAACTTTTGTACAGGGAATATGAAAGCGGAAACCATGAGGATATCTTTTTCCGCACAACGCCAGATGAGGTGGATAACATGTGCACAGAGCAGCAACTGGCTTGTATGTATAACATTGGGGTAGACCATCTGGCGTTTCTCTCCAGCGAACGAATCGATGCTATGACGGAAGCGGAATATGAGCGCTTTCTGGCGTACCAGATGAAAGCATCTCAGGAGCCGGGCCTTGCTGGAATCAGTCTTCGTGGACTGTGGCTTGGAAGGAAATAAAATGTGTGTTGAAATTATACTGATATTCCATTAAAAAGTTTCATTTGCCAGAATGGAACTTTTTAATAGGAAGATCATTATAAGACGCGTTTTCGTGATTTTCTATCTCGAAAATCACGAAAACGGCAACGCCGTCAGGCGGTGCCTTCTTTATAAAAAGGAATCATTTTTATAAAGAAACAGTATTAGAAGGCTCTGTTTGCATGATGGTGTCGACGGATATCAAATGCCGCAGAAATTGCCTGCCAATAAAAATGGATTTCATCATTTTATCGCAGGCAGTCTATTAGGGAATCGGTGGCGGAGGGTGTTGAAGGACATCTGGCTCACATTATAAATTGGAAAACCAGCATTCTGCCTAAAATGCAGGTGCTGGTTTTGTGATATCTCTGTGCGTATTGAATTTGAACACTATGGAATCGCAGGTTTTGGTGCTCTATAACTCGGCCGCGTTAAGCTGATAAGCAAGCTACATCTTTTCCGGTGCGGAGAAGCCCAGAATATGGATGCTGGTTTCCAGCACGTTCCTGGCAAGGCCCAGCAGGGCGATGTGGCCTGCTTTGACGGTTTCGTCCTTCTCCTTGAGAACGGGAGTCTCATGGTAGAATTTGTTGACGCAGCCCGCCAGTTCGTAAATGTAAGCGCAGATCAGGTTGGGGGCGGAGGACTTAAGGGCATTTTCCAGGGTGGGGCCGAGCTTGGTGATGGCCAGCATCAGGTCCTTGGCGTAGGAATTGGCGGGAACCTGGATGGGCAAATGCTCCCAAGCACCGTATTTTGCCAGAATGGACTTGATGCGGACGATGGTGTACAGAATGTAGGGACCGGTGTTGCCCTCAAAGGCCGCAAAGCGCTCCAAATCAAAGTTATAGTCCTTGGTGGGCTGGTTGCTGAGATCGCCGTATTTCAGAGCCGCCAGGGCGATTTTCGCGGTGGTTTCCTCCACCTGGTCCTCGTCCACGATCTGGTTCTCAATGACCTTGGCCCGGACAAAATCCGTCATATCGTTAAGCAGCTGCTCCAGGCGCAGAACGCCGCCGTCACGGGTTTTGAAGGGCTTACCGTCCTTGCCGTTCATGGTGCCGTGGCCCAGATGCTCCAGCTCTGTTTCCGGCTTGACGATGCCGCTCTTGCGGGCGGCCCGGAAAATCTGCTCAAAATGCAGCGCCTGCCGCTTGTCGGTAATGTAGAGCATTTTGTCCGGCGCGAAGTCCTGCATACGCTGGACCATGGTGGCAAGGTCGGTGGTGGCGTAAATGGCGGCACCGTCGGACTTTACCAGGATGCAGGGGGGAACCTCCTTCTTGTCGGTTTCCTCCGCCACAGGGAACACCAGGGCGCCTTCGCTTTCCACGGCGAAGCCCCGTTCTTTCAAGTCGGCGATCATGGCGGGGATGTAGGGATCGGCGTCGCTTTCTCCCAGCCATTTTTCGAAGTGGACATCCAGATTGTCGTAGATCCGGCGCAGATCAGTCAGGGAAATGTTCGTGATATGCTGCCAAATGGCCCGGTAGCCCCGGCGTCCGCGCTGCAGCTCATAGGTGGCAGCATGTGCCCGCTGGGCGAACGCTTCATCCTCCTTTTTCTTGGCGGAAGCGGTGGGGTAGATTTCCTCCAATTCCAAAAGGGTGAACGGCGGCTCGGAGGGATATTCTCCGGTATAATCCGGGTCAAAGTAGGGCAGGCCGGGCTGGCGGCATTGCAGCTCCGCAATGATCAGGCCCATTTGCAGGCCCCAGTCTCCCAGGTGCACATCGCCGATGGCGTTGTAGCCCAAAAACGCGTACAGGCGTTTCAGGGCCTCGCCGATGATGGCGGGACGCAGGTGGCCAATGTGCAGGGGTTTCGCCACGTTGGCACCGCCGTAGTCCACCACGATGGTCTTTCCGGCGCCGGTTTTTTCTACGCCGAAGTCTTTGCCGGTGCGCATCTGCTCCAGGTAATCCCGCAGGAAAGCGTCGCTGAGCTTCAGGTTGATAAAGCCGGGCATGACGGCTTCGACCATGCTGTAGTCGTTGGCGTCCAGCTGGGCCACAACGGAATTGGCGATTTGAATGGGGGCGCATTTGTATTGCTTGGCGGCGGACAGCGCGCCGTTGCACTGGTATTCGCACAGGTCGGGCCGGTTGGAAACCGTCACCCGGCCGAAGGACGCATCATAGCCCGCATCGGCAAAAGCCTTCCGCATTTTTTCGGTGATGATATCTAAGATTTTTTCCATATTGTATTCCCTTTCACGGTTTGGAAGTGCGTGTCATCCTGAGCGGAGCGAAGCGGAGTCGAAGGATCTTCTATGTCTGTCCTCGAAAGAGTCCATGAAAGAAAGCCCGGATGCCGACTCGCTGCGTTTGCCTAATTCCAATCAGAGGATAAGTCCTTCCAGCTAGGATTCATTTGATTGATTAACGCGGCCTTTTTCTCCCTTCGCAACTTTTTGAGCTGTTTTTCCCTGGAAATGGCACTGTAAACATCGTTCGTGTACTCATAATATACTAGCTTGTGAACGTTGTATTTTTTCGTAAAGCCATCAGCCAGACCATTTCGATGCTCATACAAGCGGCGGGAAAGATTTCCGGTTACGCCGATATAAAGGACGGTGTCATCCCAATTTTGACAAAATATAAACATAATACATTGCACAAATGCCCTTCTGCCTTGGAAAGGATATCACGGGAAGATCCTTCGACTCGCTTCGCTCGCTCAGGATGACAGCGCTTTTCTTATGATTTATTTCGCCTTGTTTTCCGCCATCCAGGCGAGGTAATCGTCGTAGGTGCCGTACTTGTCAATGATGGTGCCGTCGGGCTGGAAGGCGATGACCCGGTTACAGACGGAGGTCAGCATTTCGTGGTCGTGGGAAGCAAGCAGAACGACGCCAGGGAAAGCTTCCAGGCCCTTGTTGACAGCCTGGATGGATTCCATGTCCAGATGGTTGGTGGGCTGGTCCAGAAGCACCACGTTGGCGCCGGACAGCATCATTTTGCTCAGCATGCAGCGCACCTTCTCGCCGCCGGAGAGCACATCCACGGGCTTGAACACATCCTCACCGGAAAAAAGCATGCGCCCCAGGAAGCCCCGGAGGTATACATCGTCCTTCTTGGCGGAGTATTGGCGCAGCCAGTCCACCAGTTCAGACTTGTTGCCCGCAAAATAAGAAGTGTTATCCTTGGGCAGATAGCTGCGGGAGGTGGAGACGCCCCATTTGACGCTGCCTTCGTCCGGCTCCAATTCTCCCATGAGAATCTGGAACAGGGCGGTCTGGGCCAGCTCGTTTTCGCCCACAAAGGCGATCTTGTCGGTGCGGTTCACGGAGAAATAAACCTTATCCAGCAGCTTCACGCCGTCCACGGTGACGGACACATCCTTGACGGTGAGCACATCCTTTCCCAGCTCCCGTTCCGGCTGGAAGCCCACGAAGGGATAGCGGCGGGTGGAGCAGGGCATTTCCTCTACAGTCAGCTTGTCCAGAAGCTTGCGGCGGGCGGTGGCCTGCTTGGCCTTGGCCTTGTTGGCGGAGAAACGCTGGATGAACAGCTGCAGTTCTTCGATTTTCTCCTGGTTGCGCTTGTTCTTGTTGCGGATCATGGCCTGGACCATCTGGGAGGACTCGTACCAGAAGTCGTAGTTGCCCACATACATCTTGATCTTGCCGTAGTCGATGTCCACGGTGTGGGTGCAGACGGTGTTCAGGAAGTGGCGGTCATGGGAAACGGCAATGACCATGCCGGGAAAGTCCAGCAGGAAATCCTCCAGCCAGTTGATGGCTTCGATGTCCAAGTTGTTGGTAGGCTCGTCCAGCATGACGATGTCGGGGTTGCCGAACAGGGCCTGGGCCAGCAGCACCTTCACCTTTAGGCGGGGATCGGTGGCGCTCATGAGATCGTAGTGCAGTTCGGTGCCGATCCCCAGCCCCTGCAGCAGGCGGGAGGCGTCGGATTCGGCTTCCCAGCCGCCCAGTTCGGCAAATTCCGCCTCCAGATCGGCGGCCCGCAGGCCGTCCTCGTCGGAAAAATCGGGCTTTTCGTAAATGGCGTCCTTTTCCTTCATGACGTCATACAGGTGCTGGTTGCCCATGATGACGGTGTCCAGGACGGTGTAATCGTCGTAGGCGTTCTGATTCTGCTTCAGAACGGAAACCCGCTTGCCGGGGTCGATGGTGATGGAGCCGGTGGTGGAGTCCAGGTCTCCCGTCAGGATGCGCAGGAAAGTGGATTTGCCCGCACCGTTGGCACCGATGATGCCGTAGCAGTTGCCGGGCAGGAATTGCAGGTCAACATGCTGGAACAGCCATTGCCCGCCGAATTGCATACCTAAATTGCTGACTGTGATCATTTCATACTCCTTATATTTCCATGAATTTCCGTAACGAAAGAAAACGCCATAGATCATATGGCACATACTTTTACATGATAATAATACCATAAATTCTAAAATAATCAATGCTGCAATGGAATTTTTCTGCTGTGGCGAAACACCATTCACCGCCTTGTGGGCCGGGGCGGCAGGGATTTATGAATAAATGAAGAACTTTTTTTGAAAGCACTTGTTTTTTTGCGAATCCGCGCTATAATATTAGCACTCGGTTAATTAGAGTGCTAAATCTCATTCGAATAAGGACGTGAAGAAATTATGGAAAAGCAGCAATTCAAAGCAGAATCTCAGCGTCTTCTGGACCTGATGATCAACTCCATTTACACCCACCGGGAGATCTTCCTTCGGGAGATCATCTCCAACGCCTCCGACGCCATCGACAAGCTGGCCTACACGGCTTTGACCGATGACAAGGTGGGCATCAACCGGGACCAGTTCGCCATCACCATCACCCGGGATGAAGCAGGCCGCACCCTGACGGTTTCCGATAACGGCATCGGCATGTCGAAGGAGGAGATGGAGGAAAACCTGGGTACCATCGCCAAGTCCGGCTCCCTGGGCTTCAAGCAGGCCATGGAGAAGAATGAGGACATCGATATCATCGGCCAGTTCGGCGTGGGCTTCTACTCCGCCTTTATGGTAGCCTCCTCCATCACCGTCATCTCCAAGAAGTATGGCGGGGAAAAGGCATGGAAGTGGGTCTCCGACGGCGCGGACGGCTACACCATCGAGGAGACGCAGAAGGATGCCCCCGGCACCGACATCATCATGACCATGAAGGCCGACACCGAGGACGAAAAATATTCCGAGTTCCTGGAGGAATATGAGATCCGCAATCTGATCCGCAAGTATTCCGATTATATTCGCTACCCCATCCGCATGGAGGTCACCAAGTCCCGCCCTGTGGAGGAGCCGGAGGAGGAAGCCGCCGAAGGAGAGGAGAAAGAATACAAGGAGCCGAAATACGAATCCTACACCGAGATGGAGACGCTGAACTCCATGGTGCCCATCTGGCAGCGGGCCAAGAAGGATGTCACCGACGAGGAGTACGAAACCTTCTACCGGGACAAGTTCTTTGACTACACAAAGCCCCTGCGCACCATCCACAGCAGCGCCGAGGGCAGCGTATCCTTCAAGGCGCTGCTGTATATCCCCGGCAAGGCGCCCTATGATTTCTATACCAAGGACTTTAAGCGGGGCTTGCAGCTTTACAGCAGCGGCGTCATGATTATGGAAAATTGTGAGGACCTGCTGCCGGAGCATTTCCGCTTTGTCCGGGGCATCGTGGACAGCCAGGACCTTTCCCTGAACATCAGCCGGGAGATGCTGCAGCACAACCGCCAGCTGACCATCATCGCCCGGAATATTGAAAAGAAGATCAAGTCTGAGCTGAAATCCATGCTGGAAAACGACCGGGAGAAGTACGAGGAATTCTATGCCGCCTTCGGCCGCCAGCTGAAATATGGCACCGTCTCCGATTACGGCGCCCACAAGGAAGCCTGCCAGGATCTGCTGCTGTTCTACAGCCATAAGGAGGGCAAGCTGGTCAGCCTGAAGCAGTATGTGGAGGCCATGCCCGAGGGCCAGGAGAAGATTTATTTCGCTCCCGGCGAAAACAAGGACCGCCTGGACAAGCTGCCCCAGGTGGAGACTCTGAGCAAAAAGGGCTACGATGTGCTGCTGTTTACCGAGGATGTGGACGAGTTTATCCCCCAGACCCTGATGACCTATATGGAGAAGTCCTTCTGCAATGTCTCCTCTGAGGATTTGGGACTGCAGACCGAGGAGGAAAAGAAGGAAGCGGAGGAAAAGGCGGAGCAGATGAAGGGCTTCCTGACCTTCGTAAAGGAATCCCTGGGTGACCAGGTGAAGGAAGTCAAGCTGTCCACCAATCTGGGCGCCCATCCTGTCTGCATGACCCCGGATGCGGGCATGAGCTTCGAGATGGAGAAATACATGAAGCGGGTGAATCCTGAGTTTGCCTTCCCGGTGGGCCGTATCCTGGAGCTGAATGCGGAACATGAAGCCGTTCAGGCCCTGCAGCGTGCCATGACCGAGGACCCCGTCAAGGCCAAAGACTATGCCCAGCTGCTGTGCTGCCAGGCCCAGCTGATGGCGGAACTGCCCTTAGATGACCCCTATGCTTACACGGAGCTGGTCTGCAAGCTGATGAAATAAGCGGTATACCTGTCAAAGCAACACCCGGCGGAGCACAGCTCCGCCGGGTGCGGCAATATTTTATGGGCGCCGCTTAAAAAACTTGCGTTCTTGTACGGACTGTGGTAAACTAGTCGTAATGAGAGAAAGGGAGGTATTGAGTATGGCTTACTACCTGTATGAAGATGAACTGCTTATGGGCGTCCTGTCCGGCCTGCTTACCGGGATTCCGTCCATGCTGTTCGGCATTGCCGCTTATGTGCTGACATCCCTGGGGCTTTACACCATTGCCCGGCGCCGTGGGCTGAACAGGCCCTGGCTCGCCTGGATCCCGGTGGTCAACTGCTGGATATTGGGATCGCTTTCCGACCAGTACCATTATGTGGTCAAGGGGGAAAATAAGTCCAAGCGCAAGTCCCTTCTGATTTTGAGCATCATTACCCTGGTGCTCAGCGTGATGATTACCGTTCTGGCGGTTGGCCTTCTGTTCCAGGTCTTTACCGGCACAGCTGGCAGACTCCGCGAAACCGAGCTGATGGAGATGGTCATGGGACCCGTGGTGGGGATACTGGGCCTGTGCCTGCCCCTGTGCGGTGTGGCGATCGCCTACGCCATCATCCGTTATATGGCGCTGTATGATGTTTACAAGTCCCTGGACCCGGACAACTGCGTGCTGTATTTGGTCCTCAGCATCCTGATCGGCGTTACGGAACCCTTCTTCCTGTTCTTCAACCGGAACAAGGACCTGGGGATGCCGCCCAGGCAGGAGACCGCCTATATCCCGCCCCAGCAAAACAGCCGGGAGTCCTGGGAAAATGAGAATAAGGATTACCTGTAATAAAATTCCCCCGAGGCCATTTCGCCCCGGGGGAAATTTTGCGCTGCCATGTATGTTACCGCAGGGTCACCTTGCCTGTGCATTCCATGACGGCATCGCCCATAATCACTTCGCCTACGGAATCCACCACAATCTCCCCGGAACGGGGGTTTTTGATGGAATCCACATGCCCCTGAATGGTGGCCTCCACATCGGAGTATTCAAAGGCAAGGTCCGTTCCCTCCATGGTGCAGTTGACCAGTTTCAAATTGCGGCAGTAGCAAAGGGGCTGGGTCCCGCTGATCCGGCAGTTCACCAGAGTCAGCCCCTCGGAGAACCAGCCCAAATACTCGCCCTTGACCACGCTGTCATAGACGGTGACGTTTTTGCTGTGCCAGAAGGCGTCCTTGGTGTCCAAAATGGAGTCGCGGATCTCCAGATTCTCCATATATTGGAAGGAATATTTGCCCTGCATCCGTACCCGGTCCAGTTTTACATCCCGGCTGTCCAGAAACAGGTATTGGGAGATTAGGGTGCTGTCTGTCACGGTGATGTCCTTGCTCTTCCAGCCGAATTCCTCGGATTGGATGGTGCAGTCGGAAATCTTGATGTTCCCGCATTCCCGCACGGCTTTGATGCCATTGAGGGCACTGTCGGTGATGACGCCATCCCGGGCGTACCAGATGGCGGCGCGGGTCAACTCGTCCATTTTGGAATCACGCAGGTGAAAGCCCGTTACATGCCATAGCGGATAGCGCAGGGAGAAACGGCAATTTTCCAGGTTTATATCCCGGGCTTCCTTCAGCACGGACTCACCGTCGGCGGGACCGGCAAATACGCAGTCGGTCACATCGGCGCTTTGCAGATGGTACAAAGCGCGCTCCGCGTCGAACTGCTTTCCGAAAATTTCCTGTCTCATGAGTGTCTTATGCTCCTTATTCCGAATGTTACCCCATTATAGCGAAAACCGTTGAGGGAATCAAGATGCGTTTTTGCTATAGACTTTCCGGGAAACGGAAGGTATAATGGATAAAAACACCAAAAGGAGGGGTATTGTGGTTTATTTTTCGGAATATGATTCTCCCATTGGACGGCTGCTGCTTTTGAGCGACGGTGAGGCCCTCACCGGACTGCAGATAGAGGGCATTATACCCGGCGGGGCGCTGCCTGGTGGGGAACTGCCCGTGCTGGCAAAGGCGGAGGCCTGGCTGGACCGGTATTTTCTGGGAGAGGACCCGCCAATTGCATTTCCCCTTGCCCCGGAAGGAACGGACTTTCAGCGAAAGGTTTGGGATATTCTTCTGACGATTGCCAAGGGGGAGACCCGCACCTACGGCGGTATTGCCCGGGAAATGGCCGCTGTTTTGGGAAAAGACAAAATGTCGGCCCAGGCGGTTGGAGGCGCGGTGGGACGCAATCCCATTGCGATCCTCATTCCCTGCCACCGCGTCATTGGGGCCAATGGAAGCCTCACCGGCTATGCGGGGGGCATTGACCGAAAACGCTGGCTTCTGCGCCATGAGGGGTGGAAGGGAGAAGGGACGGTATGATTCCCAAGGATTCCCAAAGGTTTACCGCAAAAACGCCGCAACTGGAGGGGATGCTATGAAAAAGCGGGGCATTTCTCAGGAGACCCTGAAGCTGATTGCCTGCGTGACCATGCTGATCGATCATGTAGGCGCCGCCATTGTCTGGAATATAATACCCAAACAGGGACCGGAATTGATCCGGGCATTTCAGTTTTATCAACTTCTGCGGATTGTCGGACGGATCGCGTTTCCCATTTACTGCTTTCTGTTGGCAGAGGGCGTGCACTACACGCGGAATCCAAAGCGCTATGCGCTGCGGCTGGCTATTGGGGCGGTGCTTTCAGAGATACCCTTTGATTTTGCTTTTTTTGGTGGTTGGACCCTGGATTACCAGAACGTAATGCTGACCTTACTGTTGGGATTCTTTGCCCTGGAAGCTGCGGCAAAGTGCAAAAACCTGCTGCTGAAAATTGTTGTGATACTGCCCTTTATGCTGCTGGCGGAATGTCTGGAAACAGATTATGGCGGACCAGGTGTGGCGATGATTGCCCTGTTTGGCCTTACCCGGGAGATGCCCCACAAGCGGCTGCTCCAACTGGTGGGTATGGCGCTGATCTGTGAACAGGGGATGAGCAGCGGAATTCAAATCGGACAGTTCTGGATTCGCCTTGAAATGTTTGCCCTGATTGCGCTGATCCCCATTTTCCTCTATTCCGGACGAAAGGCGACTTCCAGTAAGGCTGTTCAATGGGGATTCTACCTGTTCTACCCGGTCCATATGGCGGTGCTGTGCCTGATCCGCCAGTTTCTCGGATAGGGTTCTGATATTTCCCAGCGTCCTGCGGAAACAGCTTGGGCGCTGGGCATACTGCTGGAAGATATTTTCCGGGCCAATATCGAAAAGCTTGCCAAACGGTACCTGGAGGGGATTTTCCTCCGAACGCTCCTCTATGCGGGAAGAAGGATAAAAGCGCAGGGCGGAAAGCCCTGCGCTTGTGCGTTTTTATTGAATGTCGTAGGTAGCGGACAGATCTTCGTAATACGCCATCATTTCTTCTTCCGTGTCGAAATTGGCCACATACATCTGGTTTGCCATGGCGCCGGACAGGGCTTCGGGGATGCGGCCCCACATGACCATCTTGGGACCGTACTTCATCATGACCTCATAGTCGTCCAGCTTGTAGGGCTTGCCGTCCCGGCGGCCGAAGAAGGCGCAGTAGTGGTGGTTGCCGGTGCCCTTGGTGTTGCTGTCGAAAGCCACCATGTCCGCCCAGATCTTATAGACGTCGGTCTCCTGGGAGTAGTTGTACATCTCGGGGGTGTAGCCGCCGGCGGGACGCATGTTGACCTCCAGACCCAGAATGTCGCCCTTCTTGCCCAGACACTCCTGGTCGTCGTTCAGGATGAAGAATTCCAGATGGATGAAGCGGCTCTTGACACCGAAGGCCTCCACCGTGCGCAGACCGGCGTCCCGGATGTTGTCGGGCAGATCCTTCACAAGATAGTACACGGAATCGCCGGCATCGTTGACAATGTCCATCAGGGACAGGGGCGTGATGTTGCCGGATTCGAACAGCGGCTGACCCTTGGAGTCGATGATGGCGTCATAGGTCTGGACGTAGCCGTTGACGAATTCCTCCATGATATAGACGTTGTCGTCCTTGGTATCGATGAACCAGCGGACATCCTCGTCGCTGCGCAGCTTGTAGGTATTGCTGGCGCCGACGCCGTTGTCGGGCTTGACCACCACGGGATAGCCCACCATATTGGCAAATTCCACAGCGTCGTCGTAGCCCTCCACCAGATGATAGCGGGCGGTGGGCAGGCCGGCCTTGGCGTAATATTCCTTCATGGCGGACTTGAACTTGATCTTGGCCATGTCCTCATTTTTGGGACCGGTGCAGATATTGAACTCGGTACGCAGGGCGGCATCCCGCATCAGCCAGTATTCATTGTTGGATTCCAGCCAGTCGATCTTGCCGTATTTGAAGGTAAAGAAGGCCACGGCCTTGAATACCTCGTCATAATTCTCCAGGCTGGAGACCTTGTAGTATTCATGCAGGGAATCCTTCAGCTCCTGCAGCAGCTCATTGTAGGGGCAGTCGCCGATGCCCAGAACGCGCATGCCGTTGTTTTTCAGCTCGCGGCAGAACTTCCAGTAGGTCATGGGGAAATTCGGGGAAATGAATACAAAATTTTTCATTGAGATTTCTCTCCTTTTTATAAAATACGAAATTAACCCAGAAGCCAGGGAACGTAGGTATCCACCATCTTGTACCACCAGGGCCAGTCATGGTTGACATCGAAGCCCCAGTATTCGAAGCGGGTGTGAATGCCCTTCTGGCAGCAGACGGTGTCCAGCCACCGGGTGGATTCCAGCAGCGGCTCCTCCCAGGCGCCCTGGCCGCAGACGATCAGGGACTTCTGGCTGTTGTACAGGTCCTTATAGTAGTGGCCGTCGGGCATGTTCTGCAGGTACAGGCAGGGGCAGTTGTTGTACACCAGCTCGTCGCAGTAGTCACCGAAGAACAGCTTGCTGTCATACAGGCCGGAGATGGCAAAGCAGCTGTCAAACAGGTCGGGCCGGCGGTAATACAGGTTGGCGGCGTGCATGGCGCCCATGGAGCAGCCAAAGGTCAGGATACCCTGGTCGTAGCCGTTGGCAAGGCCCGCCAGGTGCTTGATGGTGGGGACCATCTCGTTGACCACATAGTTGTACCACCGCTCGTGATTTTCAATGCGCCAGCGGCTGTCGGCGCCCTGGGCGGCCCAGGCCTCGTTGTCGATGGTGTCGATGGAGAAGACCATGCACTGGCCCGCCTCGATCCATTTTGCCCAGTAGTCCACCATGTGGAAGGATTCAAAGTCCCAGAAGCGTCCCGCCTGGCAGGGAATGAACAGGACAGGCTTGCCGCCGTGGCCGTAGACCTTGAACTCCATTTCGCGGTTTAACCAGCCGCTCCAATGCTTTTCGTAGCGAATTTCCATTCTATCTCTCCTATAGATAAAAATAAATGACTTGTTAGGCAATACGCGAAAGGAAGCCCGTAAAAACCTTACAGCCCCAGGCAGTCCATAAAGATGGGGATCTGCCGCTCCCAGGATTCTTCCGAGTGGTTGCCGCCGGGGACGATGCGGAAGGCCAGATTTACCCGCTTGGTCAGCAGCAGGTGAGCCGTGGAGATCATGGATTCCGCAGTGGCCGCGTGGTTGAACATTTCCAGTTCCCCGTAGTCCATATAAATGGTGGTATCCCGGCGGATATGGGCACGGGCCACCATTTCCAGCACCTTGCCGGGGGCCACCCACAGGCTGGGGGACAGGCAGGCGCCGCGCTGGAACACATGGTTATAGACCGTCACAGCGTATAAGGCCATCAGGCCGCCCATGGAAGAGCCGGCGATGATGGTGTTCCGGCGGTCGGGGAGGGTGCGGTAATTTTCGTCAATATAGGGCTTCAGGGTATTGACCATCCAATTCAGCAGGACAGCGCCCTTGCCCTTGATTTTGCCATGCTCGGAGTTCTGGTAGGTCAGGGGAGAATACTCAACCAACCGGCGGTTTCCCTCGTGGTTGCACTCGACCCCAACGATGATAAGCTCCTTCCGGCTTTCCTCCATATACTTTGCCATACCCCAGGATTTGCCGAAGGTTGCATCCTCGTCAAAAAAAACATTATGTCCGTCAAACATATACATCACGGGGTAGCGCCTGTTTTCATCCTCCTCGTAGGATTCCGGCAGACAGATATATGCCCGGCGGGGTTTGTCACCGGACAGCTTTGGAATGGTGACATCCCATTTTATGACCATTGTGCGATTTCCTCCAATAAAACGTATGTATATCAGCAAGATGAAGTATAGTATAATTCCGAATTCACAGATTGTCAACAGACTTGAACGGAAAATGTGCTTTTCTACAAAAAACATCCGCCCATACCGGGCGGACAAGTGATATTGCACCATAGTGTTGGGCGCAGGAAAACAGCGCTTGCGGCCCGGCGTGAACTGCCGGTCGCTCTGAGCGGGTGAGCAGTTTTTCTTTCGGCGGTCTGGCGCCAGCTGGAGCGGGTTAGGAGCCGTGTTGTCCTATTTTCTTCATGCTGATTGTGTTAGTTTTGCGTGACCGAATTGCAGCGCACCCAAGGCCCCCTTATGTAAAGGGGCTGGCACAGCGTAAGCCGTGACGGGGAGATTGCTGCAGCAGGCGGTATGTTATTGCACAGCCAAAGGCGAAAATAAAATATCTCTCTATGTAACGGATTCGCTTAGCAAAGCCTCTGTCGGTAGCACGTTCCCCATTCATCCGCAGAAAATTACTTCGTTTTGCTCAAACCATAGGGCCGCCCTTCAGGCAGTCCCAAAATATAGTCGGCACTTACCTCATAATAGTTGCATAGGGTCAAAAGATGCTTGATCGGCATTTCCTGCTCACCGCGCTCATATTTACCGACCTGGTTCTTAGTTGTGCCTAGAATAACGGCAATTTGTGCTTGAGACTTGTCATGGTCAATTCGCAGATTACGAATCCGTTGTGCATATTCCCGCATATTGGCTCCCCTTTTTGTAGTATATGCTAAATATACCACAGCACCTGATAAGGTGCTTGAAAAACACCTTATCAGGTGCTATAATTGCGTTACTACAAGAAGAGGAGCGTAAATTTATGTCCATCCACATCGATCAAGTCCTGGACTATCTGGACTACCATCCCGTTTGCCAATATGCAGATACCATGAAATCCCTGATGGAGATGCTTCACGATATCTATGTCATGTACAATTCCATCGACAATGAAAAATTGCGCAGTATGTTTTCATCTTTACATGCTGCTGTGGATTCACTTCCCGAGACCGACGCGGATATGCTGCTTGAGTTAGTCAGCGGCCTGTGTATGGAGCAGGAACAGCTGGCTTTTTCCCATGGGATCGTGGTGGGGATGCAGCTGATGACGGAGGTCAATTTTCTTCGATAAACATCAGGAGGGCCGCCGGCCCTCCTGATGTGGTTACATTTTGTGAAAAACCGGTTTCCGGTCCTCAAACGTACATACGTACCCGAAGATGTCACGCAAAATACCGCAGGCGGTGTGGGAATACTGCCCCACCCGGTTGCACCGGTGGGCATCGGAGCCGACCGTGACGATCTCGCCGCCCAGCTCCTTGAAGCGCCGGAAATAATCCTCCGTGGGCAGGAATCCGCCGCAGCGGTCAAAGCCGCTGGTGTTCATTTCCAGCCCCTTGCCCTTCTCCGCCAGAATGCGCAGAATTTCGTCGATGATCTCCCGGTGCTCGGCGTAGGGCAGGGGACGGGGAGCGGGGTGGCAGGGGGGCTTGCTGATGTAGGTCAAATGCGCCAGCACGTCAAAGTCGTTGTGAACCTGGACGCAGGCCAAAGTCTGCTCCAAAAACCGCCGCTCTGCCTGAAAAACGGTTTTTCCCCGCCAGTAGGATTCAAAGTACACGTCCAGATTTTCCACAAAATGAATGGAGCCAAGCACGAAGTCAAAGGGCCGCCGCTTCAGATCCTCCCGGAATTGAGGGACGTTGTCCGGGAAAAGCCCGAATTCCATTCCCCGCCGGATTTTCAGCCCCGGCACTTCCAGCCGGTCATATTCGGCGTTGTACACGGATGTGTCGAAGGCCATGTCCGGCATCGTTCCCAGAGGATCATAATCGATGTGGTCGGTGAAGCAGATTTCCTTCAGCCCCGCCGCCAAGGCGGCCCTGGCCATTGCCTCCCCGGTATCATGGCCGTCGAAGGATACCCGGGAATGAATGTGAAAATCAAACATTTCTATCTCTCCTCCCAAAACAGGCGGAACGCCGTAGGCAGGGCCGCCTGGGTGTTTATCTGCGCTTCCGTGAACCACTGGAACCGTCCGGCCATGTTGGCCGCTTCCAGATAGATTCCTTTCATATTCCATTGGATGTGGGTAAAAATATGTTTTCTGGAGACCTCCCGGAAAAGCTCTTTGGGTTGTACCCCCATGTTTTCCGCAACTGCCAGCGCCTGCGCCGTGTCCAGGTGCCCGGACACATTGGGAAACTGCCACAGGCCGGCCAAAAGTCCTTTGTCCGGCCGCTTTTCCAGGGCGTACCGTCCGTCACAGCTGATAATGAACACTGTCCGGTCCTCCTGCCGCTTCTCCTTTTTGGGGGATTTGACAGGCAGGGTTTCCGCGGTACCATTCCGGCAGCCCAAACAGAAGCCTTGACACGGACAGCTTTCGCAGGCAGGCTTCCGGTTCGGTCCGCAAACCGTGGCCCCCAGTTCCATCAGCGCCTGGGTGAAATCCCCGGCCTCCCGGGGATAGACAGCCGCCAGGGCCTCCGTAACGGACTTTTTCGTGGCGGGCAGATCGATGGGGGATGGATCGTCTGTCAGCCGGGAAAAGACCCGCAGCACGTTCCCATCCACCGCCGGGGTGGGGAGGTCATAGGCAATGGAGCAGATGGCGCCCGCCGTGTAATCCCCGATGCCGGGAAGGGCCAAAACCTCCGCATGCTCCTTGGGAAACACACCCCCGTGCCGCTCCATGATGACCAGGGCGGCTTTTTTCAGATTCCGCACCCGGCTGTAGTAGCCCAGCCCTTCCCACAGCTTGTGCAGGGCATCGTCATCACAGCCCGCCAGCGCTTCCACCGTAGGCAGTGCCGCTAAAAACCGGGTATAGTAGCCCTTTACAGCCTCCACCCGGGTCTGCTGGAGCATAATTTCCGACAGCCAGATATGATAAGGCTCCCGGTCCGCCCGCCAGGGCAGCTCCCTCCGGTGTTCGCGGTACCAGGGAAGCAGGGCAGAGGGAAGCTGGGAGAGAATGGGATGGTTTTCCACGGCAGGCTCCTCCTTGATTTTGATTATTTTACTACACGGAGGAAACCGCTGTCAAGCCGGGACGGGAGCGGCGGAAAAATAAAATGAAAGAGGGAAAAAATTTGGAAAAAGTACTTGCATTTTTCGGAAAGGTATGCTATTATACTCTGGCACTTGCAGGAAAGTGCGCATGCGCCGGTAGCTCAGTTGGATAGAGTGACTGACTACGAATCAGTAGGTCGGGGGTTCGAGTCCCTTCCGGCGTACCATAACTGGACACCAATTTTGATACAATGCGTATCACGATTGGTGTCCAGTTTCTTTTGGCAAAGTCCTTGATTTACAAGGTTTTCTCAATACTTTTTAACGATAACAGGCTCTGTGGCTGCTCAGAAACGAGTGCTGCAGGGCCTTTTTTCATTTTTGTCGGTAAACCTTTTAATTAAAGGTCTTGAAGGGTGTGCATCCGGTCAGAGGAATAATTAAAAGGTGCAACGGAACCGCTGCTGCCTAATGTGGGTTCAATGTTCCTGCTGATTTTGATACAATAGAAAAAGCCTTCTCCGGGGCAAACGCCGCCGAAAAAGGCTTGAAATAAGGACTTTCGAGGTCAAATGCTGACTTCGAAAGCCCTTGTTTTCTTTATCCAGTTATGCGTTTCTACCGTTCCAAAGGCCGACTGCACCGTGGGGCGTAAGCCTTGTGGTGTACGGATTTTGGAATAATTAAAAGGTATGGCAAAATTAAAAGGTTAAGAGAAATGCTCCTCCACTATAGCGTTCAGCTGTGCCGCAATTTCAGAAAAATTTCGGTTCAGATCAAGCGTTTTAACGCTGATTTGATTGCCGCTCATCCGATAGCGGTTATCCGGCTGTATCGCTTCGTCCGTTGCGGCATACAGAAGCATACCGGATACTCGATGCGGTTCATCACCGAACTCGGTATCTTTGTTTTTCACATAAGTGAAAATCTGATACAGATTGCCGGAGTGCAGGGTATGCACATCATACTGAGCTTGAGTAGTGTGAGTATAGTACTTAGCGTCAATAATGAGAACCTCATTGCCTCTGGCCAGCATAATGTCGCTTTGCATGACCGGGAGCATAGTTCCGATGCCATCGTCCAACGCCCACGGGATTTGAGATGCTGTTGCCGTTACCTGCGGACACTCCTTGGCGTAGTACTCCAGTATGAATTTCTCATACAGTCGGTTCATACGCTGCTCGTCGATGAAAGAAGCCAGTCGGTATTCGCCGGAGTCTGTGGTCAACAGCATTCCTTCGAGAATCAGCTGGCACAGACTGATGAGCATACGATAGGTATTGTTGTTCCGTTGAAACCGAATGGCAGACCAGCGGATCGTGGTAGGATCTATTGTGTCAATATTCGAGAAGAACAACATTTCTTTCTTCAAATCGCTTTTGTGTGCTTGATCCACCCTTGCATGACGCAGTAAGAGCATGACCGTCGTTTTGAGAATCTGGTTCAGCAGATTGTTTTCGGATAGCTCGTCGTATTCACAGGCCAATACTCGCTTCCTTGACAGGCGGTTCTGAATGGTTCCCGGCATATCGATCTTGCCACGGACTACCGCAACATCCTCTTTGCGATTCAAATACTCCCGATACAGTCCCTGTTTTAACTGTCTGCTGATGCCCTTCGCCAGAATCGCAGCAAAGAGGTTATGTATGTTCTCGAACTCCTCGGTAGCAACATCCTCATAACCGCCTTGATTCAGCGTCGTGAAGGCATACGAAAGCATATAATATATGTTTTTTATGAAGATGCTCTTATCCTTGATCATTGAAACACACCCTGCAAAATATTCTCCCAACGCTGGAGTTTGTTTGCGTCATCGAACCAGTACTCGCTGAGCATTGGCAGAATATCATAATCGACAATGGAGTGCAGCCATTCATCCGTACAGACATCTCTGCCGCAAAAATAACTGTGTCCGATACAAAAGCCCTTGCCAAGAGATTTGTCTGCGGCAATTTCACGATTTAGATCCTTCACCTTGGACACCAGTTCGTTCAGCGTTTCGTTATTCAGTCCGTTCTGATAATGGATGAAGCCCTCCGAATCAAAGCCGGGTTCGACCTCAAAGAAGCTGAAGCGGCGACGGAGTGCATAGTCGATCATAGCGAGGCTACGGTCTGCCGTATTCATCATACCGATGATATACAGGTTCTTGGGAACGGAGAAAGAAAGTCCGTTGTATGCCAGCGTTGCCTTGGTGCCACGGTAATCCTTTTCAATCAGCATAAGCAGCTCACCGAAAATTTTGCTCATATTGCCACGGTTGATCTCATCGATAATGAAGAAGAATTCCTTGTCCGGCTGGTTGGAGGCTTTTTGGCAGAAACGATAGAAGATGCCATATTTCAGCTCAAAGCCATCCTCTACAGGCTTGTAGCCCATCATGAAATCTTCGTAAGAGTAATTCTGATGGAACTGGACGAACTCGATGCGGCTGTCATCCTTTTCTCCCATCATGGACCATGCCAGGCGTCTTGCGGCAAAGGTCTTGCCGACGCCGGGAGCACCCTGCAGAATGATATTCTTCTTATTGCGCAGAACGGCCACAAGGTTCTCGTAGCGTTTTTCGGTCATATACACTTCATCAAGGAAATCGCTTTTTGTGTAGGCATCAATGGATGCTTCCTGCGCTACCGGATTCTCCTCACGAATCATATCAAGGATGAAGTCATATTCGCCCCTGGTGAGTTTGAACAGGCTGCCCTGCGGATTCTGGAAATACTCCATGCGCTCCAGTTCCGGGCATTCCTTCAGCGTCGCATAGTCAATGGGAGAGGTCAAGCCTTCCACTTTTTCAAAGAACAATTTTTCGCCATCCTGCTCTGCGCTGATACGGCCAATTGCCACGATTTGCTTTACCGGGTTGGATTCATAGCCGATAATCATGTCTCCGGCTTTTGCATCCAGGAAGTTTTGAAAAATACGGCGTTTGTTACCGTTTTCATTGTAGAGCGTGTAGGACTGCACCTCCCCGACAGCAATGTCGGAAAAGCTCCAGATTTTCGGGTTCGCATTCAGCCACCAATAGCCGCAGTCTTCTTCGCCGGGTGCCGCTTTCACATACAGTTCAATCCCAGACAGATCAACTTTGTCCAGTGCAGCGGACAGTTCGTCACGAAGCTTCCAAGTATAAGAGCCTTGTTCCTCTTTTGATGCATAACGACCCACATAGAGAATAGGCCACCACTTAGAGTTTTCCGTATCCGCCTCCATAACCGGACAGCCGGTCTTATCAGCAATTCGTTTGGCAAGAGACGAGGATCCTGTGTTGTAAAAGTTCTTGGATTCGCCGTATTTGACTGCAAGCTGTGTGCAGGTAGCCTGACCGCCGTAGTCTTTCATGCGCTTCATGATTTCAAGACTGCCTGTAGTGAATATTTCGGAATCGCCCAGCAGTTTCACCCAATCGTCCTCAGAGAAGCCGGGAGTATATGTTGCCGGGAACCACTCGTTCTCCGCTTGAATGTCTGAATCCTTTTGAGAATAAAATCTGCTGATATAGAATCCCACATCGATAGTCAGCGTTTTGAGTTCAGGGTCGGGATAGCAGGTATCCGTCAGCTGTGACTGAAACAGATTGACGAGCTCCGCGTCCTCTTTGAGGGCAAGGCTGATTTCATCGTAGAGTTTCAGAAAGTTTCGGATGTTATCGGCATAAGCACCTTTCTTGAAACGGTAATCCGCCTCAAGCTCGTTTGCGACGGTTTTTACCTCACCGAACTTGTAGATGTAATACTTGTCCGGGTAGCGGAGCCAAAGGTAGGTGCTGATGGCATTTTCGTACTGGTAGTGCTGCGCTGCGCCGTTCCCGTATTTCTCAAGCAGGATAGAGGACTGTAATTTGAACGCATTCATGCGCTCGAATACATCCTTGCTCTCGTCGAACAACGAAATAAACATCGCCCGAACCTCTTCCGGTGCTGCCTTAGCAAAGCCTACAATCATACCCTTGGGGAAATTGTTGTTGGACGCCAGCAGATTGAAAGTCTTGTCAAGAGAGCGGTTCAGCATTTCGGGGAAGTTCTGAGCGTTCACATCCCAATTATCCTGAAACCATTTAACGGCTTCCCATTTATATTTTTCATTGCCCCATTGCGTGGAGACAAAATTCTGTTTGTACTGTGCCAGTACATCTTTTAATCGAAATTGGTCAAACATGATACCACCCCTTTATGCCTCTCTCAGGCTTTTATAAATTTCGTCTGTGAAGATGCCAAGTACCTGCCGCTTGATTTCATCGTTGCTGAGAAGAAGCGAGAAGAAATCCTGGTTCTGCTCCAATCCCTCAATCAGTGCATCGTCAATGTCATCAAAATATGAGAACTCGAAATCCTTGACGGTGTTGTTCCGTGCGCTGGTTTTCAGCTTGTCGGATTTCAGCAGAATATCCCGAATCTGCAGCATAGCCTTGACAGCTACATCGTTATCGTAGGCTTTTCCTGTACGGCTGTTGATTTCGGCAATGATCTGGGAAAGCCGTTCTTCCTTCGCTTCGGTCAAGCCAAAGCTCTCGGCGGTCGGCAGCTTTACCACAGGCTGTGCGACAAGGTTTGGTGTCGTATGCTCCTCCGCCTTTTTCTGAACGAAATTTGTAGCCTTAATCTTGCCGTCCAGATTATATCCGCCGCCCGGATGCTTGATATTGATATAAGCCAGCAGATAGGTGATGAAGTTGTACTTTTTATGCAGGTCGGTATCCTCAAAACAGGACACCTGCAGCAGGAACTCATAAAATCGGACGAAATGGCGCATCATGGACACAATTTCGTGCTGCTTAATAAGCTCATACTGCTCGATCATGTTCTTTGCCCGCTTGAAGTAGAAAGTCAGCTTCTGCTTATCCTTGGAGGAGATATTCCCCTTGTAGAGCAGCTCGTTGGCTTTTTCGATATCATCGGGGTCAAGAACGGTGTACGCATCGATCTGCGCCTCCAAATCATAAATCGCCGGCGGCGTTACAGATGTGGAAAGCAAGGTGGTCGTATAGTACGGTGCAAACGCAGCCTTGATGTCCTCGTATGTATTCACAAAGTCCAGCACAAAGGTTTTCTTCTCAAACGGCGGGCAGATTCGGTTCAGGCGGGAAAGCGTCTGAACGGCGGAAACGCCCCTCAGCTTCTTGAGGACATACATAGCACAGAGCTTCGGTTGGTCGAATCCGGTCTGATACTTGTTTGCAACCAAAAGCACCTGGTATTCATCCTTGTCGAATTCCTTTGTCAGCCGATCCTCCGGGAAGCCGTTCATGGATGCCTCAGAGTATTCGGTATCATCGTCCGGCAGCTTCACCTTGCCGGAGAAAGCGACCAGTGCCTTGATGTCGGTGTAGCCCTTTTTCTTGGTGTAGTTTTCAAACGCCTGACGGTATTTGACCGCCCCCTGCCGCGAAGCAGTAATGACCATTGCCTTTGCCATACCACCAAGCTCCGGCATAACCGTGGTACGGAAATGCTCAACGATGACCTCCACACGCTGTGCAATGTTCGTTTCATGCAGCTCTACGAAGCGGGCGATTTGCCTTTTTGCGTCGGCCGTCTTGCAGCGAGGATCTTCTTCGATTTCCTTGTTCAGCTGATAGAAGGTATCGTAAGTGGTGTAGTTCTGGAGCACATCCAGAATAAAGCCTTCCTCGATGGCCTGCTTCATGGAGTAAATGTGGAACGCCTCACGCTGCCCTTTGGTGTTTAGCCGACCGAACAACTGAATCGTTGTGGGTTTGGGCGTGGCGGTGAAGGCAAACATGGAGACATTGGCCTGTTTACCGTTGCGGCGGATCTCGTCCGTAATCATGTCTTCGACATCGCCGATTTCCTGGTCGCCGGAGCCCAACGACATGGTGACTGCCGCCATATCCTTACCGGCAGTAGAAGAATGCGCCTCGTCGATGATAACGGCAAACCGCTTGCCTTTCAGCCCTGCAACGCTGTCCACGATGTACGGGAATTTCTGAATCGTGGTTGCAATGATCTTTGTGTTGCCGTTCAGGGCAATCGCAAGGTCGGCAGAGTTGCATTTATCGTCCATTACACGGATAAGTCCGGCTTTGTGCTCCATGCCCATAATGGCTTTCTGAAGCTGGCGGTCGACCACAACACGGTCGGTGACGATAACGACATTATCAAAAATGATTTTGTTATCTGCATCGTGCAGCGAAGTGAGCCGATGCGCCAGCCAAGCAATGGAGTTTGTTTTGCCGGAGCCTGCGCTGTGCTGGATCAGATAATTCTGCGTAGAGCCGTTCTCCCGCACATCCGCCAGCAGCTTGCGGATCACATCCAGCTGGTGATACCGGGGAAAGATAATGTTTTCGGACTTCTTCGTTTTCCCGGTCAGTTCATCCTTGCTTTCCTTAGTCTCGATGAAGATGAACTTGCTGATGAGGTCGAGGACAGTGTCCTTTTTCAGAATGTCCTCCCACATATAGGCGACGCTGTATTTGTCTTTGAAGGTAGGATTGCCCGCACCGGCATTGACGCCTTCGCCGTTGCCCATGTTGAAGGGCAGGAAGAAGGTGGAGTTCTCGGCGAGCTTGGTGGTCATATAGACCTGCTCCAGATCCATCGCAAAGTTCACAAGGCATCCGGCCTTGAACCAAAACAGCCGGGTCTTCGGGTTACGGTCAACACGGAACTGATAAATGGCGTCTTGGTACGACTGACCGGCGGCATTGCATTTCAGTTCAAAAGACATAATGGCAATGCCGTTCAGGAAGATGACCAGGTCAACCCGCTCATCATCGCTTGCCCAGACCTCCTCCATAACGGAGAAAATATTCTTCCCATACTTTGCCAGCAGTTCCCGGTTAAAGGTGGTGGCAGGTTTGGTATACATGAGCTCCAGCTTCATATTGGAGATTTCAATGCCGTGCTTCAGCACATCCAGCAGGCTGCCGCGCGCTTTTGTGACCTCGGCATTGATAAAGCTGACGATGGTGTCCTCAAGGTCGGCTTTGTAGATTTTGCGGAGTGCCGCCACCTCATCCGGCTGGGTATCGTTCAGAAACTGAAACAGCAGCTCTCTGTCCATAGCAAAGAGGCGGTCGTAGCTTGTCGCCTTGCGGACGATGTAACCGTTGTCCTGCGAGAGCCTGTCCATGATAAAATGCTGATATTCTTTTTCGGAGAGAATATTATTCATGCGAATCAGCCTCCCGTTCTTGCCGGATTTTGTTCATTTGGCGCTTTGTTTTGCTCGAATAGTTAATATCAAAATGGCTTCCGTCCTTGCTGGTGATAACAGGGATGATTTCACCATCCGTAACTGCATAAACCTCACACCATGCAATCTCGCCGTCCGTTTTGGTCACGAGCACAATAGTGCCAACTTTTTTAATGTGTCGGTAGGCTTCTTCCAAATCCCTGCTTCTAATCGTATTTACGCTTTGATTTGCTTGCACATAAGAGCGTATTGCAAACATTAGGTTAGGATTATCACTCCATCCTTCCTCGCTATTGATGCGCTTGTACTCAGCAGCAGAAATATGAAGTTCGGTGCCTATGCCAATGGTTGATGTTACATATTCAGCTTTCATGACGCAGGCACCTCCTTCTTGCCGGTTACATACTCAAAGATCAGGGATTTTTTGTATTCGTCGAGTGTTGCAAGCTGTGCTTTTTTATCGGCGATAACAGCATCCGCTTTTGAAAGCACAGAATCGATGTGCTTTACGATGGCATTCTGCTCATCCAGCGGCGGTACCGGATAGGAAAGCTCCACCAGCTTGTTCCACCGAAGGTCACAGGAGCGCACACGGATGCCGGTCGCTAATGCAAGAAACACATCACTGTAAGCCATGCTGCGCAGATAATACATGATGTACCGCTTGCACTGGTCGGTATCCAGCACATTGAGAACCGGAGAAGCCTTACCTCTCGAATCGGAGATACCGATAGAACCTGCAAAACCATCCATCCCGTGAACGACCAAGTCACCAACATCAATACCTTGATAGCCGATTTCTTTGTCGGACATTGTAAATCCGTCCTCACGGCGGTTACTTCTGAGAGTAACCTCACCGTCGCGGAAACAGGTGATTACACCGTCATCCTCACGCACGGGCTTCTGCATATAGCGAAGAATGTACTTGCCACGGATAACATCCCAGTGTGCGGGCATATTGCCAATCCACTGAATTCCGCTGTCCTTCATTTCTGCATTCGGGTTCAGTCCCTTTGTGACAGTTTCGGTGATGACAGACCGCTTGTACTGCTCCAGTGTGTCGATCTGGGTCTGAATATCGGCGGTCAGCGCATCAATCTCGGCGCATTTAGCATCAAGAAAATCGGCGATGCGCTGTTGCTCAGGAAGCGGCGGCGTTGGTATGGTAATTTTCTTCATCTCCTGCCAGCCCGTAGTCCAGAGATCGTCAACTATACCGTGACCAAACTTATAGAACTCATCTCCGAATTGGACTGTGTGGAACAGCCAATCATAATACCCCGGATTCATTTCGTTCAGCGGTGCCAAGATAGTATTGATAAGTGATACGGAACCATCGTAATCGGAAATTCCGCATGAGCCTCGTCTGTCAGAACGACTGTTGATAGCAAAGTCGCCTTTTTTAACGAGTTTGCGATCATCATGGGCGTTTGTTTTAGCCGCTGTATCCAATTGAGGAACGATTCCTTTATTGGTAACGGACAACGGCGGATAGTCGGTATCACTGACCTTCGTGTTTCTAAGCCTATAAACCTGTCCGATTTTGGACAGACCCCATTCTGCCGGGATTATTCCAATCCACTCAAAGCCGCTATCTTTAGTTGCTCTCATCATCTAACACCTCCAATCCCATTTTATTTTTGCGCTTGCGGATCATTATTGCAATAACAGTGGCGATACCCGCAACAACGACAACTCCACCCATGATACACAGAACCAGCACCCAATTATCCGTCAGCCATTTTACCGCTGCAATGATTCCGTAGGTAACTGCCCACAGGACAACAAACAGAATCAGGCGAATGAGCCAATGAAAGAAGGAACCGCTTGTGCTGCCGTCAATCATCCCGCCGCTGTACATATCGCCAACGCAACGGTAAGCAACAGCATACGCAACGACACCGATCACAGCCAAAATCAGATACTCCCAGTACCATTCTATAGGGAGCCCCAAAGGGTCGGTCAGTATTTCGAATATAAACTTAAACACCCTCTCAGGCCTCCTTTACTCGAACAACTTCGCCACACGCTCAGTCACGGAAAGTTCCAATTCATTAAATCTGGTCTCAAGTTCCTCGCTCGGCGTGGAAGGCTGATACTTATAGAAATACCGTGTGAACGGGATCTCCGCGCCGGTTTTGATAACAGGCTTCTTTGCGCCGAGGTTCTCCTCAAAGAATGCGGCGGCATCCGGAATATGCGGCAAGACCTCTCTTGCCATATAATCCTCGATGCTTTCTTCCCATTTCACCAGTTCTGTGTCCTTGGTTTCCTTGTCAAAAATGATATTGCCCCTGCGGTCTCGCTGAATCTCGGCATTCTTGTCCATGACGGAAAGTCCGTCCGCAATCTTTTCCAGCAGCTTCTTGTCGGCAGTCACAGTGGAGAGCACCTTGGTCAGCACCGGCGTAAATGCTGCCGGGGAGTTATAAATCTGCTCGGAGACAGCTGCATTCAGCGTAGCGATAATGGCCTCGTAGACAGGCTGATTTGCCTGGTAAGCCTCCAGCTTTTTCTGGTCTTTGCCAGTCAGTTCTTCGGCGTTTTCCAGTTCGTCCACCTTGGACTGGTCATACAGAGAGGAGAGTGAGCCCTTGGAGAGCATGGCTTCAATGCGTTCCTCTGTAATGGCATAGCTACGCTGGAGGGGCTGCATCACCGTATACTCGCGGTAAATGAACTCCTCGTTCCGATAGATTTTGCAATATTCATTTTCTGTGAAGTCCGCATACAGCTTGGTAACGGCACTGCGGTCTTCGGGAGAAATCTCATTTTTCTTGTCGCCCAAGGCTTTACGCAGCTTTTTGAAGAAAGTAGATGCGTCAATCAACTGAATCTTGCCTTTGCGCTCCGGACGCTTATTCTTGGAGAGGACCCAGATGTATGTAGCGATGCCTGTGTTATAAAAGAGGTCGGTGGGCAGCGCAATGATGGCTTCAATCAAATCGCTTTCCAACATCCAACGGCGAATCTGACTCTCGCCGGATGCCGTTCCGCCGGAGAAGAGTGGGCTGCCGTTTTCGATGATCGCAGCACGACCGAAGTTATCGTCCATCTTGTCAATGGCAGACTGCAGGAACAGCATCTGCATATCGCCGGAACCGGGCAGACCCGCGCCCCAGCGACCGTCAAAGCCTTTCTGATATTCTGCGTTGACGGCATCCTCGACACCCTCGGCGGCGTCCTTGCCGCCCCAGGCAGTGCCGAACGGCGGATTTTCCAGCACAAAGCGCATCTTCGTGCCCTTAAATCGGTCGGCTTTCATGGTGTCCTGATAGCAGATGTTTTCGGCGTTCTGTCCTTTGATGAGCATCTCGGCAAGGCACACGGCATAAGACTCCGGGTTGATCTCCTGTCCGAACAGGCGCACATCGGCAGAGGGATTATAACGCTTGATGAAATTATAGCCGGTGGAGAGCATACCGCCCGTGCCGCAGGCCTGATCCAATATGGTGATGACTTTGCCGTCATCGAAGATATCGTCACAGCCCTCGGCAAGCAGGATATTGACCATCAGTTTAATAATGTCGCGGCCGGTATAGTGGTCGCCGGCTTCGGCATTTTCAGAGAACTTACGGATCAGTTCTTCGAAAATATATCCCATCTTCACATTGTCGATAGTTCGAGGGTCAAGATCAAGCTCAGAGAACGCCTTGATGACGGAGAGCAGGCGGTTGTTCTTGTCCATCTTGTCAATTTCTTCGCCGAAGTTCAGACCGCGCTCCTTGGACATCAGAATTTCCAACACATTTGCAGAGAATCCCTGCAGGTAACTCTTGAAATTGGCGGCAATGTGGTCAGCATCATTTACAAGCTCCGCAAGGTCGAATTCGCTGGTGTTATAAAACTGAAAACCTGAAATGCGGTACATCGCCTTTGCCGGAAAATTCGGGTTTGCTTTGAACTGCTCAACGACTTTCTGCTTGGTGGGCGCAAGTGCGCACTCAAAGCGACGGATGATCGTCATCGGAATGATAACATCCTTGTACTTGTCGCTGCGGTATGGTCCGCGCAGTTTGTTTGCGATGGACCAGATAAAGTTCACTTCGGTGGAAACATCGACAGGCGAATCATCCCACATTGCATCTATAATTTGCTTATCAGCCATTTGCCGTTTACCTCACTTTTTCTTTAAGTAGCCCTAGACTACTTCTATTTTACAACCGTATGTGTCCCATAATCAGTATCTTGCCCGCTGGCCGGTCATCATTTTATAATGCTGACTCTGACCGAGCGCATCAAAAATCATTTGAAACACACGCTTATATGCATCAGCGTCCTCACAGTCCTCTACATAATTCAAGCCATCGCTGATGCCGTTGGGATTGTTGATGTACGCAAGAAGCGAAGATGCAAGCTGATAATCGGTCATATCAGGCTGTTCGCCCTCGATCTGCTTGATGAACTTATCCCGATTCTCCTTCTTTTCCAGAACGATTGAACGCAGGTCGCTGCCCTCGTAACCGCAAAGCTGCAGGAAGTAGTATTCGAGAATACGTCTCATTACGTTCAGCGCCGGGATTGTAGACTTGATTTCACGGAGCTCGTCCCACAGAGCGGCATAGGAGTTCTGAACCGGATTGTAGTTTTCTTCTTCGGTCGGGACATCCTTGCTCTGACGCTTGCAGAGCTTGAGGGTGGAGATGTTATCGTTCTTCCGGATCATGTAGAACGATGTGCAGTTAAAGTATCCGACCTGCTGATAAGTAACCTCACGGTGGAAGTACACATTATGCGTCAGAATGAACAACTGCTTGATGTAGTCGCCGGGAACCTGCGGATTCAGGTATTCGGTATTATTACGGCAGACATTAATCATCTCACGGACAATGGCACTGACGAGGAAAAGAGCCGTGCTGTCCATACTGGACACCGGGTCATCAATAACAACAATCTTTTCCTTGAGCTCTTCGCTACTCATGCTGCCGCGCACCCTGTGATAGAAATACAGGAATGCGATAAAATTGCGCTCACCCTCGCTGAGATTTTCTGCCACTTTTCCGTTTTCACGAACGACCTCATATACATTTTCAACGCCTTCCTTGGCGCGAATGCTGAAGCCCTGGAAACCGGAGTCCTGCAGAATTTTGTTAATGCTGTCGATGGCAGCCTCGGTGTTGGCATTGTGCTTGTTGAGTTCGGAAATCTCCCTTGTCAGGTCAGCAATTTCTGTTTTGAGCCTTTTGCCTCGCTCGGTAACATCCTCAATTTCCTTTTTCAGACGGGCAACCTCGTCCTGATAACCAGTCACCTCGGAAGCAAGCATAAATGCAAGGTGCTGCATGATTTCTACCTTACACTTTGCTTTACTGCTTTTCTTTTCTGCAACTACGTCGTTATTCGCCTTGATGAGCTTGTTGACATCATCAATCATTGCGCCGATTTCGAGCAGAAGAGTGTCGGTGTCTTCAAGGGAAACCATCCTTGACGGCTCTTTGGCCTTTTCCGCAATACGCTGGCGATTGATCTCAAAATTGCTTTCCAGCAGAGCGAGCTTTTCCTGATATGCCCGGAGGTCAACAGAAGTCATCACATCTGCAGTATTTGCTTTTAATGCTCGTATGATCTCAGCTGTCTCACGGTTGTATGCATCCCGGAATTGACCGAGGTCACGGATATCCTGCTGATACTGTGCGTCAAAGCAGGCTGCGATTTCGCTTTCAAAATTTGCCGGAAGTTCCCGCTGACAGTATGGGCATTTTCCGCCCGCTGTACCTGTGAAATGCGTATGTCCGTCACGAACCCAGTCAGACGCGGTGCTGCCGAGCGCTTTCAAAAACCGGGCAAACGGGGTATCACTGCTACTGACAATTACCTTGTCCAGCAGGTCTTTTCCGGGGAGACTGCCGTAAGTTGTGGCTCCGGCTTTCTTGAATTCTGGATAGGCTCTGGCCGTTTCATCAAAAGCCACATCATACAGTCTTTCCAGTTCGGACAAATCATGTTCTTTGGGAGATTTTTCGCCAAGAATGGCATCTGCAAAGGTTTTCTTCTGTTTCTTGCCGTCCAGACACTTATCAAAGCGACTACGGATTCCGGCAGTTTGAGAAAAGCAGGTGGACTGAAAATGGGTCAACGCTGCATCGACGCCGGTGGTTTTCTGTTTGTATTCTTCGGCTGCGGCCGCCTTTGCATCGGATTTTTCTTTCTTTTCGTCAGTCAGCGCGGCGATTTTCTTCTTCGCCTCAACATCTTCCTCTCCGAAGATAAAAACACCTTTCAAATCGCCGTAATTGACAAAGTTATCGTTGATGAAATCTTGGTTATAAACAAGGACATCGTAATCGGCAGCAGACTTTCCGTCTGCCCAAACAACGCCGTCATCCTCCTCAATAGCATGGGCAATCGAGGATTTACCCGCTCCGTTATTTCCGTAAAAGAAGTTTACGAATGTAATCTCGTCAATCGGCACATTCGTGAAAGTTGCTCTGTTGAGCGTAATATTTGTAATTGCTGAAGGGACTTTGCGTTGCATTCATTTCACCATCCTATCCTAAAATCACGCTTTACTCTTGAATTTTCCCATTGCGAACCCATTCATCGACTTCGGAAATCTTGAATTTATATCTTTTCCCAGCACGGTAGACGGGAAGTTTTCCCTCTTTAATCCATGTGCGAACGGTATCCTGGCTGATGCTCAAATGCTCTGCGACATCCTCCAGATTGACCCATTTTTCAACTTGCATTTCTTCATATTCGTGACTCATCGTATTACCTCCATTTTTTCTACAAGAGTTACGATTCAAATAATCTGAACTCCAGCTTTCTGCAATGCTTCAATGAGATTTATTTGCTTCAGTGCCCAATGTGTGCGGTTCAGTTCATTAAACGATCTGGCCCCGCCGATGCCGAGTTCAAAGCACTGCTCATTTAAAATCTGCTGTGGAATCGCCGTGATAATCGTATAGTATATTTTGATCCCATTGTCCTGAATCTTCACGTCTTTCACGAACCCGAAATAAGCATCTTGGGCGTCGTCCGTTTTTCCATAGGAGTGGTTCTCGTCAGCAAAGATTGCTGGATACCGTTTCAGCCCCTCAATAGCTTCTGGTGTGAGAGCCGCATATTTTATCTTCAATTCATCGTTTGTGCTCTCGGTCAAGGCTCTATCCTTTGGGACCAGAAAGTAATTATCCTCGAATTTTTCGCCCAGGATTACAAATAGATGATAAAAATCCGTGTTGAAAGTTATTCGTGCTCTGTTTTCGCCTCTCCTCGATCTGGGATCATTCAGCATTACCGTGATGTTGTTTTCCACAGTATCGGCGTGAGCAACAAAATTATTGTTTCCTCCAGATACGGTAATCTCTGCAGCTTTTCCCGGCGCCGAGAGATTGCCAGAGGAATTAACCGGTAAATTTTCACTCATCCTGTTTTCCTCCGTTGTTTATCGTCAGCTTTTCAACGTGCTGGTAGAAGTTGTTGTTACCACCAGAGATGTTGATATTAAAGAATGTAGGATTGTTATTAACCATCTGCTGACTCACGGGAGTTTCATCCTGACCAACAGCATCCGAAGTTTCCTCTCCAACAGGTTCGTCAACAATCTCTGCTGCTATCGTTTCTTTTGTGTCAACCGTATAGGTCGTTAAACCATCAAGAATATTTTCTCCCATGTGAGCGGCATACTTCCTCGGAGCCCTGCCGTTGGATGGGCACCACTCATCATAAGTCGTTCTGCCAACAACATTATCTCTCCGATTCACAACAACATAGTGCCAAACGCCAAGAAGGAACGACGGGAGGCACACTTTCTTTAGGTCGCCAAGTGCGGCCTTTTTCTTTTTCTCTCCATTCGGCTCAATAAAGAACTCGTCACCGGCGTTGATGGTCTGATCCTGCAGAATTAGATCAACGAGAGCTCGAACCAGATTTACATCCTTATGAACCGTCTCGCTCAAATTGAGGAAGTCATTTACAAAACCAATCATCCCATTCAAGGCAGTTTGATAGTCCGTTCTCACTACGGAGTCAAATGCTGATACTACCTGTTCGTCATCAAATGGCAGGTATGCGCTATTCGATGTTTTGCAGGCTTTGTAATTGTTTGTCGTACCTTTCAAATTCTCTTTGCCGGGATCTGCGTAATCTGGATTGATTACCTTGATCAGACCTACCAGCACTTCTGGATCGGACAGACCATCGCTGTCCCCAGCATAGTGTTCTCTCGCTTTCATTCGTTGCCGGAGGGCTTGTAATACCAACGTGAAGAAGGTGCCTCCGCACAGGCGAGGATATTCGTTTATTGTCACAGATTGTCCCTCCGATTGACAGTCATTTGCTTACCGAAAAGTGGTGGCCGTTTCGGATTTTCAATCCATAACAAACACCATTAAAACACATTATAACACAAAAAAGCTGAAAATTCAATTCCTGTCGATGAACTCGATATGGAGAGAATATAAAAACTTTCATGGTCGCTGACCTTATTAACCTTATCAACTATGGCAGCTGACCTTACGAACGATTGGATGGTCTTGTGGAAACCCCACAGGACCTTTTCCTTCTGTGGTTTCCGCAAATCTGAAAACCATTGGAGGAAAAGAAGATGTCAAAAAAAGTCAATCAGAACACATCAACCATCTACTATCGCCCTCTCCGCAAGTGGATCGAAGTTACCCCGGAGGAAAAGAAGAACTGGGAACGCTTCATCGGCGCAACCCGAAAAGCCAAGCAGAGAGCCGGTGCCTGCTGCATTCCTTACAAGAAAAGCTACAAGTGTGACGGGCTGTGCGAAGAATGCGAATATCGCTGCATCCCCAAAGATGCTGTCCAGCCCCTCTCCATCGACACCGAACTGGAGATTGTATGCGATAGCGGCTCCAGGAACACTTTCCTTGCCGATACTGCGATGACCACAGAAATCAGCATCGACAGCATGATTTTGAACCGCCTTCTTTCCGAGCTGCGGGATTCCGACCCGGAAAGCTATCAGATTCTTATGGCTCTGGCAGACGGGCTGTCCGAGCGCGCAGGTGCCGAGCGGCTGAATATGCCTCGAAACACCTTTGTGTATAAGCGAAATCAGCTGTTGAAGCGTATCCGCGAAAATTTCTAAAAAACATTCTCTTTCGGCCATTTCCTCTTTTCCTGTCCAGATGGATCGATGAAAGGCAACACAAGATGCTTTGGGAAAGGAGGAAACGCCGATATGAGTTACAACGCAAACCATTATGACGCCCGCGCCGACGAGGACATCGTTGATGTCCTGATTGCAATCAGTGTGGTGTCGAGGAGACTGGCACGGAATATCGCAGCCGTCGACCAGCAGAGCCAAGCAAAGGAAGGAGGAAAATCACATGAGCCGAATGAGCGATATGGCACAGACCATCAAAGAACTTCGCAGTGCTGCCGCTGCTATTTCGGATGCCGCTGACTGGCTGACGAAGGTGTTCAGCGGAGAATCGCAGGCAGAGGGTACTCCCGATTCTCCTCCTGAACCTGAACTGACGCTGGAGCAGGTCAGAGCCGTGCTTGCGGACAAGTCCCGCAAGGGGCACACTGCCGAGATTCGTGCTCTGCTCCAGAAATATGGCGCAGCTAAGTTGTCCGGCATTGACCCCTCCCACTATAAGGCGCTGCTTGCCGATGCGGAGGTGCTGACCGATGCCACCTAAAGGACACGCCGTTCTATCGGCATCATCTTCGGAACGGTGGCTTCACTGCCCGCCATCCGCAAGGCTGTGTGAATCCTACGAGGATAAAGGCAGCGACTATGCCGCCGAAGGCACAGATGCTCATGCACTTTGCGAGTTCCGGCTCAAGCAGGCACTTGGCATTCCGGCAGATAACCCCATCGAGAACCTTTCCTGGTACAACGAGGAGATGGAAGACTGCGCCGCCGGGTATGCCGCCTATGTGACCGAACTTCTTGAAACTGCAAAGCAGACCTGCACCGATCCCGTAGTCCTGATTGAGCAACGGGTGGATTTCTCTCGCTGGGTGCAGGACGGTTTTGGAACTGCCGACTGCATCCTCATTGCCGACGGAACGCTCAATATCTGCGATTACAAGCACGGCAAGGGCGTAGAAGTCAGTGCAGAGCAGAATCCGCAAATGATGCTGTATGCCCTGGGTGCCTTGGAAATCTTCGATGGCATCTATGACATCGACACCGTCCGCATGACGATTTTTCAGCCCCGAAAGTCTAATGTCAGCGTATACGAAATGGCAAAGGACAACCTGCTCGAATGGGCAGATACAGAACTGACGCAGAAAGCGCAGCTTGCCTACGAGGGACAGGGTAACTTCTCCTGTGGAGAGTGGTGCCGCTTCTGCAAGGCAAAGGCCGAGTGCAGAGAACGCGCCGAAGCCAATCTCACCCTTGCCCGGTACGACTTTGAGGAACCGGCACTTCTTGATGATGAGGAGATTGCCGACATTCTCGGCAAGGTCGATGCACTGACCGCATGGGCGGCCGATGTGAAGGAATACGCTCTGCAGCAGGCCGTCAGCGGCAAGGAGTGGAGCGGGTGGAAGCTGGTCGAAGGCCGTTCCAACCGAAAATACACCAACGATGCCGTTGTTGCCGCCGCTGTTGAAAGTGCGGGCTTTGACCCCTATGAGCGCAAAGTCCTCGGTATCACCGCCATGCAGAAGATGCTCGGCAAATCCCGCTTTGAGGAACTTCTCGCTCCCTACATTGAAAAGCCGCAAGGCAAGCCAACGCTCGTGCTGGAGAGCGATAAACGTCCGGCAATGAACACCGCAAAATCAGATTTTATGGAGGAATTTTAATATGTCTACCAACACAAACAGAGTCAACAATCCCATGAAGGTCATCACCGGTCCCGACACCCGCTGGTCTTACGCCAATGTC
This sequence comes from Eubacteriales bacterium, assembly GCA_030533415.1. Classification (GTDB taxonomy): domain Bacteria; phylum Bacillota; class Clostridia; order Oscillospirales; family Oscillospiraceae; genus Faecousia. The sequence goes on along the minus strand of JAUNJE010000001.1, from coordinate 42,140 downwards.
TGGGAGCCGAAGTCCATCAACGGCGGCACACCGAAATACAGCGTCAGCCTCATCATTCCCAAGTCCGACACCAAGACGGTCGCAAAGATCAAGGCGGCAATCGAAGCTGCCTACCAGGAGGGACAGGCTAAGCTGAAGGGCAACGGCAAGAGCGTACCTCCTCTGGCTGCCATCAAGACCCCGCTCCGCGACGGCGATATTGAGCGCACGGACGATCCCGCCTATGCCAATGCCTACTTCATCAATGCCAACTCCGCTACCGCTCCCGGCATCGTGGACGCTGACCGTAATCCCGTGCTGACCCGCTCTGAGGTCTACTCCGGCGTGTACGGTCGCGCCAGCATCAATCTGTACGCTTTCAACAGCAACGGCAACAAAGGCATCGCCTGCGGTCTGAATAACCTGCAGCTCATCCGTGCCGGTGAGCCGCTCGGCGGCAAGGCAAGCGCAGAGTCCGACTTTGCAACCGATGACGACGAAGACTTTCTGTCCTAAGGAGGTAGACGAATATGGAACTGACTACGATTCTTTGTATCCTGCTTCTCAGCCTGTATTTGTTGCTTGCAGTCTTTTGGATCGTTCGCTCGGTCATTGATGCCATCGATGACCATGAGCGCAAGAAAAGAAACGATGCCTGGGAAGCCGAAAAGCAGCGGCTTGAGAAAGAACGTGCCCTTCGTGAAGTGGAGTATCACGAAGCCCGCATGAAAAATCTGCACGAGTAAAACGCAGTACCCTGTGGGCGGCGGAGCGATCTGCCGCCCTGTTGGGGTAAGCGAAAGGGCCGGTGAATATGAAAACTCTCTCAATCGATATCGAGTCCTACAGCGATCAGAACCTTGCGAAAACCGGTGTCTATCGCTATGTAGAGTCTCCCATATTTGACATATTACTTTTTGCCTACAGCGTGGACGGCGATCCCGTGCAGCAGATCGACCTTGCCTGCGGAGAGCAGATCCCCGCCGAGGTCATTGCCGCACTGGAGGACGATTCCGTTACCAAGTGGGCATTTAATGCAAATTTTGAACGCATCTGCCTGTCCCGCTTTCTTGGGTTTCCGACCGGGGATTACCTTGCACCGGACGCATGGAGGTGTTCTATGGTCTGGGCTGCGACGATGGGTCTGCCGCTTTCGCTGGAAGGCGTCGGTGCTGTGCTTGGGCTTGAAAAGCAGAAATTGACCGAGGGCAAAGACCTTATCAAATATTTCTGTCAGCCCTGTGCACCTACCAAGTCAAACGAACAGCGCACACGCAACCTTCCGGCACACGCTCCGGATAAGTGGCTGGCGTTCAAGAAATATAACATCCGCGATGTGGAGACCGAGATGTCTATCCAGGCTCGGCTTGCCAAATATCCCGTGCCGGACAGCGTGTGGGACGAATACCACATCGACCAGGAGATCAATGACCGTGGTGTTTCCCTGGATATGGAGCTTGTGCGGCAGGCCATTCAGATGGACGGCAGATCGCGCTCCGAGCTGACGCAGGCAATGAAAGAACTGACTGCTTTGGACAACCCAAACTCTGTGCAGCAGATGAAGCAGTGGCTTTCGGACAACGGCGTGGAAACCGACACGCTCGGCAAAAAGGCTGTAGCGGAAATGTTGAAAACCGCACCGCAGGAGCTGCAGACGGTGCTTACTCTCCGGCAGCAGCTTGCCAAATCCTCGGTGAAGAAGTATCAGGCAATGGAGACCGCCGTGTGTGCCGATGGTCGTGCCAGAGGAATGTTCCAGTTTTACGGCGCCAACCGCACAGGTCGGTGGGCAGGACGCATCATTCAAATGCAGAACCTGCCGCAGAACCACCTTGCCGACCTTGCCGAAGCCCGTGGACTTGTCCGCTGCGGCAATTACGATGCTGTAAAAATGCTCTACGAAGATGTGCCGGATACGCTGTCCCAGCTTATCCGCACGGCGTTTGTTCCGCAAGGCGACCGCAAATTCATTGTTTCGGACTTCTCTGCAATTGAAGCCCGTGTCATTGCGTGGTTTGCCGGAGAAGCATGGCGGCAGCAGGTCTTTGCCGACGGCAAGGACATCTACTGCGCATCTGCATCGCAGATGTTCGGCGTTCCCGTCGAGAAGCACGGTATCAACGGTCACCTTCGGCAGAAAGGCAAAATCGCAGAATTGGCTCTCGGCTACGGTGGCTCCGTCGGTGCTCTCAAAGCAATGGGCGCACTCGACATGGGACTGACCGAAGAAGAACTGCCGCCTCTGGTAGCTGCATGGCGGCAGGCCAATCCGAAAATCGTGCAGTTCTGGTGGGCAGTCGACCGTGCGGTTACAGATGCGGTTACGCGGAAAACCACTACCAAGACACACGGCATCGTATTCTCCTGCCGAAGCGGGATGCTGTTCATCACGCTTCCTTCCGGCAGAAACCTTGCCTATGTAAAGCCGAGAATCGGAGAAAACAAGTTCGGAGGCACCTGCATCACCTATGAGGGCATCGGCGGTACAAAGAAATGGGAACGGCTCGACAGCTACGGTCCCAAGTTCGTGGAGAACATTGTACAGGCCACCGCCCGTGACATTCTCTGCTATGCCATGAAAACGCTCCGCTGCTGTTCCATTGTGATGCACATCCACGATGAAGTGGTCATCGAAGCGGATCGGCGTATGTCTTTGCAGGCTGTCTGCGAACAGATGGGCAGAACGCCGCCCTGGGCGACGGGCTTACAGCTTCGTGCTGACGGCTACGAAACGGAATTTTATAAGAAAGACTAACGAGGTAAAACCCATGAGTATAAATAAGTTCAACGGCGAGGGTTATTACGACCCCACCGCTTATGAGGCTATGACAGCCGTAGAAAAAGAGGAAAAGGCACTCCGAGCGTTTCGCCCCATCGTGTACATCTGCTCTCCCTATGCCGGGGCGGTGTCGGAGAATGTCGAAAACGCTCGGAAATACAGCCGCTTTGCCGTAGACAGCGGATATATTCCCATTGCACCGCATCTGCTGTTTCCGCAGTTTCTCAATGACGATGATTACAAGGAACGCCAGCTGGGACTGTTCTTTGGCAATGCGCTTATGAGCAAATGCTCCGAGGTGTGGGTATTCGGTGACCGCATCTCGGCCGGCATGGATGCGGAGATCCGCAGAGCCAAATGGAAGAATTATCGGCTGCGCTATTTCAGCGAAACCTGCGAGGAGGTAACACAAAATGCGTAATCTCAGCATCGCCTACGGCAATAACCGTCAGGCAAAGACCTGGGTCAATAAGACCATTCAATTTGACGACCTAAAAGAACGGCTGAAAACGACCATCCGCACCACAGAGTCTGCCGAGGAATATGCCAAGATGAGCCGTGCGCAGCGTGACGCCGCAAAAGACCACGGCGGCTTCGTGGCCGGTGTTCTGAAAGGCGGCCGCAGGAAGATCGATACCGTGGAGGTTCGCTCCATGCTGGCTTTGGACGGCGACCGCATCGACAGAACATTCCTCGACAATTATGAGAGCATCTGCCCATACACCTCCGCACTGTACACCACGCACAGCAGTACGGACGATAATCCCCGTGTGCGTCTGGTCATTCCGCTGACGAGAGATGTTACCCCGGAGGAGTTCGTCGCCGTATCCCGTTATCTTGCGGATATGCTCGGTATTGACTATTTCGACGAGTGCTCGTATCAGCCGAACCAGCTCATGTACTGGCCGTCCACTCCCGCGAACGGCACATTCGTGTATAAGGAAACGGACGGCGGCTGGCTTGACCCGGACGATATTCTCTCCAAACACCCTGAGTGGACTGATCCCACCAGACTGCCGACATCTTCAAGAGAAAGCAAAGCCAACACCGTCGCGCAGCAAAAGGTGCAGGACCCGCTTGCCAAGGAAGGCGTCGTCGGTCTGTTCAACCGCACTTACTATCCGATTACGAAAGCTCTGGAAGCGTTTCTCTCCGATGTATATGAGCCGACCGACAACGAGAACCGCTGGCATCTGATTACATCCGGCAGTATGGCTGGCGTGGAAATCAAGGAAGATAAGTTCATCTACAGCCACCATGCCAAAGATCCCGCTTATCTCAAGCTGTGCAATGCTTTTGATATTGTCCGTACTCATCGCTTCGGAGACATGGACGACAAAGCGTCCTACAAGGCAATGTGCGATTTTGCCATGCAGCAGGACGATGTAAAAATGCTTGCGGCGGCTGAGAAAATGGCGGATGCGCAGACGGATTTTACCGATGGTGAGGATTCCGACTGGATGAAGAAGCTGCAGTACGAACCCCGCTCCACGGTGCTGAAAAATAATCTCCATAACATCACGCTCATTCTGCAAAACGACCCTTTGCTACAAAATATTGTGTTCAATCAGCAGCTTGACGGCATGGAGATAAAAGGTGCGGTGCCTTGGCAGCACCCGTCAAAATACTGGCGCGATGCGGACGATGCCCAGCTTATCAGCTATGTGGATTCCCATTACGGCACTTTCTCACAGCGCAATTACCAGATCGCCGTCACAAAGGTAAGCGACGACCGTTCCTACCATCCCATCCGCGAGTATCTCGATGCACTGCCGGAGTGGGACAAGATTCCCCGTGTGGATACGCTCCTCATTGACTATCTGGGTGCGGAGGATAACGCCTATGTCCGCGCCGTTACCCGCAAAACGCTCTGTGCCGCCGTGCGCCGTGTGCAGGAGCCGGGCGTGAAGTTTGACACCATGCTCGTGCTGAACGGTCCCCAGGGCATCGGCAAAAGCACTCTCATCTCCCGCCTTGCCGGAGAATGGTTCTCAGACAGCCTGAACCTGGGCGACACCAAGGATAAGACTGCCGCTGAAAAACTGCAGGGTTATTGGATTCTTGAAATCGGCGAACTTGCAGGGCTGCGCAAAGCCGAGGTGGAAACGCTCCGCTCCTTCCTTTCCCGGCAGAATGATATCTACCGCGCCGCATTCGGCCGCCGCGCCACACCGCACCCACGGCAGTGCATCTTCTTCGGCACGACCAACGCCGAGTCCGGCTATCTGCGGGATACCACCGGCAACCGTCGATTCTGGCCGGTCAAGACGCCGGGCGGCGGCAGTAAGCACTCCTGGGATATCACCACTGAGGAAATCGAGCAGATATGGGCTGAGGTTCTTGTGTATGTGAAGGCAGGCGAAAAGCTGCACCTTGCCGCAGATATCGAGTCTCTTGCCAAGGAAGAGCAGCGTGAAGCACTTGAGTCCGATGAGCGTGAAGGTCTGGTGCGCGATTTTCTTGAAACACTGCTCCCGGAAAATTGGGACAGCATGGATCTGTTTGAGCGCCGTTCCTTCCTCTCCGGTGTAAGCAATATCGGTGCAAAGGGCACGGTGCGCAGAACCCGCGTCTGCAATATGGAGATCTGGTGTGAACTTTTCGGTAAAGACCAGGGTAACCTCGGCCGCGCCGAATCCAACACGCTGGCGGCGATGCTTACCAAACTCGGTTGGATACGACAGGAGAAAAAGGAGCGCGTCAAGCTCTACGGTCCCCAGGTTGTTTTTGTTCCTGACAATGTTCCTGACTGAAATATCAGGAACGCCGCAGAACAAGGAACAGTTCCTGACTTTACGAGGTGTTCCCGGAAACGGCTCTGGGAACACCTCCGGGAACACACCGAATGTGCCGCCGCAAGGCAACTTTGCAGGCACTGTTCCTATGTTCCTGAAAAAACATATAAGTTTGAAATCTATAAAAAACACAGTACAGAAACACGGAAATCACGCATATCTGCGCGCGTAAGGATTTTCAGTTTCTAAGAACACGGAGGTAAATCGTATGACAATGTATGAAATGGACAGTGCATATGTCCGCAGATGTCACAAGCGGCTTCTTGAATGGGGAGCACCTCTATCCGGCTGGTATTGCGATTATGTTTACGATGTGGCCGATGACAATGAGGATTTGGACAGCACCGAGTTTTTTACCTGTGAACTCTGTAATTGCCCGCAAGTTCGCTTCGTTCATGTTATGAGACATGATGCGTACTTCGAGCCTGTTGAGGTTGGCTGTATCTGTGCCGGAATTATGGAAGGCGACATTCTCGCAGCAAAAGAGCGTGAACGGCTCATGAAGAACCGAGCAAAGAGAAAACGAAACTTTCCGTATCGCAAGTGGCGTAAAAACTGGCATGGGAACTATCAGCTGACCTACCAGGGCACAAAAGTTTATATCAACCGCAAGGGCAATAACCAGTACAGCGTATATGTGAACGGTAAGGTCTCTCAAATGTATAAAAATAAGCCCCTCGATAATTTTGTCTCTGCGGCTTATGCGGCATTCGAGCTGGCTGATCCCGTGGAAAGGACACGCAGATGCGAGAAAAAGAAATTGAAAAGAAGCTGACGCAGGCAGTGAAGCATATGGGCGGTATCTGTCCCAAGTTCGTATCTCCCAGCTTCGATGGTATGCCCGATCGAATCGTGCTTCTGCCAAAAGGCCACATGGCTTTCGTGGAGGTCAAAGCACCGGGAGAAAAACCTCGTCCACTGCAGATGGCAAGGCATCGGCTCTTACGGCGGCTGGGCTTTCGGGTTTATGTCTTGGACAGCATCGGGCAGATTGGAGTGATACTTGATGAAATACACACCGCATGAATACCAGGTCTACGCTGTCGACTACATTGAAACGCATCCCGTTGCCACCGTATTTTTGGATATGGGGCTTGGGAAGACGAGCATCACCCTCACGGCAATCAACGACCTGCTGTTTGACAGCTTCGAGGTGCATCGGGTGCTGGTCATCGCGCCGCTGCGTGTGGCACGGGACACATGGACAGCTGAGGTGGATAAGTGGGATCACCTGCAGAACCTCATCTGCTCCGTGGCTGTCGGCACAGAGGCAGAACGCAAAGCGGCTTTGATGCGACCGGCTGATATTTACATCATCAACCGCGAGAATGTCCAGTGGCTTGTTGAGGAAAGCGGCATTCCTTTCACCTTCGACATGATCGTGATAGACGAGCTGTCCTCCTTCAAGAACCACAACACAAAGCGGTTCAAGGCGATGCTGAAGGTCAGGCCCAAGGTTAATCGCATTGTTGGGCTGACCGGCACTCCCGCCTCCAACGGCTTGATGGATCTGTGGGCGGAGTTTCGCATTCTGGATATGGGGCAGCGGCTGGGACGCTTCATCACCAAGTACCGTACCGACTACTTTCAGCCGGATAAGCGTAACGGTCAGATCATCTACTCCTACAAGCCGCTGCCGTATGCGGAGGACGCCATTTACAAGCAGATCTCCGATATCACCATCTCCATGAAGGCGACCGACCATCTGAAAATGCCGGAACTGGTAAGCAGCGAATATGCCGTCCGTCTTTCCGATGAGGAAAAGCAGAAATACACCGATTTGAAGCCGGAACTGGTGCTGTCCCTCGGAGATACCGAAATCACCGCCGCCAACGCAGCATCTCTCTCCGGCAAATTGTCGCAGATGGCAAACGGTGCGATCTACGATGATAACGGCGAGGTCATCCAAATCCATGACCGGAAGCTCGATGCTTTGGAAGACATCATCGAATCAGCGAATGGGAAGCCGGTTCTGGTGGCTTATTGGTTTAAGCATGACCTCACCCGCATATCCGAGCGGCTGAAAAAGCTGCATATACCGTTCTCCCGCCTGGACACTTCCGACAGTATCCGCAGGTGGAACAGCGGCGAGATTCCCGTTGCGCTGATCCACCCCGCATCCGCAGGACACGGTTTGAATCTTCAGTCCGGCGGCTCTACACTTGTGTGGTTCGGCCTAACCTGGTCATTGGAGCTGTATCAGCAGACGGTAGCCCGTTTATGGCGGCAGGGGCAAACCTCCGAAACCGTGGTAGTGCAGCACATCATCGCAAAGGGCACCATTGACGAGCGCATCATGAAAGCTCTCTCCCAAAAGGAGCATACGCAGACGGCTCTGATCGACGCCGTGAAAGCGGACTTGAAAATCTGAGACAATCTATGAAAATCCGTGCCAATCCGAGGATCACAAAATATCGGAGGTACGATTATGACACCTTATCAGGCATTAGCCAACGCCATTGTAGAACTGGCCGTAAAAGACTACAAAAAAGCCCTCAAGCAGCACTACCGTTTCCCGGACAATGAGGATTATGCCGCCGAAGTGAATAGCGTGGAGCGATTCTTCCATTCCGGCTGGTACGGAATGCTGACCGACCTTGACGGCGAGTACCTCATCACGGGTGTTCGCCGCATGGTGCGCAAGGAGGTGGCGGCATGAAGGCAAAGGAATTTTTGAACCAGGCCTATCTGCTGGATCAGCGCATCAAGAGCAAGTCCGAGCAGATACAGTCACTGAATGAGCTTGCCACCAAATGCACCGCCACACTGACGGGTATGCCGAGAAACCCCAATCACGGCGGCTCCACAATGGCAGATGCCGTGTGCAAAATCATCGACCTGCAGAATGAGATCGCTGCGGACATGGACAGGCTGGTACAAATCAAGAAGGACATCGTGGATGTTATCGGCAAGGTCGATGATGTGAAGTTCCGCATTCTCCTGGAAAAGCGGTATCTGTGCGGTGAAACATGGGAAGAAATCACCATGAGCCTGTACCACAACCGCCGATGGGTCTTCCGGCTGCACGACAAAGCCCTGGACGAAGTGCAGAAAATCCTTGATTCCGGCGAAACAAGCCACTAAAAGCCACTATAACGCACCCTCGCTTTATGATATCATTATAATGCGAAGAAAATATGGAACGAGCCTCATGGGAGCAATCCCGTGGGGCTTTTCTCATGCCCGAAGGAGGTGAACGAATGCCAAAACGACCACTCCGACCCTGCTCTCACCCCGGCTGCCCGAACCTCTGTGAAGGACAGTTCTGCGAACAGCACCGTGTGGAGGAACGCCGTAGGTACGACAAATACGAGCGCAGCTCTGATGTCAACCGCAAATACGGCAGAGCGTGGAAACGCATCCGTGACCGCTATGCGGCAGAGCATCCCCTCTGTGAGATGTGTCTTAAGGAAGGGCGGCTGACTCCGGTGCAGGAAGTTCACCACATCCTGCCCGTTTCCAAAGGCGGCACTCACGCAAGGGACAACCTTATGAGCCTGTGCCAGTCCTGCCACACGAAGATACACCATGACCTCGGCGACAGATGAAAAGGCCGTCCCCGGAAAAAGGGACGACCTCATCCACAATATTATGCTTGAATATCAAACATGGACATCAGCTTTTTGAAAGTATCCTGTCCATCAAGACAGGTGTCGGTCAAATAGCCTTTTTCCGTTTCCCATTCAGAGAGACCACGGTAGTAAAACATCTTTTTGGAATCCTCAATAATGAACGGAACAATGCTGTATCGTAAACATTCTTTGAGTGCTACCAACCGACCAACTCGACCGTTGCCATCCTGGAAGGGATGAATACGCTCAAAGTTGTAGTGGAATTCAATGATATCTTCTATCGAAACAGAATCAAGAGTTTCATAGCGCAGCAACAGCGCTTTCATTCTTGCCGGCACATCCTTTGGCTTTGCGGTTTCCTTACCGCCGACCACATTGGCTCTTTTTTTATAATCGCCAACGGCAAACCATGCAAGCGTGGAATCTTTCGTGCTTTGCTTCAAAATACGATGCAGCTCCTTGATGATGTCCTCGGTGAGCGGTTCTTCCGCATGGTCTATCACATAATCAATGGCACGAAAATGGTTGACCGTTTCGATAATGTCATCGACAGGGATTCCTTCTCCGACATCAACCGTGTTCGTTTCAAAAATCAGTCGGGTTTGATCCTCGCTGAGTTTGCTGCCCTCGATGTGGTTGGAGTTGTATGTCATACGGATTTGAAGCTCGTGGTACAAACCACCAGGCATACGGATGCTCTTTTCATCACGCAGCGTTTGCAGCAGTGCGTTGTCCGAAATATTTCGATACAGTTCCTCCGGTTTACAGTCCAAAAACGCAGCGATCTTTTCAAGCACACGGTCAGCAATTTTTTCGCCGTGACCGATTTTGGCAATCGTTCGGGATGAAATGCCAAGCTCTTCTGCGAGAGAGGTCTTTGTAAGTCCTTTTTCGCCGAGCTTTTGTATAAGTCCTTCATATGAGATCATGGATATTCGCCTCCTTGCTTTACTTATTGTAACCGATTTTGAGCAAAAAGTAAAGGTGCTTCCGAGAAAAAGTAAAGGTAGGGGGATAAGAATCTCCAGGACCCTTTTAGTCGGGCAACGGCCCGGGGTCACGTGTGCGAAAAAGGCGAAATCAAAAGGGTAATTAAGGGAGGTGAACTCGGATGCCCACAAAATCGAATAACACAGGCGGGCGCGGCGGTGCAAGACCCGGTGCGGGAAGGAAGAAATCCGCAGTCAAGGAGAAAGCCGAAAACGGTAATCCCGGCGGCAGAAAACTTGAAGTGCTGGACATTCCCGAAGTCGAGGGTGTTGAAATGCCAAAGCCCCATGATTTTCTTTCTGCCGAGCAGCGGGACGGCAGAGTCCTGCAGGCGCAGGAAATTTACACGGAGACCTGGCAATGGCTCAAAGGCATCGGCTGCGCCGCAAAGGTGTCGCCACAGCTCTTGGAGCGCTACGCCATGTGCTCCGCCCGCTGGGTGCAGTGCGAGGAAATGACCAACCGCATGGGTTTCCTCTCCAAGCACCCCACCACGGGAAAGCCGATCCCGTCTCCGTTTATCAACATCGGCATCAACTACATGAACCAGGCGGTTCGACTCTGGAATGAGATATTCCAAATCGTAAAAGAAAACTGCAGCACGGAATACGGCGAGTCAACGCCGCAGGACGACCTTATGGAACGCCTGCTCCGTGCGAGAAAGGGGTAACACCATGTTTGAAAAAGTAAATCCGCGCCACCCGGACAAGGTGGCGGACAGAATTGCCGGTGCGTTCGTTGACCTGGCATACAGGAAAGCAGAAAATCCCCGCATTGCCGTGGAGGTGCTCATCGGTCACGGCGTGTGCCACATCATTGCGGAGACTTCCGTTGCTTTGGACAAGACAGATGTCAATGCCGCCGTTCATCGCATTGCCGGAAATCTTACCGTGGACTATGTAGAAGTGCCGCAGGACGGTCACCTTGCCGACAACCAGGCAAATGGCGTCCGCTGCGGCGATAACGGCATCTTTAAGGGAATGCCCATGACCGAGGAGCAGAAAACGCTCTCGCAGATCGCACGGGATATTTTCTCCGTGTATCCCTATGACGGAAAGCATATTCTGGACGGCGACCGGCTCATTCTCTGTCAGAGCAATGCGCCTTCAGATGCGCTCCGAAAGCTGTATCCCAATGCGGAAATCAATCCGCTCGGCGACTGGACAGGCGGCACCGATGTGGACACAGGCGCTACCAACCGCAAGCTCGGCTCGGATATGGCCGACTCGGTGACCGGCGGCGGTCTGCACGGCAAAGACCTCTCCAAAGCGGATGTGTCCGTCAATATCTATGCTTTCCTCAAAGCACAGGAGACCGGCAAGCCAGTGACGCTCTGCTGCGCCATCGGTGACGATACCGTGGATGGCAGGCCGTATGCGGAGATTGTCGAAATTGCTCGAAAGTATATCTCCGACCTCGGCGGCTTCGAGAAGTTTGCGGAATGGGGGCTGGTCTGATGAAAACAACGACCGAGATGCAGCTCATCCCCGTTACAAAGCTGGTGCCGTATGTAAATAACGCTCGTACCCATTCGCCGGAGCAGATCAACAAGCTCCGCTCCTCGCTGCGAGAGTTCGGATTCATCAATCCCGTCATTATCGACCGTGACTATGGCGTCATTGCCGGTCACGGTCGTATTCTTGCCGCCAAGGAGGAAGGCATCACTGAGGTGCCGTGCGTCTTCGCCGACCATCTCACCGAAGCCCAGAAAAAAGCCTACATCATTGCCGACAACCGCATGGCGATGGACGCAGGCTGGGATGAGGAGCTTCTGCGTGTGGAGATCGAGTCCCTGCAGGCGGCAGACTTTGACCCGCTACTCACCGGCTTTGACGAGAAGGAGCTGTCGAAGCTGTTTGACGATGGCATTGAAGCCAAAGAGGATGATTTCGATGTGGATGCCGAGCTGCAAAAGCCAACCTTCACGAAGTCCGGCGATGTCTGGACGCTGGGACGGCATCGGCTCATCTGCGGCGACGCTACCTGCGAGGAAACCTACACTGCCCTCATGGACGGGCGCAAGGCAAACCTCGTTGTCACCGACCCGCCCTACAATGTGAACTACGAGGGCAGTGCCGGAAAAATCAAGAATGACAACATGGCATCGGAGAAGTTTTTCAACTTCATCTTCGATGCCTTTTCCAATATGGAGAAGGTCATGGCGGACGATGCCTCCATCTATGTGTTCCACGCTGACACCGAGGGGCTGAATTTCCGCAAGGCGTTTGACGCCGCAGGGTTTTATCTCTCCGGCTGCTGTATCTGGAAGAAGCAGTCCCTGGTGCTGGGACGCTCCCCGTACCAATGGCAGCATGAGCCGTGCCTTTATGGTTGGAAGAAGAAAGGCAAGCACCAGTGGTACACCGGACGCAAGGAGTCCACCATCTGGGAGTTCGACAAGCCCAAGAAAAACGGAGACCACCCCACCATGAAACCTGTTCCGCTTCTGGCCTATCCCATCCAGAACAGCTCTATGGCAAACTCCGTGGTACTTGACCCCTTTGGTGGCTCCGGCTCCACGCTTATTGCCTGTGAGCAGACCGACCGCATCTGCTGCACCATCGAACTGGACGAGAAGTTCTGCGATGTCATTGTCCGCAGATACATCGAGCAGATCGGCACGGATGAAAAGGTCAGCGTTCTGCGTGACGGCAAGGAATACAAGTACAGCGAGATAGCAAATACCGCAGCGGAGGTGTGAGCATGAAAGGGCAGTATCACCTTGTTTCCTTTTCCGGTGGCAAGGACTCGACTGCCATGCTCCTTGGTATGCTGGAGCGCGGTATGAAAATTGACTGTATTCTTTTCTGTGATACAGGACTTGAATTTCCCGCCATGTACGACCACATCGCAAAAGTGGAAAAGGACATCGGTCGAAAAATCACGGTGGTGAAAGCCGAACACAGCTATGAGGAACTCATGTTTGATGTTCCTGTACGGCGTGGTACGGATTCACCGGTTGTCCGGCAATACGGTGCACAGATGAACGGCTACGGCTGGCCGGGTCCTCGGCAGCGGTGGTGTACCACACGGCTCAAGGCGATGCCGCGTGAGCGTTTTCTGCGAGAACTGCGAAAACAGCATGAGGTCATTGAATATGTCGGCATTGCCGCCGATGAGCAATATCGTCTGGAACGAGCGAATAATCAGAATCCAAACCACCGACACCCGTTGGTGGATTGGGGCTGGACGGAACGCGACTGCTTACGGTACTGCTACGAACACGGGTACGATTGGGATGGCCTGTACGAGCATTTCAAGCGCGTGTCCTGCTGGTGCTGTCCGTTGCAATCGTTGACGGAACTGCGGGAGTTGCATCAGCACTTCCCGGAACTCTGGGAGCAACTTAAAACATGGGATAAACGAACCTGGCGAAACTTCCGTGCCGACTACAGCGTGGAGGATTTGGAGGTTCGTTTTTTGTTGGAGTGCGAGTGGACTGCTGCCGGAAAGTCAATCCGAAGCAGGGATTTTTACACCGCGCTGAGAGAACGATTGGAGGCATCCAGATGACAACTGAAAAGCCTTTGACCCTCGGAAGTCTGTTTGACGGCTCCGGGGGCTTTCCTTTAGGCGGGCTGCTTGCGGGCATAACTCCCGTGTGGGCATCGGAGATCGAGCCGTTTCCCATTCGGGTGACCACCAAGCGTCTGCCTTTTATGAAGCACTATGGGAACATCTCCGCTATGGACGGCGGCAGGATCGAACCCGTGGACATTATCACCTTCGGCAGCCCGTGCCAGGACATGAGCATTGCCGGTCGAAGGGACGGTCTGGACGGTTCCCGTTCCATCCTTTTCTACGAAGCCGTCCGCATTATCAAAGAAATGAGGTGTGCCACCAATGGTAAATACCCAAGATGGATATGCTGGGAGAATGTCCCCGGCGCATTCAGTTCAAATAAAGGCCAAGACTTCAAAGCCGTCCTCGAAGCGGTCATCGGCATCGCCGAGCCGAATGCCCAGGTGCCTATGCCTGAAAAAGAGCGATGGCCCTACGCCGACCTTTACATGGGAGACGGATGGAGCGTTGCGTACCGAACTCTTGATGCGCAATATTGGGGAGTTCCCCAGCGAAGACGCCGCATCTACCTTGTCGCAGATCTTGCAGGCGGAAGTGCCGGAAAAATACTATTTGAGTCAGAAGGCTTGTCTGGGTATTCTGCGGAGGGCTTCCGCTCGTGGCAAAGAGCTGCCGGAGGTTTTACGCCTTGCACTGGAGCGGCAGGCTTTGACGGCTACAACGGCAGTCTGACGGAGGATACCTCCGCTACCCTCGGCGTGAACTGCGGAATGAGTACCGGTCGCAACGGCATCGTGCTGAACGACCAGGGCGGCGGTCGCATGGATGTTACCGCAGATGTCACTTCCACGCTCCGTGCCGAAGCGCACCACCCGCCCTGCGTCATGGAGTCAGCAGGCTTCTGCACTGAACATTCCGCCAAGAGCCGTACCATCGGCTATGAGGAAGAATGCTCGCCCACACTCCGTGCCGGAACGGTGCCTGCGGCGGTCTATGAAAACCACTCGCAGGACACGAGATACACCGGCCCCTTGGATGTCGCGCCTACCGTCAGTTCCACCTACGGAATGGGCGGCAACAATCAGCCGTTTGTGGTTTCGGATGATGCGCCGTACACGATGAAAATCCGCTCAGGCTGCGAAGGCGGCGGTAAGGGACCGCTCATTCAGGAAAACAAGTCCGCAACCCTGTCCTGCAACAACGACCAGACGCTGTTCGCGCCTTGCGGCTGGGACGGCGGGCAGGTTTCACCCACGCTCACCAAGCAGAATGCCGGTGGGAATCAGCGAATGCCGGACAAGGACAATTTCACCTGCGTCCTTCAGCCCTTCGGCATCTGCTCCAAGAACTCCAATGCCATGAAGTCGGACAATCCTCACAGCGGCATCTACGAAGCGGAAACCGCACGGACGCTTGACGGAAATGGCGGCAACCCCTCCTGCAATCAGGGTGGCATTGCCGTTGTCGCTTTCACGCAGAATCAGCGTGATGAGGTGCGCGACCTGGGCGATCATTCCGCTGTGGTGTGCGCAAATGCCGGAACGAAGCAGCAGACCTTTGTGCTGCAAGGCTCCATGATTGGTCGAGAGGACAAGAACGGCCCCCAGGGCGACGGCATCAATGAGGATGTTTCTTTCACGCTCAATACCGTAGACCGCCATGCCGTATATGCCATGACCACCGGCAGCTTCACACAGGTTGAAGAGGACACATCTCCCACCATCATGGCGAGGGATTACAAAGACCCAAATGCTGTCTGTATGGGACACGGATACACCGTCAGACGGCTGACACCCACCGAATGCGCACGGCTGCAGGGCTTCCCGGACAACTGGTGCGCCGCCCTCGGTACGGAAAAACCGGCCGATGAGGAAATGTACTTCTGGCACAAGGTGTTCAAGACCTATTCCGAAGTGACCGGGTGCAAAATGAAGTCCGACAAGCAGGTCGCCAAGTGGCTGAAAGATCCGTATTCCGACAGTGCGGAATATAAGATGTGGGGCAACGGCGTGGCGCTTCCGTGTGTATGGTTCGTGCTCTGCGGGATCGTGTGGTATGCACAGTTATGCGCCGAGAATGACCCGACATAATCTACACCGGAAATGTGCAGATATAGCTGGATAAATACCGAACCTGACGCTAATATGTGACTACCAAAAAACAAGGGAGGTCACGAAAATGACGATCACAATCAACGCCCAGGGTGCGGAGCGCAAGCGGCTGGTTAAGACCATCTCCGACTGGCTCGGCGTTCCAGCAAAGTACTGCGGAGCACCCACCTTCAACTACGAGGTGGATTACTTCACCGTTGACCGAAACGGCAGCCTGTCCTTTGACGACCGCGCCGACAGCGAGGTCATTGAGCGGCTCTTGCAGCACATTTACGATGAGGGCTTTGACATCGACCAGAGCCACACCGAAGATGACGAGGACGAGCCTTGCGCCGTCTGCGTTTCCATGCCGAGGAGCCTGTTCACCGACAGCAATCTGGAAAACCTCAAGGCGCTCATCACCGCCAAGGGCGGTCTTATCAAGAAAGCCCTCGGCGTGGATGCCCTGCCGCTGGAGATTACGGACACGAAGGTTTCCTTCCCCTGGTTCCCGGCAACGCCAACCCCGGACGATATGAACGCCTACGATACCTTCATCTGCAAGCTGTGCGAAATGGCACGGAATCAGAAGCGTGTCAGCGCAACGGAAAAGCCCACGGACAATGAGAAATATGCCTTCCGCTGCTTTCTCCTGCGGCTGGGCTTCATTGGTGCGGAATACAAGACCGCTCGGAAAATACTCCTTCGCAACCTGGCGGGCAGTTCCGCCTTCAGAAGCGGTCAACGGTCGGAGGTGGAAGTATGCGAATGATCTCAAAAGAAGCCCTACAAGCCGTTCGTGAGCGGTTCCCAAAGGGCACACGGGTCGAGCTTCTCAAAATGGATGACCCACAGGCTCCGCCCATCGGCACGAAAGGTACAGTTCGTGGGGTCGATGATATCGGCTCCATTATGGTCGCCTGGGATAATGGCTGCGGTTTGAGCGTGGCCTACGGTGAGGATCTCTGCCGAAAAGTCGAGGAGGTGCAGTCAGTTGAATGAGCAGCAAAAGGTCGAGTATTTAAGCCGCCTCCGTTCAGAACTCATATTCTTCGTCAGCGCCACTCTGGATGATGCAGTGCAGCACTTGGACGATTCAAAAGACATCCCAGCCTCCGGCATGACTGTTCCAATCATCATCCATCCGGCTTTCTTCAAAGGGAAAAAGCCTACTGCGACCATTTTCCCGGATGGTGAGACTGTACCGACAGCCACCTGGAAAAAGGTCGTTCAGGCGGTGTTTGCCGATGCTCTTCGGGATGAATCGCGGAAACAGCAGTTACTCTCCCTCCGAGGCCGTGTATTGGGACGCAACCGGGCTATCCTTGGAGCAGACCCCGGCGATATGGACCAGCCGCTGAAAATCGGCGAGGGGCTTTATCTCGAATCTAAATACGATACACAGACACTTCTGTATGTTCTAATAGAGCGTGTCCTTTCTCCAATCGGCTATGACCCCATCGGAATCCGCATTGCGCTGCGCCCGTAAACTGCTGTAAAGTACACAGTTTCCAGACCACAAGATCGTGTAGTTTATGGCTCAGATACAACTGGATATAGTGTGTTTTCAGAGGTAATATGTGACTACCGAAAGGGAAAACAAAGCAACACGGAGGGCACAACAATGAGCCAGAAAACAGAAAATCAGGTAGCTGAAATGAAGAAGCAGACCATCGGGGTCGAGGTCGAGATGAACAGCATCAAAAGACCAGCCGCCGCAAAACTTGCCGCCGAGTTCTTCGGCACAGGCAGATACGAGGACACCGCAAGACGCAACGGGTACTGCACCTGGTCGGCTTGGGATGAGCGCGGACGGGAGTGGAAATTCCAGAAGGACGTCAGTATTGCGGGACCGGACAGTGAAAAGTGCGAGATGGTCACGCCAATCCTCACCTACGCCGACATGGAAATCCTGCAGGAGCTTGTCCGCCGCCTGCGCAAGGCGGGAGCCAGAAGCGATGCCGCAAGAGGCTGCGGAGTTCACATCCACATCGGCGCTAAGGGGCACACGCCGCAGACTCTCCGAAACCTCGCCAACATCATGGCAAGCCACGAAGACCTCCTGGCAAGCGCCCTGAACCTCGACAGAGGCCGCATCCGCCGCTACTGCCGCACGGTCGACCCCAGATTCCTGGAGCAGGTCAACCGCAGAAAACCCACCACGATGGCAGACCTTGCGGACATCTGGTACGGCAGCCAGAACGCCGACTACGGCAGAAGCCAGCACTACAACGACAGCCGCTACCATATGCTCAACCTCCACGCCACCTTCACCAAGGGCACAATCGAGTTTCGGCTTTTCCAATTCGACGCCCCTTCGGACGGCAGGCAGAACGGTCTCCACGCCGGACAGCTCAAGAGCTACATTCAGCTTTGCCTCGCACTCAGCCAGATGGCAAAGACGGTGCGGACGGCAAGCCCCAAGCCCCAGCAGGACGAAAACCCCAAATACGCAATGCGCACCTGGCTCCTTCGCCTCGGCTTCATCGGCGAGGAGTTCAAGACCGCAAGAGAACTCCTCACGAAACGCCTTGACGGGGACGCAGCCTTCCGCAGCGGCAGAGCAGCCGCTTGAAGGACGCAGCCCAGAGGCCCCCGAACCCGCAGATAGCGGGCTTTCGGTGGTAGAAGGCAACTTCGGAAGGAGGATTTTTTATGAATAAACGCTACTACATCGCCTACGGCAGCAACCTCAATGTCCGCCAGATGCGCCTGCGCTGCCCTCACGCCACCATCTGCGGCACAGCAAGGCTTGACGGATGGGAGCTTCTGTTCAAGGGCAGCAAGACCGGTTCTTATCTCACGATTGAAAAACGCGAGGACGGCACGGTTCCCGTGGTCGTCTGGGAAGTGGCCGAGCAGGACGAGAAAGCCCTCGACCGCTACGAAGGCTGCCCCAACTTCTACTACAAGCGAGAGCTTAAAGTGAAGTACAGGGGCATCCGCACGGGCAAGCGCCGAACAGTCACAGCCTTTGTCTACATCATGCATGAGGAACGACCGATAGGTGTTCCATCAGACTTCTACATGAGAACCTGCCTTGAGGGTTACGACACCTTTTACTTCGACCCCGGCATCCTGCTTGCAGCTTATGACAAATCCCTGGAGGTATGCGAATATGAAAGAGAATAACGTAACGCAGATTCAAATCTGCCCACGGTGCGGAAGAGCGTATTCCGAGCCAGCGGCTTTGTCCAGAGTGGACAACCAAACCCTCATCTGCCCGGACTGCGGCACACGGGAGGCGCTCGATTCCATCGGCGTAAAGCCGGATGAGCAGGAGCGAATTCTTGCGGCGATTCACAGCTGCCGCCGCCCGGAATAAGGCTGTAATATACACAGTTTCCGCCCCGAATGATTGTGTAGTATATATCTCCGAAATGACTGGATATATCCTCGAAGTGACGGTAATATACACTCACAACAAAACAAACGGAGGTACACGGTTATGTGGAAAGAAGGCAGCATCAGGGTCAACGGAGAGATTTTTCACTACTGGATGAAGCAGTACGATGAAGGCTCCCAGTGGGGCATCGACGGCGGACGCATTTCAAAGCTGACGCTCAAGCGCAGCGGCAAGACCGTCTGCAACTACGACAGAGGCTGGGACATCGAACCCGCCGATGAGAACACCCAGCTTGCAGCGGAGCTTCTGCTTCACAGCGAGAACTGGTAAAACACAATCATTTCAAAGCAACGGCTCCGTAAGGGGCTGCTGCTCGTTATACAGAAGGTCGCGTCCATTTCGGATGGCGGCTATTTTTATTGCCGCGAGGAGGTGAGCATTACGAGAAAACTGAAAAAATACAAGCCAACACGATTCATGGAGAAAACCTCCCACTACGATGCCGACGCTGCGGATTATGCCGTAATGTTCATCGAGAGCCTGTGCCACACCAAAGGAACCTGGGCGAAAAAGAGGTTTGAACTGATTGACTGGCAGGAGCAGATCATCCGAGATGTGTTCGGAACGCTGAAACCAAACGGCTACCGGCAGTTCAACACGGCATACATCGAGATTCCGAAGAAAAACGGAAAAAGTGAGCTTGCCGCGGCAGTCGCTCTGCTTCTGCTCTGCGGCGACGGTGAGGAGCGCGCCGAGATCTACGGCTGTGCCGCCGACCGAAACCAGGCGAAGATTGTATTTGACGTAGCTGTAGACATGGTGCGGTTCTGCCCGTCTCTCGAAAAGCGCGTCAAAATCTCCGCATCGCAGAAGACCATCGAATATCTCCCTACGAACAGCAAATACCAGGTACTCTCCGCCGATGTTGCGAACAAGCATGGCTTCAATACCCACGGCGTTATTTTCGATGAGCTGCACACCCAGCCGAACCGCAAGCTCTACGATGTTATGACGCAGGGCTCCGGCGATGCACGAATGCAGCCTCTGTATTTCCTCATCACTACTGCCGGAAACAACATTGAGAGCATCTGCTATGAGGTGCATCAGAAGGCACTGGATATCATCGAGGGCAGAAAGCACGACCCAACTTTTTATCCCGTCATCTACGGCGCCGGCATGGAGGAGGACTGGACAGACCCGAAGGTCTGGAAAAAGGCCAATCCCTCCCTGGGTGAAACCATCGGCATCGACAAGGTCAAGGCGGCCTGTGACTCGGCAAAGCAGAATCCCGGCGAGGAGAACGCTTTCCGGCAACTTCGTCTCAATCAGTGGGTCAAACAGTCTATCCGCTGGATGCCGATGGAGAAATGGGACGCCTGCGCCTTTTCTGCAGACGAAGATGCTCTTGAGGGGCGTGTCTGCTACGGCGGTCTTGACCTCTCGTCCACCACGGATATTACGGCGTTTGTGCTGGTGTTCCCTCCACTGGACGAGACGGATAAATACGTCGTTCTGCCGTACTTCTGGATACCGGAAGATAACCTCGATCTCCGAGTCCGGCGCGACCATGTGCAATACGATGTGTGGGAGCGGCAAGGATACCTCCAAACCACAGAAGGCAATGTCGTTCACTACGGCTACATTGAGAAGTTCATCGAGCGGCTGGGCGACCGCTTCAATATCCGAGAGATCGCCTTTGACCGCTGGGGTGCTGTGCAGATGGTGCAGAATTTGGAGGGCATGGGCTTTACGGTCGTTCCTTTCGGGCAGGGCTTCAAGGATATGTCCCCGCCCACCAAGGCGCTGATGAAGCTGGTGCTGGAGCAGCGCATCGCCCACGGCGGACAGCCCGTCCTCCGCTGGATGATGGACAACATCTTCATCCGCTCTGACCCTGCCGGGAACATCAAGCCGGACAAGGCAAAATCCACGGAGAAAATAGACGGTGCCGTGGCGACCATCATGGCGCTCGACCGTGCTATCCGCTGCGGCAATGACAGCGGTGCTTCGGTCTATGACAGTCGCGGCCTTTTATTTATATGAAGGGAGAGTTTATATGGGTATCTTTTCAGGGCTGTTCAAATCCAGAGACAAGCCTCAAAACCGCACAGTGGGCAGCAACTATGCCTTTTTCTTCGGCGGTACGACCTCCGGTAAAGCGGTGACAGAACGCTCCGCCATGCAGATGACCGCCGTGTATTCCTGCGTCCGTATCTTGTCGGAAGCGGTGGCGGGACTGCCACTACACCTCTATAAATACACGGACAGCGGCGGCAAGGCAATGGCGCTTGACCATCCGCTCTACCACTTGCTCCACGATGAGCCGAACCCGGAAATGAGTTCTTTTGTGTTCCGAGAAACGCTTATGACACATCTGCTCCTCTGGGGTAACGCCTACGCGCAGATCATCCGAAACGGCAAAGGCGAAGTGGTGGCGCTGTACCCGCTTATACCCAACCGCATGGAGGTTAACCGGGATAAGAATGGCAAGCTCTACTACATCTATTCCACCCAATCCGAGGATGCGCCGACCATGAAAGGTTCGACAGTGTATCTCGACCCATCCGAGGTGCTTCACATCCCCGGCTTGGGCTTTGACGGTCTGGTGGGCTATAGCCCCATCGCTATGGCGAAGAACGCCATCGGCATGGCAATCGCCTGCGAGGAGTACGGAGCTAAGTTTTTCGCCAACGGTGCTGCACCTGGCGGTGTGCTGGAACACCCCGGCACGATCAAAGACCCGCAGCGTGTGCGTGAGAGCTGGCAGTCCACCTTCGGCGGCAGCGGCAATGCCAATAAGATCGCTGTGCTGGAAGAAGGCATGAAGTACACGCCCATCGGCATCTCGCCGGAGCAGGCGCAGTTCCTCGAAACACGCAAATTCCAAATCAATGAGATCGCTCGAATTTTCCGAGTCCCGCCCCACATGGTAGGTGACCTGGAAAAATCGAGCTTTTCTAATATTGAGCAGCAGTCTCTTGAGTTCGTGAAATACACCCTTGACCCCTGGGTCATCCGCTGGGAGCAGTCCATTCAGCGGTCACTCCTGTCCAAGGACGAAAAAGCCGTGTATTTCGTGAAGTTCAATCTGGAAGGTCTGCTCCGCGGCGATTATCAGAGCCGCATGAACGGATACGCCATCGGCCGCCAGAACGGCTGGATGTCCGCAAACGACATCCGTGAGCTGGAGAACCTTGACCGCATCCCGGCAGAGGACGGCGGCGACCTGTACCTCATCAACGGCAATATGCTCCCGCTGCAAAACGCTGGAGCTTTTGCAAATATCAACACCGATAACGGAAAGGAGGAAAAATCCGATGAAGAAGTTCTGGAATTGGAAAAGCAGGACGGTGACCAACCAGGAGACGCAGGAACAAATCCAAGAGAGAACCCTGTTCTTAAACGGCACGATCGCTGAGGAGAGCTGGTTTGACGATGATGTCACGCCGCAGCTTTTCAAGGATGAGCTGATGTCCGGCTCCGGGAATATCACCGTCTGGATCAACTCGCCCGGTGGTGACTGCGTGGCAGCCGCCCAAATCTACAATATGCTGATGGACTACCACGGCGACGTCACAGTCAAGATCGACGGCATTGCCGCCTCTGCCGCATCCGTCATTGCGATGGCTGGTACGAAGGTGCTCATGTCGCCCACGGCACTCATGATGATCCATAACCCCTTGACGGTCGCTATCGGTGACAGCGAGGAAATGCAGAAAGCAATCGATATGCTCTCCGAAGTCAAGGAAAGCATCATCAACGCCTACGAGATCAAGACCGGCTTGTCCCGTGCCAAGCTCAGCCACCTCATGGATGCCGAGACTTGGATGAATGCCAAAAAGGCTGTGGAGCTGGGCTTTGCCGACGGTCTGCTGTTCAAGGCGGACGGCGAAAGTGCCGGTGCGGAGGACAGTTTTGTGTTCAGCCGCAGAGCTGTCACCAACTCGCTCATGTCCAAGGTCAAGAGCCATCACACCCCGTCCGAACCTGCGAAACACGCAGGTACACCCATCTCCGAGCTCGAAAAGAGACTCGCACTTATCAAACCTTAAGGAGGATACAAACAGTGAGCAAGATCAACGAACTGCGCGCACAGCGTGCAAAGACCTGGGAGCAGACGAAGGCATTCCTCGACTCCCACAGAAGCGATAAGGGCGTCCTCTCCGCCGAGGACACCGCTACCTATGAGAAGATGGAACAGGAGATCGTAGACCTCGGCCGTGAGATCGAGCGCCAGGAGCGTCTGGACACTTTCGAGCGTGAACTGAACACTCCGGTCAATACCCCCATCACCCAGAAGCCCGATACGGCAAAGGTAGACACCAAGATCGGCCGTGCCTCCGACACCTATAAGAAGGCGTTCTGGGCGCAGGCACGTACCAAGGGCGGTATGCTGACCGCAGAGATCCGCAACGCTCTGCAGGAAGGCGTGGACAGTGAGGGCGGCTACCTCGTCCCCGACGAGTTCGAGCAGACCCTGGTGCAGTCCCTCGAAGCCGAGAATGTGGTCAGAAGCCTGGCTCATGTCATCACCACTGCGTCCGGCAGCCACAAGATCCCCATCGTCGCCACCAAGGGTACTGCCGCTTGGGTCGATGAGGAAGGCACTATTCCCGAAGGCGACGATGCTTTCGGTCAGCAGCTCATCGGCGCACACAAGGTCGCTACCATGATCAAG
Organism: Eubacteriales bacterium; assembly: GCA_030533415.1. Classification (GTDB taxonomy): domain Bacteria; phylum Bacillota; class Clostridia; order Oscillospirales; family Oscillospiraceae; genus Faecousia. Next base: position 18,389 of record JAUNJE010000001.1, on the reverse strand, counting down.
GTGTCCGAGGAGCTTCTGAACGACTCCGCCTTTGACCTGGAAGTCTACTTCCGCACCGAGTTTGCCCGTCGCATCGGCAACAAGGAGGAAGAGGCGTTCCTCACCGGCGACGGCAGCGGCAAGCCCACGGGTGTTTTCAATGCCACTGGCGGCGGTCAGCTTGGCGTCACAGCGGCTTCCGCAACTGCCATCACCGCCGATGAGCTGATCGACCTGTTCTACTCTCTGAACAGCACCTATCGCAAGAATGCCGTGTGGCTTCTGAACGACTCCACCATGAAGAACATCCGCAAACTGAAAGACTCCAACGGTCAGTATCTGTGGCAGCCTGCTCTGCACGAGGGCGGTTACGACACGCTGCTCGGCAAGCGTATCTACACATCTCCCTATGCGCCGGAGCTGGCGGCCGGTCAGAAGACCGTTGCTTTCGGTGACTTCAACTACTACTGGATCGGCGACCGCCTGGGCATCACTTTCAAGCGCCTGAACGAGCGCTTTGCGGAGACCGGCCAGATCGGTTTCATCGCATCCAAGCGTTTGGACGGCAAGCTCATCCTGCCTGAAGCCATCAAGGTGCTGCAGCAGAAGGGTACTGCCTCTTCCGGCACTTAATGAGAGGAGGCGGCGGTGATGGACACTCTGCTTGAGAAAGTAAAAGCAAACCTGATTCTTACGCATTCGGCGGATGATGAACTGCTTGAGACATACATCACTGCCGCCGTTTCCTATGCGGAGAGTTATCAGCACATTTCAGAGGGTTACTACAAGGAAAACCCCATGCCAGCCACCACAGAGCAAGCCGTTATCATGCTGTCGAGCCATTTCTATGAAAGCAGGGACGGCAGCACGGGCGGCTTTTTTGCAGATAACACAAATGCGGCTCAGCAGGTGTGGAACACGGTCAACCTGCTTCTTCGGCTTGACCGGGACTGGAAGGTGTGATTATGTCCTACGGAAAAATGAACGGCTTTGCCGACATCGTAAAAACGAAGCAGGTCAAGGACAGTGAGGGCTTCGCCACAACGCAGGATGAAGTCCTCGCTTCCGTCCGTGTGTACCGTGAAGGCAGACACGGCAGCAAGCGGTGGGCAAACCTCGCCGCATTCAGCGAAGCTACGGATTTGTTCCGTTTTCGCTGTATACCTGACCTTGATATAACCACAGACCATATTCTCGTCTGTGACGGAGAGCGATTTAATATCACCTCTGTCGAAAATGTGAAAGGCCGTGGGATGTACATTGAGGTGCTGACAAAAAAGGAGGTGCCGACCATTGGCTAAAGCAGACATTAAGATGCCGGAGGATTTTCTTTTGAAGATTTCTCAGCTGGGCAGCAATTTTGATGCTGTTGCCGAGAGTGTTCTGGAAACCGGCGGCGAGGTAGTGCTTGCCAAGGTCAAGAGCAATCTCGCAGGAGTGGTGGGCAGCGGCACAAAGTACGACTCCCGCAGCACAGGCGAGCTGGAACGCTCTCTCGGTCTTTCTCCCGCCAAGCTGAACCGTGACGGCAACCATGACATCAAGGTTGGTTTTGCAGAGCCTCGCTCGGACGGCGGCAGCAATGCCAAGCTTGCCAACATTCTCGAATACGGCAAGCACGGTCAGCCCGCAAAGCCATTTCTGAAGCCCGCAAAAACGGCATCTCGGAAAGAGTGCATCGAGGCAATGAAGGTGAAGCTGGAATCGGAGGTGGACGGTCTATGAGTATCCTTATGAGTATCCTTGCAGATATCAATACGGCAGTTTCCGCTTTGGATATTCCCATTGAAACGGGTGTGTTTTCGGAAGCCGCGCCGGACGAGTATGTGGTCGTTACCCCTCTCGCCGACAGCTACGAGCTTCATGCGGATAATGCGCCCGGCTTTGAAACCCAGGAGGCACGCCTCTCCATGTTTTCCAAGGGCAACTATATGAAGCGGAAAGAGCAGCTGTCCAAAGCACTGCTCTCTGCAGATTTTACGATTACGGATAGACGGTACATCGGTCATGAGGACGATACCGGCTATCATCACTACGCCATTGACGTGGCGAAAATCTATGAACTGGAGGAAGAATAAATGGCGACAATCGGTCTGGATAAACTGTATTATTCCAAAATTACCGAGGATGCAAACGGCGATGAGACCTACGGCAAGCCGCAGTCCCTTGCCAAAGCAATGACTGCGGAGCTTTCCGTGGAGCTTGCCGAGGCTACGCTGTACGCAGACGACGGAGCCGCCGAGGTCGTGAAGGAGTTCCAGAGCGGAACGCTTACCCTCGGCGTGGACAACATCGGGCTTGCTGTGGCGGCAGACCTCACGGGCGCGGCCATCGACAGCAACAATGTCCTGGTTTCCGCATCCGAGGACGGCGGCGATCCTGTAGCGGTGGGATTCCGCGCAAAGAAGGCAAACGGCAAATACCGTTACTTTTGGCTGTACAGAGTCAAGTTCGGCATCCCGGCTACCAACCTTACCACCAAGGGAGAGAGCATCGAGTTCTCCACGCCCTCCATCGAGGGCACGGTCATGCGCCGCAACAAGGTGGACGGCAAGGGCAATCACCCGTGGAAAGCAGAGGTGTCCGAGGATGATACCGGCGTGCCTGCGGATGTAATCAGCGGCTGGTACACGGATGTCTATGAGCCGGAATACACCGGCAGCGATTCGTAAGGAGGTAAGCTGTTATGGATGAAAGAAGCGCAGTTGTGACCATCGGCGGCAAGGAGTATGAAATGCTCCTCACCACCAAAGCGACCAAGGCAATCGCGGGCCGCTACGGCGGCTTGGAAAACCTGGGCGACAAGCTCATGAAATCCGAGAATTTCGAGAGGGCACTGGATGAGATCGTGTGGCTCATCACGCTCCTGTGCAATCAGCCGATTCTGGTGCACAATCTCAAGCACCCGGAAGACAAGCAGGATGAGCTTACTGCGGACGAAGTGGAGCTGCTTACATCGCCTATGGAGCTGACGGAATACAAGGACGCCATCATGGAAGCCATGTATCGCGGCACAAAGCGCAATGTGGAAAGTGAGCCGGACTCAAAAAACGCACAGGTCGGGTAAGTGACGAAGAGTTATTTACCCGGCTTTTCTATTACGGCGTCTGCCAGATGCATCTTAAGCAGGATGAATTCTGGCTGATGCCGTTTGGTCTGTTTATGGATTTGTGGGAATGCCACAGGCAGTATAACGGCATCTCCAAGCCGAAACAGAACTTGACCATTGATGAAATTATCCCCTATGGGATCTGAGACGTGTCGGAGAATTTCACCTCGTACTTAGTCCGTTTCCGTCGCAACTTCTTTGTGAACTTTTTCGTAGAACCTTGATATTTTTCAAAACCCGTGGTATACTAACATAGAAGTTCGGACGGCTTCGTCCTAAGTACGAGGTGAAATGTATGGTTAAACGAGATTCCTATATGAACCGACTGATCCACAGTATGTGGAACGGCGAGATAAAAGTCATCACAGGCATACGCAGATGCGGCAAGTCCGTGCTGCTTTTCGATCTGTTTTTCGAGTATCTTCTTTCGCAGAACGTTTCGGAAGATCATATTTTGAAAATCGAACTGGATCAGCGGCGGTACTATAAGTTCAGAAATCCGATTACTTTGTGCGAATATGTAGAAAGCACCGTCCGGGACAGGAAGGATGAAAAATTCTATCTGTTCATTGATGAGGTGCAGCTTACCACAAAAGTGGTGGACAAGGAAAACGGCGGTATCGAGGTTACCATCTACGATATGCTGAACGAACTCAAGGCATACAAAAACCTTGATGTTTATGTCACCGGCAGCAACTCCAAAGGGCTGTCAAAAGACATTGCTACAGAGTTCCGCGGTCGCGCTACGCAGATTTATGTGTTCCCGCTGTCATTTGCGGAGTTCTATTCTGCCGTGGGTGGTGACGAGCGAAAAGCACTGGATACCTATATGCTCTACGGCGGTATGCCGAGACTTTTAGCACTGGAGGATGACAAGGATAAAAAGGATTATCTGACCTCCCTCTACAGCGAACTGTATGTCAAGGATATCGTGGAGCGAAACGGCATCGAGCGCGAGGATGTTCTGAATGATATTCTGGACTTTCTTGCTTCGCAGATCAGTTCGCTTACAAATCCGACCAATATCGCAAATGCCATCGCGTCCATGAAGAACGAGAAAATCAATCCTGCTATGATTTCAAACTATGTGCAGTATGTTATCGACTCCTTCCTCATTTCAATGGCAAAGCGATATGACGTCAAAGGAAAGACCTACTTCAAGTATCCGAACAAATACTACTATACGGATATCGGGCTTCGGAACGCACGGCTGAATTACCGCCAGTACGATCCAGGTCATATCATGGAAAACATCATCTACAACGAACTTCTGCGGCGCGGGTACTGTGTTGATGTCGGTGTGGTTTGTGACCGCACAGGCGACAGCAAGGTTCAGAAAGAGATTGACTTTGTGGTAAACGATGCGGATAAAAAAATCTATATTCAGTCCGCTTTCCGCATGGATACCGATAAAAAAGAATCCTCCGAGCTGGCATCTCTGATGCTTACAAAGGATTTCTTCAAAAAGATCATTGTCCGCATGGATGTGCCGCACAACTTTTATGACAACAACGGCATCTTCCACTGCAACCTGATCGACCTGCTGCTTGGCCGGGTAGAATTGTTCTGACAAAATAACTCATATATCTACGAGGAGTGACCTTTCGGGGTCGCTCCTTTTTCATACCATCAAGCACACTCTCATCGAGAACTTAGGGCGGATTTGTCCCAACTTCTCGGTGAAATGGTGCTTTTTTCATGCCAGCTACAAGGAGGTGACGGTACATGGCAGACAGTTTCGGACTGAAAATCGGTCTTGAGGGCGAAAAGGAATTCAAGAAAGCCCTCTCCGAGATCAATCAGTCATTCAAGGTGTTGGGTTCTGAAATGAAGCTGGTATCCTCGCAGTTTGACAAGAACGATAAATCCGTGCAGGCTCTGTCCGCCCGGAACTCTGTGCTGAATAAAGAGATCGAAGCACAGAAAAGCAAAATCGAAACGCTCCGTGCCGCCCTCCAGAATGCGTCGGATTCCTTTGGGGAGACTGACCGCAGGACGCAGAACTGGCAGATACAGCTGAACAATGCCGAGGCTGCGCTCAATGACATGGAGCGTGAACTCAGCGACAACAACGCCGCTTTGGAGGAGGCTAACTCCAACTACGGCCGCGCCGGTGACGCCCTTGAGGACATGGATTCCGAAATGGACGATGTTACCGACAGCGCGGACGATATGGGCGATGAGATCGACGAAGCCGGAGACGCTGCCGAAAAATCCGAGAGCAAATTCAAGGGTCTCGGCACCGTCCTGAAAACGGTCGGTGCGGCAATGGGCGCTGTCGTGGTGGCCGCTGGCGCCGCTGCCGTGAAGCTCGGCAAAGAGGTCGTTGAAGCCTATGCCGATTATGAACAGCTGGTCGGCGGCGTGGATACTCTGTTTAAGGACTCCTCCCAGGAGCTTCAGAGCTATGCCGCCAACGCATATAAGACGGCAGGGATGTCGGCAAACGACTACATGGAGACGGTTACGGGCTTTTCCGCCAGCCTGATCCAGTCCCTCGGCGGCGATACCGAAAAAGCCGTAAAGTATGCCGACATGGCCATCACGGACATGTCCGACAATGCCAACAAGATGGGTACCGACATGGCGTCAATACAGAACGCCTATCAGGGCTTTGCCAAGCAGAACTATACGATGCTGGACAACCTCAAGCTGGGATACGGCGGCACGAAGGAAGAAATGGAACGCCTCCTCGCCGATGCCCAGGCTATCTCCGGCATTGAGTACGATATCTCCTCCTACGCCGATGTGGTGGACGCTATCCATGTCATTCAGACGAGCATGGATATCACCGGCACGACCGCAAAGGAAGCGGAACACACCATCTCCGGCTCCATCAACTCCATGCAGGCGGCGATCCAGAACCTCATTGTGGGCTTTGGTGACGCCAATGCGGATATTGGTATGCTGTGCGGAAATGTGGTGGATGCCTTTCAGGATGTGCTGACGAACATTACACCCGTCATTGAAAACATCATCGCGGCACTGCCGACGGCGCTCAACGCTCTCATTACCACTGTGGGAGAACTTCTGCCTACCATCCTCGAAACCGTGGTCAGCCTGTTCACCGAGGTGCTGACCACTATTCTGAACCTGCTGCCAAGCCTTATCCCGGCGGCGGTGCAGGCGGTCATGACCATCGTCAATGCCCTGATAGAAAATCTGCCGCTTCTCATTGAAGCGGCGATTCAGCTGGTGGCGACATTGGTACAGGGCATTGCGGACGCTTTGCCCACCTTGATTCCGGCAGCGGTTGAAGCTATCGTAACCATCGTGCAGGGACTGGTGGACAATCTGCCCATGCTGCTGGACGCAGCTTTGCAGCTTATTACCGGACTTGCGCAGGGGCTGCTGGACGCACTGCCTGTGCTGATTGCGGCTCTGCCGGATATTATCTCGGCAATCGTGGATTTTATCGTTGAGTCCATTCCGCAGATTATTGACGCAGGCATACAGCTTCTGACCTCGCTTATTACGGCCCTGCCACAAATCATTACTGCCATTGTTGCAGCTATCCCTCAAATCATTGACGGCATCATAACGGCTGTGCTGAACGCCATACCGCAAATCATTCAGGCAGGCATCGACCTGCTGATTGCCTTGATTCAAGCTCTGCCGCAAATCATATCCACCATCGTGCAGGCGATACCGCAGATCATTTCCGGCATCGTCAACGCCCTCATTGGGAACATCGATAAGATCATTCTTGCCGGTGTGCAGCTTTTCGTGGCGCTGATCAAGAATCTGCCCACCATCATTGTGGAGATTGTAAAAGCCGTGCCGCAGATCATTGCAGCCATCGTGAAGGGCTTTGCCAGCGGCGTTTCCCAGATGGCAAGCATCGGCTTGAATCTCATCAAGGGCATCTGGATCGGCATCAGCGATGCGGCATCCTGGCTGTGGAGCAAGGTCAGCGGCTTCTGTTCCAACCTTATGAGTAAAATTAAGGGCTTCTTCGGCATCCATTCACCCTCGAAAGAGATGGCTTGGATCGGAGATATGCTGACACAGGGTCTTGCCAACGGCATCGATGAATCCGCAAAGGTGGCGGTGAATGCCGCACAAAGCCTGAATGAAGGAATTATGGGCGTTATGGACAGCCTTGCCGACGATATGCAGACGGCTGTTCCCAGCAGCTTTAATCTGGACGCTGACGCAACCGTTCGCTCTGCTGCAAGCGGTGTTCTCGGCAAGGCGGCATCTGCTTTCACCATTGCCCTGAACATTACGAACTTCAACAATTACAGCAGCGAGGACATCCGCCAGCTTACCAATGAAGTCATGGAAACGGCGAGTCAGTTCGCCCAGCGGAAGGGAGTGGTATTCGCATGACATCTTTCACTTACAACGGCCGCAGCTCCGCTGACTTTGGCCTGCATATACAGAGTAAGAATGTGTTCTCTGCACCGGAATACGATGCGGAGTTTATCTCCGTTCCCGGCAGGAGCGGCGACATCATTAACCCGAACCGCCGATTTTCCAACATCAAGGTCATTTACACGGTGTTCCTCGCTCGGAAGAATACCGCCGCCCTTGCCACCGTCCTGCGGGACATCAAGGACTGGCTGTATTCCGAGCCGGACAGATACCACGAGTTTACCGACTGCTACGATACGGCGTATTTTCGCTATGGCGTCATTTCCGGCAGTCTGGATATTGAGGAGCAGCTGAATAAGGTTGGCAGCTTTACCGTGACCTTCAACTGCAAGCCGTATAAATACAGCTTTTCGGGACAGCAGACAGTGGCGGCAGATGATTCCACGCTGACCGTCATCAACCCGACTGCCTTTGAGAGCCGACCGTACATCAAGCTATACGGCAGCGGTGCGGTTACACTCAATGTCTCGTCCGGCGGCAGCACAAATTCATGGACGATTTCTGGCGTGGACGAATATATCGAAATCGACAGTGAGCTAATGAACTGCTTTAAGGACACGGTTCTAAAGAACGATACGGTCACGGGAGATGGATTTCCGACATTGCAGTCTGGCACATCTACTATCGCCTGTGTGGGTGATGTGACGAGGATTGAAGTCATTCCGAGGTGGTGCTGTCTGTAATGCGTTCTCACTCGTATTAAGCAGAGAAAATTATAAGTTGAATTTTCTTCTTATTTCGCAGGCAGATCGTCCCGGTGTGCTCCGCCCCATTCGCACATGGCATCCAAAACAGGAATCAGCGACTTACCGCGTTCCGAAAGGCTGTATTCCACTTTTGGCGGGATCTGCGGATATTCCTTCCGAATGATCAGACGGTCTGCTTCCATTTCCTTTAGCGTGTTGCTCAAAGTCTTGTGTGAGATATTCCCAAGGCTCCGTTTCAGTTCATTATAGCGCATAACAGGTTTGTACTCTGCCAGCCAATACATTATGATCATCTTGTATTTTCCCTCGATGAGGGACAGCGTATAGCCAAATCCTGTATCCTGAAGCTCCACGCCCGTCAGGCAACAGCCGAGCTCTTTTGACGAATTGTTCATAGCATTTGCACTCTCCTGAAGGTTAGTATCTAACGCAAATGTGCGTACTTTACTTTTGCTCCATTCTATCACATAATGGTATCAGACTTCAACGGGAGGATAAGAAGATGAGTAAAATTGTTATTTTGAAAGCAAGTCCCCGCAAAAACGGCAATTCCAACACGCTGGCCGCTGCCTTCGCGGAGAAAGCAAAAAAGGCCGGTGCTTCCGTCACAGAGTACGATGTAACAAATATGCAGATTGGCGGATGCCGCAGCTGCTATGGCTGTATGACAAAGGGTGTCTGTGTATTCCATGATGATTTTGAAAAAGTAGCGGAAGCCCTCCGTGATGCCGACGGCATCGTGATTGCAAGCCCGGTTTACTGGTATACTTTCCCTGCGCAGATTAAAGCTGTCATTGACCGCTGGTTTTCTCTGTATGCTGCAGGGAATGATTTCTCCGGCAAGAAAGCTGCTCTTCTGAGCTGCTGCGAAGAAGAAACCGTGGAAACCTTTGATGGTATCCGCCTCTCTTTTGAAAAGACTATGGCGCTGATGAAGGCGGAAATTGTAGGAGAAGTTCTGATCCCGAAAGTTTACGATGTGGGTGAGATCAAGAGCACCAATGGTGAGGAACAGGCTCGTGCGCTCGCAAGGAAATTCTTTTAAGTGCTTATAAGTGCTTAAACTTCTAATACATTGAAAAATAACTGAGAGAAAAGCTAAGAAGTAGTCACCCTACAAGTAAATCTCGCTTATCACACCACCAGGGAGAAATCCCCGGTGGTATTTTTATGCCCGGAAGGAGGCGGCTTTCATGATTCCTGTACTTTACCCCGCAAACGCCACAGACTTTAGTTCCTTCGGCCTTGGCGTGCTGACGGATACAATCTCCTGCGAAGTGACCGAGGAGCGAAACGGTGTGTTCGAGTGCCTGCTCAAATATCCGGTCAGCGGTCAGCATTACGGGCTTATTACGAGGGAATGCATCTTCAAAGCAAAGCCCAATGACACTGCCGCTGACCAGGCATTCCGCATTTACCGCATTACAAAGCCCCTGAACGGCATCGTCACCATCTACGGTCAGCACATCTCGTATGATCTTGCCAACGTGCCGGTGCTGCCGTTTTCGACGGAAAGCCAGTCTCCGCAGCTTATTCTCTCGCAGCTCCTTGCCAGAGATACACGTTTCACGGGCTGGACGGACTACTCGGACGCAAAGGCGTTTTCCGTCACGCAGCCGAAAAGCGTCAGAGCCTGTCTTGGCGGTACGGATGGCTCCATGCTTTCCAAATGGCACGGCGAATTTGAATGGGACAACTTCACGGTGAAGTTCCATTCCCATCGCGGGCAGAAAACAGGCGTGGTCATTGAATACGGCAAAAATCTCACCGCTTTGGAGCAGGACGAGGACAACAGCGGCGTTTACACGGCTCTGCTGCCGTATGTCGTTTACACTGAGGACGGCTCGGACACCGAAACGGTGGTCACGCTGACCGAGGTGACATTACCCATTGTGACCTCGGAAATCGTCCGTGACAAAACACTTATCATGGACTTCTCCGGCGAATTTGAAAGTGGCTCGGTAATTACCGAAGAGGAGCTTCGAGCCAAGGCAAATGCGTATATCAGCGCAAATCCGCTGGGCACGACCATCCCCACGGTCACGGTGTCCTTTGAGCCGCTGTGGAAACAGCCGGAGTATTCGGCACTGCTGGAGCGTGTCAACCTCTGCGATACCGTTACCATTCGGCATTCTGCGCTCGGTGTGAGCGTTTCGGCTATGGTGATTCAGACCGTGTACGACACTCTCGCCGAGCGGTATGTGAGCATCTCCCTCGGTCAGAGCAAATCCAGCATGATCACCACCATCTCCGAGGTGCAGTCCTCGGTTGAAAAGGTTGAAAGCAGTATCGGCAAATTTCCGAAGTTGCTCCAAACCGCCATCTCCAAAGCAACCGGGCTTATTACCGGTCAGAGCGGCGGCTATGTGGTCATCAACACGGATTCCGATTCCGGCCAGCCCTATGAACTACTCATTCTGGACGCTCCGTCCATTGACGATGCCGTGAATGTCTGGCGGTGGAATGTGGGTGGCCTGGGCTTTTCCAAGAAAGGCTACAACGGTCCATACGAAACCGCAATTACCGCTGACGGTCAGATTGTAGCGGACTTCATCACCTCCGGCTCTTTGGTGGCAAATATCATCAAGGCAGGAGTAATCCAGTCTCAGGACGGCTCGTCCTATTGGGATCTCGAAACCGGCGAAGTAGTCATTCGCGGCTACGCCTCCTCGGATGCCATTGAGTCGGTGACGAGAGATATTGAAGGACTGGACACGACCGTTTCCAACCACTCGGAACGACTCAGTGAGTTCCAGTCCTCCGTGGACGGTCTGAACAGCTATGTGTCCGGCATGACCGAGACCATGCAGACGCTTGAGAGTTCCGTTTCCGGCGAACAGCAGAAGGTGCTGGAGATGCAGCATCAGGTGTCCGAGCTGCAGCATTCGGTGGAGGGGCTTTCCGTCTCCGTGCAGGAGCAGTTTGCGGGCGGCATCAACTACATCAAAAACTCTGCCGGGCTTAACGGCGTAACGGACGATTGGGAGACTTCCGGCGTGGTGACCACAGATAACTCCACGGATGTGCAGAGCAACACCACCTCGGATTCCTGCTTTGTGCTTGGAGATACCTCCACGCTCATGCAGACCATTACGGGCGTGGTGCCGGGCGCGTATACCGTTTCCGTCCGGGCAAAGAAAACCGGCGCGGATTACACCTCATATTTCCGTGTGCAGTACAACGGCAACAAATACGCCTATCTGTTCAACACCACGGAGACCTTCGGCTGGACGGAATATTCCGCCGTCATTGACGATGTGCAGGACGGCACGATCATCGTCTATGCCTACAACCGTCTTTCTGCGCTTTACCTCTCCGACCTCATCCTTGCGGAGGGCAACTCCGTTCACAAATGGACGCCTGCGCCGAATGAGATATACACCACAGAGGTCAAAATCGACCGCCGGGGCATTGAGGTGTCCAACAACGAATCGGCGCAGCGGACGGTCATCAACAACACGGAGTTCTCCGGCTACTACAACGAGGAGAAGATTTTCACCCTGAACAAGGATGAAACCGTCACAAAGAAAACCACGGTGGACGGTGAGCTGACCGTGGGCAAAACGAAGTTCGTTCCCATGCCGACTGCGTCCGAGGGGCTGAACATCGTCATTCTGGATTAAGGAGGTGCGATTATTATGGCTGTTTTTACAAGCGATTCATATGACGGCAGATATATGCAGCTGAGCATTTCGGAAAGCGCGGACGCTGTTTCCAACACCTCCACGCTCTACTGGACGCTCAGCTCCATCGGCGGCTCTTCAACTTATTACACCATTGACGCCACCACGGTGACCATCAACGGCACACAGGTATATTACAAGGCGAGAACATCATGGGACGACCGTGTGTTCCCGGCGGCGAAAGGCTCCGTCAGCGGCAGCATTTCCGTGCCACATAATTCGGACGGCACAAAAACTGTGACCGTTGTATTCAGCACCCGTGTGTATATCTTCGGCTCTCTGGACTACGGCGGCTCCATGACGCTGACGAGCCTTGACCGCACCGCGCCGACCGTGTCCTGCTCGGTGGGCAGCATTACGGCAAACGGATTCAAGATCACGGCATCGTCCTCGGCAACGGCGGATATCTGGCACTACAGCTTAAACGGCGGTACCAGCTGGACGCAGTTTTCCACGACTGCCGGAACGAGCGCAAGCATAACGCTGTCCTCGCTGTCACCGAGCACAACCTATTCGGTCAGAGTCCAGGCAAGGAAACGCTCCAATCAGGTTTACGGCTCCTCCGGCACGGTGTACGCCAAGACCCTCGGCGGCGCAGTCATCAACAGCTGTACCACGGTGACCGCCGACGCCGCGACTGTTTCTCTGACCATGAATGTGACCGTATATAACGCCGCCTATTCCAACTATGTGACGATCAAGAACGGTTCTACCACCGTTGTTTCATTCGCGGCGCAAAGCTGGGCGGTGGGGACGGCAAACCGAACGATTACGCTGACCTCCGACCAACGGACGGCGCTGCTGAACGCCATGCCGGATGCAAAGTCCTTCACGGCAACCGTAGAGCTGGTTACGAAAAACGGTACGGAGCAGATCGGCAACGCCTCTGCATATTACTGCGTCATTCAGACCACGGAGGCAAATTCCGCGCCGACTATGAATTCCTTCTCCGTCCGGGATAGCCGCACTACCACCGTTGCGGTGACGGGCAACATCCAGCGATTTATTCAGGGCTATTCCTATGTCTATGTCACGCCCGGAACGGCAACTGCGAAAAACGGCGCGTCCATCGTCAAATATGCCGCTTCCTGCAATGGCGTGACCTATTCCAACACCACGGGTGCTGCACTGAACCTCTACACGGTCAGCAAGTCCGGCAACTTGGATGTGGTGGTCACGGCGACAGATTCACGGGGCTATACCGTCAGCACCACCCAGCAGATCACGATCATCCCGTATGAAAAGCCCAAGGTGTCGGAAATATCGCTGCGAAGGACAAATGACATTGAAGCGGAAATGCAGCTTGTTTTCAAGGGCAGCATTTCGCCCATTACGGTGGACGGGACGCAGAAGAACAGCCTGCTGTATGTGCAGTACCGCTACAAGCTGACCAGTGCGTCAAGCTACGGCAGCTACACCGCCATTACCGATGCGGTCACGCAGAGCGGCAGCAGCTTTTCCTATTCCAATCTGGAGCTGTGCTCACTGGATGCAAACTCAAGCTACGACTTCCACATCTATATCCGTGACCAGCTGAACACGCTCTCCGGCGTCAATCTGTATTTCACGGTGCCGCAGGGTACTCCGCTGGTGGCACTGCGGAAGAAGAAGGTCGGCATCAACACCCCAACGCCGGATGCCGCACTTCATGTGGTCGGCGCAGGACATTTTGAAGGTGACGTCCGCATTGAGGGGACGCTGAAGCCGGACGATATTGACTACACCTTTGAGAAGCCTTATTTCGGTGTCTGCGAAACCGAAGCGGCGACGGCGGTCAAGGTGGTGACCTGCGATGAATTCGCTCTGAAAAAGGGCGCGCTTCTCGCCGTTCAGTTCACCTACGGCAACACCGGCTCCAGCCCGTCCATGAATGTAAACGGCACGGGCGCGAAAGCCATCTGCGGCACAAACGGCTACTATGTTTCCACGAATATGTGGACTGCCAATCAGGTGGTGATGTTCGTGTATAACGGCACATGGTGGATCGCACTGTACTGCCTGAATGCCACAACCGCACGGTACGGCGTTACCATGCTGTCCAACAGCACCTCATCCACCAGCACGACCCTTGCAGCAACGCCCTATGCCGTAAAGCTGGCGTATGATCGAAGCTCATGGACGTCCATTTCGCTGACCAACGCACTGGCGATAGCCTACGGTGGCACGGGCTCCACAACGGCGGCAGGTGCGAGAAGCAATCTCGGCATCGCCTGCACCTCGCTGTTCAACGGAACGCTGACCACGGGCAGCACCAGCTTCAACTACGGCTCGTATAAGGCGTACATCATCATCGGTCAGCCATCGTCCAGTGCATCCCGTGTCGCCACCATCATTCCGGCATCCGTTATTACCACCTCGTCCGTAAGCTACCAGATTGCGGATGAAAGCTATTACTACTCCTTCAACATCTACTATTCCGGCACGACCTGCTATCTGGCATTCAAGGGCAGAAGCAGCTCCGGTCAGATATTACGGGTATTCGGAGTGAACTGAGGAGGGCTTATGAAAGCAATATTGGACGACAGCGGCTTCATCACCAGCTTTGCCCTGGAGGGTGAGATTACGGACGGCATTGAGCTGCCCGACCCGGAGGACATCGACCACTTCATAGAGCACTGGCAGTCATACAAGGCGCAGGACGGCAAGGCGCTCTTTGACGAGGAGCAGGATACCGCGCACCAAGAGGAATCCGAAAAGGAAACCCTGCGGCAGCGGCGGCAAACGGAATGCTTCACCTTCGTCAACCGAGGACAGCTTTGGTACGCCACGCTGTCCATCAAACAGCTGGCGGAGCTGACAGCCTGGTACACCGCTTGGCTAAAGGTAACCGAAACAAAAACCATCCCGGAAAAACCGGAATGGCTGGAATAAGGAATCAAGGCACTCTTCGGAGTGTCTTTTTTCATACACAAAATCTGATTTTTACGAGGAGGAAAACAACATGAAAGAATTTTGGACGACCGTTCAGGTGGTGTTCGCCGGTATCGGCGGCTGGCTTGGATGGTTCCTGGGAGGATGTGACGGCTTGCTTTATGCGCTTCTGGCCTTCGTGGTCATTGACTATGTGACGGGCATCATGTGCGCCGTGGTAGACAAGAAGCTGTCCAGTGCCGTGGGCTTCAAGGGCATTTTCAAGAAGGTGCTCATCTTCGCCCTTGTCGGAATCGGGCACATTCTCGACACGCACGTTATCGGCAGCGGTTCGGTGATGCGCACGGCGATCATCTTTTTCTATCTTTCTAATGAGGGTGTGTCCCTCTTGGAGAACGCAGCCTATCTGGGACTGCCCATTCCGCAGAAACTGAAATCCGTGCTGGAGCAGCTTCATGACCGCGCAGAAAAGGAGGAAAACTAACATGGCTTACAAAAACAGTTCACTGGTGTCCTACACCAAACTCAGCCCCAATAACTCAGGTCAGCGCACCCACAGCATTGACCGCATCACGCCCCACTGCGTGGTAGGTCAGTGCTCGGTGGAAACGCTCGGCAATATCTTTTTGCCGACCTCACGGCAGGCAAGCTCCAACTACGGCATTGGCGTCGATGGCAGAGTCGGTATGTATGTGGAGGAGAAGAACCGCAGCTGGTGCTCCTCATCTTCTGCTAATGACCAAAGAGCTATCACCATTGAATGTGCCAGTGATACCGCAGAGCCGTATGCCTTCAAGGATGTGGTATATAACAGACTCGTGGAGCTTTGCACCGACATCTGCAGGCGCAACGGCAAGACCAAGCTGCTCTGGCTGGGTGATAAGACCAAGACGCTCAACTACACCCCGAAATCCGACGAGATGGTTCTGACTGTCCATCGGTGGTTTGCAAACAAAAGCTGCCCCGGTAACTGGATGTATGCCCGTATGGGCGATCTGGCATCCAAGGTCACGGCGGCTCTCGGCGGCAGTATGGAGACGGTAACTCCCGCCGAGCAGGACGGTTCTTCCGCAGCCATCAAGGTCGGTGACCTTGTGACCATCACGGGCAGCGCCTACTATAACGGCAAGGCCATCCCTGACTGGGTGAAGAAGCTCCGCTGGTATGTGGTCGAGGTCAGCGGCGACCGTGCGGTCATCAACAAGGATGAGTCCGGCAAGTACGCCATTATGTCGGCGGTCAAGACCTCTGCACTTGCCGTGGCAGGGGCGGCAACCGCCGAAACATACCGCATTCATACCGTGGCGCATGGCGATACGCTCTGGGCGATTGCCAAGAAGTATCTCGGCAACGGCAGCCGCTATAAAGAGATCGTCAGCCTGAACGGACTGACAAGCAATGTCATATACAGCGGTATGAAGCTGAAAATTCCGAATAAGTAAGCACGAAGCCCATCGAGGAGAGCACTTTCTCTTCGATGGGCTTTTTCTAGTGTGCTCGGCATGCGTAATAACTTGGTGGTGAAAGTCCACTACAGGCATGGCAGTAGGAACTGTTAGCCGAAGACAAGGGCGTCCGTCGTGAGGCGGAGTCTGAAAGAAGTCGGATGTGGGGACTTAAAAGTGTCCCTGCGGGCAAAACCTCGGTCTGACGAACAGAAACTACATATAAGGCATTTTGAAATGGACGAGTTTGCTAGACAAAACAAAGTCCGATACTGCCCGAGTTTCAAGGTGTAAATGTAGCAGATATATGAGGTGAAGGTGATTACGCTTACCCGAGGAGGTCTTGCAGGCGGAGAAATCTGTAGTAACAACGAACTGCAAGAAGTCAGCAGAGGTCATAGTACCGAGAGAAAAAATCTTTCGGAAAGGACCGAACAATCATAAGTTCTGAGTAAGCGACTAAAGGAGGTCGGTATGATGAAAACAGAATACGCCGAGAAAGGCGGCTGTCTGCAAAGGGATAGTGTGGAACACAAAGAGTATGCAGAAGCGTACAGTACCGAAAGTCAAGAGGTTGACCGAAAGGACGGTGCAGACTTGCTTGAAAAGGTACTTGACAGAGAAAACCTGAACAAAGCCTACAAGCGAGTAAAAGCCAACAAGGGAGCAAGCGGAGTTGACGGAATGACGGTTGACGAAGCTCTGCCTTGGCTGAAAGAACATAGGGAAGAATTACTTGACCAAATACGGAACGGCAAATACAAGCCGTCGCCCGTAAGGAGAGTAGAAATCCCGAAGGATAACGGCGGAATAAGGAAGTTGGGAATACCGACCGTAATAGACCGCATTATCCAGCAAGCAATAGCGCAAGTGTTAATGCCAATCTACGAGCCGAAGTTTTCAGACGGAAGCTACGGCTACAGACCGCACAGAAGCGCAAAGGACGCCATACTGAAAGTGAAAGAGTATGCGGACGAGGGGTACAAATATGCGGTATGCCTTGATTTATCCAAATACTTTGACACACTTAACCACGAATTGCTTATGAATATGCTCCGAAAAGAGATAAAGGATAAGAGACTCATAGACCTCATCAAGAAATATCTTAAAAGCGGAGTAATGGAGAATGGAATTGTAATGAGAACGGAGGAGGGTTCTCCGCAAGGTGGAAACTTATCGCCGTTGCTTGCCAATATCTATCTTGATAAATTCGATAAGGAGTTCGAGGGCAGAGGGGTAAAGGTAATCCGATATGCAGACGATATTTTGCTTTTAGCAAGGAGTATCCGTGCGGCAGAAAGACTGCTTGGAACGAGCACGGCATATCTTGAGAAGAAATTAAAGCTCAAGGTAAACACGGAAAAGAGCCGAGCGGTCAGCGTATATTCAATCCGAAATTTCGGTTTCTCGGCTTTTCAATGGGAAGAAACTCAAAAGGAGCATATATCCGAGTTTCAGAAAAGTCGAGAAAGAAAGCCAAAGATAAGCTGAGAAGACTTACTTCCCGAAGTCAAGGCAGAAAGATAGACACGGTATTCTACAACATCAAAGTGTTTATGAGAGGCTGGCTGAACTACTATGCAGTAGCCGAAATGAGGAAGATTATGGAAGATTGGAACGGGTGGCTGCGCCGAAGAATACGAATGTATATTTGGAAGCAGTGGAAGAAGCCAAAAACGAGGGTAACAAACCTAAAGAAGTTAGGAATGCCCGAATGGCAGGCTTACCGAAACGGAAACACTCGAAAAGGCTATTGGCGAATTGCAGGAAGTGGTATTCTGACACATACCATAACAAATGAAAGACTTGCACGCAGGGGATATTATGATATATCCGAAGCGTACAAGTCCATGCACTCAATATGATTGAACCGCCGTGTACGGAACCGTACGCACGGTGGTGTGAGAGGTCGGCTGCTCAACTAATGGGTAGCCTCCTACTCGATTTTATACTTAGCGTGTTGATACTGCCCGTGCTGCTTCGTGCGTTTCCCATACTGAATCGCAAATTTAGGGCAATGGTGAAGACATCCGAGGCACATGACGCATTGATCTTTGACCCAGACCGGCTTTTTCTCCCGAATCTCGATGGCAGAAACGGGGCAATTCCGTGCGCATAGTCCACAACCGATGCAGGTATTCTCTACTTTGAAGTGTCTTGTCTTACGCATGGAACCATATCCCACTCCATTAAACGCTTTTGCAAGAAGCAGGGGTGT
>JAUNJE010000043.1 GCA_030533415.1 Eubacteriales bacterium | reverse complement strand
GCCCCTTTCGGAACAGCTTGCTTATATTACCACCCGCTCCCTCTTTTGTCAAGCGGTTTTTTCCGATTTTTTGAAATTATTTTTCCAGTGGCACAGAACCGGAAGCACAACCCAGAGAAGGATGCTTCCAATCGCCAAAAGGCGGCTGTCTATGCGCAGTCCGGTCAGAAACAGCACGCCGCTGATGGCCACGGTCCCCCAGGTTTTCTCCTGTCTTTTCCAGGCAGTTTCCTGCGCGCTCAGCAAATATGTCAGCAAAGAGAAATAGCCCAATGTCATGGCCGCCGCAACCAGACTTTCAAACCGCTCGGCAATCCCAAGCAGGCTCAGACTTCGGCTGAGTTCGTAAACCGGCGAGCGCATTCCGCTGCTGACTGCCGGAGACAGCACTCCCGTTGTCACCACGCTCGTTAACAGCGCAAAAAGCAGCGCTCCCGTCAGAAGCCGTCCGTTTTCCTTTCTTTCGCCCGGACTGCACAGCGCCGGAAGGAGCATGACCATAATCAGATGGGCATCCGGCATCTGCCAGGCCGGCTTTAGGTTTTTAAGCTCTATATCGGGGACTCCCGACAGCAGTACGGCGCCCAAAAGCAGTACCAGCGGCCAAATCAGGACACAGCCCACACGAACGGCCCTTTCCTTTCCTCCGCTCACCGCCCAGGCCGCCAGGAGCAGCAGGGTCAGGGGTGCGGCCCACTGGCTTTTGTGTGTTGGCCAGCAATATGTGCTCCAATGGAGCAGCTCACTCAGTACGATACACGTCCAGAGGCATTGCAAAATCACCAGCCATTTGTCGGGCTGTGTAATATATTTCCCCACTGCCCAGCACACGAGCAGGCAGACACCCCCCACGGCCAGCGCAGCGGGCCAGGAGCAGGCGGATGCGGTCTGTGCCAGCGGAGCCGCCAGGGCCGCCGCAAGCCATGCGGAGAATTGTTTTTTCGTAATTTCCTTAGGATACAAGATAGTATCTCTCCCCTGTCCGGATCAGCGTGGGCAAAAACCGCCCTCCCGACCGGATATCATTTAAGGTCACGCCCGGCTTATGGGCGGACAGGAATGCCGCCGCCTGGGTATCCGCGTTTATGCCCAGGCAGACTTCCGTGGACGGGCGGAGAATTCCCCAAAGCTGGGGCAGCAGGTCCACCGTTTCTTTGGTGATAATCAGGTAATCCGCCGTGTCCAGGAAGATCTTCCCCGGGGCGGTTTCTTTCAGGTCCTTCAGGGCCGACTGCAGGTCGGCGCCTATCCCCAGATCCCCTGTATCCGTCTGCACCCAGATGCCGCTTTCCTCCTTATATATATAAAGTAATTCTACGGGTAGAAGTTCCCCTACGTCCGTTTCCTTGCGGGAGGGAGACATCAGCACCACCGCCGCCGCTGCCGCCAGTATAATCCAACGTTTCATTTCTGATTCCTTTCGTCCTCCGGATGGAGCCGGGGGTTTCTGAACTTCTGGAATATCAGCCGCCAGCGCAGAATGCCAGGCTTCTCCGCTTCGCTGAAGGGCGCAAGGTAGGGCACTTCCAGGCAGGTCAGCCCCGCAAGATGAATCAGCAGCACAAGGAACCCCACGGTCATGCCAAACAGCCCCGCCGCAGCGCTCAGCACCGCAATGCCGAACCTCCACACCCGAACCGCTTCCGCCAAATCCCGGTTCGGCAGGATAAAGCCGCAGACCCCCGCAATGCTGACCACGATCAGCGCCGCCGGGGAAATTAGCCCCGCTTCCACCGCCGCCGTACCCACCACGATGCCGCCGATGGTGGAAACCGACTGTCCGACTGCCTGGGGCAGGTGGATGCCGGATTCCTGCAGCAATTCAAAGGAAACCAAAAGCCCCAGTACCTCCACCGTTGTGGAGAAAGGAACGCCCGCCTTATTCTCGATCATGGAACGCAGCAGGGGCAGCGGGATCATCTCCTGGTGAAAGGTTGCCAGGGCAATATAAAATCCCGGCAGCAGCAGACTGAGAATCAGGGCGCAGTAGCGCAGCACCCGGATACAGGAGGCGGAAACATAATCCCTGCCCCGGTCCTCGGGGCTGTCCATCAAATACCCCAGGTCCGCCGGCGCCAAATAGGCCAGCGGAAGGCCATCCACCAAAAGACCCACTCTGCCCTCCAGCAGTCCCTGGCCGAATTTATCCGCCCGCTCGGTGTACTGCATCAGCGGAAAGGCCGTGGCCCGGGAGCCGGTGATGTATTCCTCCACCGCCGCCGGGGACAGAAGGCCGTCAATGTCAATGGCATCCAGGCGGGCCTTCATCCGGTCCACCAGCTGTGTGTTGGTGATTCCCTGAATCCAGGCCACCGTCACATTGGTCAGGCTGCGCTTTCCTACTTTCGTCTCATAAAGCCTCAGGTCCGGTGTGCGCAAATGCCGCCGGATCAAACTGGTATTGATGCGGATGGTCTCCACGAAGGCATCCTTGGGGCCTTTGACCGTGTTTTCCACTTCCGGGGACGACGGTCCCCGGTTGACGCTGGTCTTGATCTCAAACGCAACGGCCCCGGCGCCGGGAAACAGCACTACGCAAAAGCCGTTGACCAGCTTCATGGCAACGGTATCCACATCCGCGCAATCGTCAGCAACGCTGTTGTAAACCGTACCGTGAAGCGCGGATTCATAAAGCTGCTCCATGGTATCCCCGGTCAGATTTTCGGAAATGGGCTTTAAGATATACTCCGACATGTCGCCGCCGGAGGTCAGCCCGTCTATGGCATAGGCATACAGCGTCCAGGCCCCGCAATGCAGCTCCCGCGCAATAAAATCCCCCGCGCCCTCAAAACGGCCGCGGATTTCCTTGTCTGTCATTTCCATCACCTTTTTGGAGTATACCCGGAAATGGAAGGATTATGAGGATAGGCAATTGCTTTTTTCCCGGAAAATGATATAATGGGGAAAATGCTTGCCTCCTTGCGTATTAACCTCGGTAAGCATGATGGATATTATCATTTTACGGAGGGATTCTCCATGAGCAGAATCGGAAAAATCACAAAAAGAACCGGCAGCCGCTACTTGAGCTTTTATGAGTTTGAAGCCATTCACCGGGACGGACGGATCTCTCCTTACTATGTGGCCTCCCGGAATCCCGACCCCGGTACGCTGAAGGCTGTCACCCATCAGAACAAGCCGGACGGTGTGATCCTTTACGGCGTATACGGGGAGAAAATGGACAAGGTGGTTTTGATCCGCCAGTACCGCTATCCTCTGGGGGATTTCGTTTACGAATTTCCCGCAGGGTTGGTAGAGCCAGGGGAAAGCATGCTGCAGGCCGGTATCCGGGAAATGTACGAGGAAACCGGGCTTGTCTTCTCCCCCAAAGAGGGCGGCAGCTATTCCCGGCCCTTCTTCACCACCATCGGTATGACGGACGAAAGCTGCGGCATGGTTTTCGGCTATTGCAGCGGGGAGCCGAACAATCTTCACCAGGAGGCGTCCGAGGATATTCAGGTGGTCATCGCCGACCGGGAGGAATGCAGGCGGATTTTGGCAGAAGAAAACGTGGCCATTATGTGCGCGTATATGCTGATGCACTTTATCGCCAGCGATGCAGACCCGCTGGCATTTTTGGAGGGATAACCATGCAGTTCCAAATTCACGATATGCGTCCGGAGGATATGGACGGCAAAGGCTATGTTCATTGGAAGAGCTGGCAGGAAACCTATACCGGGCTTATCGAACCCCAATATATTGCCAGGCAGACCCTGGAGAAATGCCAGGACATCGCTCACCGCTGGCCGGAAAACACCCTTGTGGCCAAATTGGACGGGAAAATCGTCGGTTTTTCCTGTTATGGCCGCAATGATGCCGGTTTTGGCGAGATATTTGCCATATATCTGCTAAAAGAGGCCCAGGGGCTTGGCCTGGGCCGGCGCCTGATGGATGCGGCGGTTCAGCGCCTGGATAATGACAGCCCCGTGGTTCTGTGGGTATTGAAGGGCAACGACCACGCCATCGGTTTTTATGAGCATTATGGGTTCCGCCTGGATGGTGCCGTCCAAACCATCCCCATCGGCACCGAGCTGCGAATGACCTACCACAGTGCATAACCCTTTCTTTTCCCCTTAGTTCCCAAAGGAGGCTTCCCATGTCCCA
The DNA here is from genome assembly GCA_030533415.1 of Eubacteriales bacterium. Taxonomy (GTDB): domain Bacteria; phylum Bacillota; class Clostridia; order Oscillospirales; family Oscillospiraceae; genus Faecousia. Next base: position 19,286 of record JAUNJE010000043.1, on the reverse strand, counting down.
TACCATAGCCGCCGTATCCACCGGAAACCAGGTTTCCGCCATCGGCATTCTCCGTCTGACAGGGGACGACTGCATTGCCGTCTCCGATCAGGTTTTTACATTGAATAACAAAAAGACCCTGTTTGACATTCCCGACCGGCGATTGTGCCTTGGCACCCTGCAGGACAAGCAGGGCCGCACCATCGACCAGTGCATGGCGGTGGTTTCCCGTGGCCCGCACAGCTATACCGGGGAGGACACGGTGGAATTTCACTGCCACGGCTCCCCCGCCGTACTGGCGGCGGGGCTGGAAGCACTGTATCTCGCCGGGGCCAAGCCCGCGAAACGGGGAGAATTCACCAAGCGGGCCTTCTTAAACGGCAAGCTGGACTTGACCCAGGCGGAAGCCGTCATCGACCTGATTGAAGCCGACACCGCCGATGCCGCCGCCAACGCCGCCGGGCAGGTGGGCGGGGCACTGCAAAAAAAGCTTGCCCCCATTTACGACGATTTGGTGAACCTGTGCAGCCATTTCCACGCGGTGCTGGACTATCCCGACGAGGATATCGCCGATTTCGGGCTGGAAAATTACAGCGGCACCCTGCGCGGCAACGCAAAAGCGCTGTACCTTCTGCTGCAAACCTACGGCCAGGGCCGTATCCTGCGCCAGGGCGTGGCCGCCGCCATTGTGGGCAGGCCCAACGTGGGCAAATCCAGCCTGCTGAACGCCCTGGCGGGCTACGAGCGGGTCATTGTCACCGATATTCCCGGTACCACCCGGGACACCGTAGAGGAAACCGTTCTGGTCGGCTCCACCCGCCTGCGGCTTCTAGATACCGCGGGCATCCGGGACACCACCGACACAGTGGAAGCGATGGGCGTCCAGCGTGCCAAGGAGGCCATTGAAAACGCCGACCTGGTGATTTTCGTCTGCGACGGGTCCCAGGCACTGACCAGCGGGGACCATGCCATCATCGACCTATGCTTAGAGCACGAAAACGCCATCGCCCTGATCAACAAATCCGACTTGGGCGAAGAAATCCAGCCCAGCGATCTGCCGTTTATGACCGTTATTTCCGTCTGCGCCAGAACGGGCGGCGGTCTTGACCAGCTTGCGGACGCGGTGGACGCCATGTTTGAAAGCAGCACACCCTGCGACGGTTCCATTCTCACCAACGCCCGCCAGTTCGACGCTTGCCGCCGGGCTTACGAAGCCATGCTCCGCTCCCTGCAGGGCCTGCAGCTGGGACTGACCCCCGACGCGGTGCTGACCGACGTGGAGGAAGCCATGGAGGCCATGGGCGAGGTCACCGGCGCCACCGTAAGAGAAGACATCACGAGCCGCATTTTTGAGCGGTTCTGCGTCGGCAAATAAGGAGGAAACGCAATGGAATTATGGGACCTTTACACCGAAAACCGCACCCTCACCGGCAGGACCCACATCCGCGGTGAGGAAATTCCCGAAGGGTATTATCACCTTGTGGTCCATGTCTGGATCAAAAATTCCAACGGACAATACCTGATCTCCCAGCGCAGCGCCAGCCGCCCGGCCTCTCCGCTGATGTGGGAATGCGTCGGCGGCTCCGTCCTGGCGGGAGAAAACAGCCTGGAAGGGGCAGTTCGGGAGGTCAAGGAGGAAGTGGGCCTTGATTTGGACCCGGCTTCCGGCATACTGGTCCGCTCCGTTACCGGGAGGGTTCACTACGGCGTAAAATTCCGCGATATCCTGGACGTCTGGGTTTTTCCCTATGACGGGACCGTATCCCTGGAAAACGCCACCACCGACGAAGTGGCCCAAGTCCAATGGATGACCCCCGCCCAAATTGGGGCGCTTCTGGAATCGGGTCAATTGGTGGGCACCCTTTCCTATTTTTCCAAAGAAATCCATCAAAAAGCAGAAGGATGAAAGCATGATCTATCTCGACAATTCCGCCACCACGAAGCCCTGCCCCGAGGCAGTGGAGGCCATGACCAAAGCCCTAACGGAAAACTGGGGCAATCCCAGCGCCCTTTACAATTTCGGCATCGATACCGCCCGGGCCATGCGCACCGCCCGCCACACCGCCGCCGCTGCCATGGGGGCTGAACCGGACCGGGTGTTCTTCACCTCCGGCGGCACCGAGGCCGACAACTGGGCGGTTTTCGGCACCGTCAAGCGGCTGGGCAAACGGGGGAAGCACATCATCACCACCGCCATCGAGCACCACGCCATTCTCAACTGCATGAAGGAACTGGAAGCCCAGGGGTATGCGGTAACCTATCTGCAGCCTGACGAACTGGGCCGCATCTCCCCGGACAGCCTGAAAGCCGCCCTGCGCCGCGATACCATTCTCGTCTCCATCATGATGGTCAATAACGAGGTCGGCTCCGTCATGCCCATTGCCCAAATGGCAAGGCTGACCCACAGGCTCTGCCCCGACGCCATTTTCCACACCGACGCGGTGCAGGGATTTCTGAAAGTCCCCTTCTCCGCCAGGCAGCTGGGAGCGGACCTGATTTCCGTGTCCTCCCACAAGGTCCACGGCCCCAAGGGCTGCGGCGCGCTGTACATTTCCCCCCGGTTAAAGTCCTTCCCGCCGCTGCTCTTAGGGGGCGGTCAGGAAAGCGGCTTGCGCAGCGGTACGGAAGGGACGCCCGCCATCTTCGGCTTCGCCGCTGCCTGTGCCGCCGTGTCCGCCGCCTTCCGGGAGGATTCCCAGCGGGAAAAGGCCCTGATTGCCGGACTTGCGGAGAAGCTTTCCGGGCTGGAGGGTGTCACCATCAACGGTGCCCATGAAGCGCCCCACATTCTCTCCCTCTCCATTCCCGGGGTGCCCACCCAAAACACCATCAACATTTTGCAGGATACCGGTATTTGTGTCAGCGCGGGCAGCGCCTGCGCCAAGGGCCACCGCAGCCATGTTCTCGAAGCCATGGGCCTCGCTCCTGAAATTATTGACGGCTCCTTCCGCGTCTCCCTGTGCCGGGATACCACGGAAGAGGAACTGGATACGCTGCTGCTGGTGCTGAAAAAAGACATTCTGCCCCGAATAAAATAACCGAACCACCTTTGTAACAACACAACTGCCCGGCCAAAACACAGCCGGGCAGTTTTTCTATATGGAAAACAGGCAAAAGAAAAATACGTCACGCAATGATGGATCAATCAGGCCAATGACTGCAAATAAACCGCAAGGAGCCGCAAGGCGGTTTCCTGCTCTTTTACGGAATGCTTATCCAGCTGCGCAAGCAATTCTTCTTTCTGAACAGCAAAGGTGGATGGTTCTTCTGTTAATATTCTGTCCGGGGTAACACCAAAGACATCGCAGATACGCAGGAAGGTTTCAATTCTCATATTCACCGTCCCTCTTTCAATATCGGCATAGGTTCTCCCCGATAGCCCCGCCCGTTCTGCGACCTCCGTCTGGGTCAAGCCTAAGTGTTTGCGGATTTTTAGCAATTTATTTCCAATCGCCATCATATCAAAAAGCAACATTTTTCTTCCTCCTATAAAATATATAGGAATTTTACTTCCTATTTCTCTTGACAAAAAGGAGGTATTATGTCATAATTATATGAAGATTAGTTCCTATTTATGTGAGGAGTGGTAATATGCAAAGCAAAACCGACAGGGTAATATGCGGCACTTGTGAATATTGGACAGGAAATCGCTGTCCGTCTTTTGACAAGAATGGAGTGCCTAAAATCGATATTATTGATAAAACCGGATTATGCGAAAACCAAGCCAGCCGTTTTATTGATCAGCAACGGCAAAACGATCAGAAATGTATACATTTTTCCAAATGGACGGAAATATTATGAGTCAGTTACTAGGAGGCAGTATGGAACATAATACAGAAAATACAGCAAGGCGGAAAACAAATTTGTCTCTCTGGAAAATCTTCTTTTTGATGGTAGCGATTGTTTTTCTCACACTTGGATGTGCAAATAAGGAGAAATCCGCCACTCCCCAGCCGCCAACCACTGAAGTAACCGCTGAAACGGCCACACCAGAGACAACTGCTCCAACTGAAGTCCCAGAAGAGCAATCACCCTGGCAAATCGCATATTATGTTGATGATTTTGGTGACCCAACCGACAATTTCTATCTGCAAGGAACATTCACTGGCACATTCAGTAACACAGCAACTAGCAGCTCTGAACTAAAAGTCATTGTATTCTGTGATTATGATGTCACAGGTCGAGAATATATCGACGGGAAATCCTATGACACAACCGGCAATTACAGCATGGCATTTCGCCTTCTCGAATATAACGACCATAACGCCCTCTATAGTGCCAGTGATATAATGACTTTGAAAGTAAAAATAGCCGATGTTATTTCAGAATATGCGCTAGTCGGTGCTTCTCCAAATGGGGACTTGTACATCAGCAGCGAATCCGCCAATCGAGGAATGCGGCCCATCGCAGGACTGATAACCGCTATGGAATCAAATGTCTACGATGCTTCTTGTGTAATTGAAATTGGCAGTTCACGATACTCTTTCAAAATGAACGGCAATGGATTAAAAGCATTGGGTGAGCAATATTCTGATATGAAATATGAGCAAAGCCAGCAGGCACAATCCAAATAAGGCGCATTATGCTCTCAATATTGGATTTTATGTCCGGGCAGTAAACCAACTGTCCGGACATAATTTCATTTAGAATGCGAATCAAGCGGCAAAAGAGCGGAAAAGATCAATAACGGGAGCCGGGAGGGGCAAGGTCGCGAAGCACCTTGCCCAAATGGAAAGCCCGGCAGAGAAATGGACAAGGAGGAGGGGGTGCAGGGGGAGGGCGGCTGGTGCAAAGCCATCCCCCTGCTGCCTTCTTTCTTCCCTATCTTTCTGGGCAAGCAGAAAGATAGGGCCGCCGGAGGCATGACCGGGTCGGCCGACTGCCATGGGCTGATACTGTCTGCCAGCGGAACGGATATGCCCGTTCCACACAAACAGTAACAGCAGACAATCCGGCAATTCAACTCCTGATTCACATTTATATTTCTGCCAAATTATAAAAAACTCTTGTAATTCTCCGTTTATTCTGCTACAATGTGAAGCACCCTAAAATCTTTCTTGGGAGGACATTTGTTCATGAGTTATGTAGACGAGACCCTTGCCAGGGTCAAACAGCAGAATCCCGACCAGCCCGAATTCAACCAGGCCGTTTATGAGGTTCTGGAATCCCTGCGGGTCGTCATTGAGAAAAATGAGGACGCTTACCGCCGTGATGCCCTGCTGGAGCGCCTGACCACCCCCGAACGCGCCATCATGTTCCGGGTCCCCTGGGTGGATGACAAGGGACAGGTTCAGGTCAACAACGGCTACCGGGTCCAGTTCAACAGCGCCATCGGCCCCTACAAGGGCGGCCTGCGTTTCCATCCCAGTGTCAACCTCAGCGTTATCAAGTTCCTGGGATTTGAGCAGGTCTTTAAGAACAGCCTGACCGGCCTGCCCATCGGCGGCGGCAAGGGCGGCTCCGACTTTGACCCCAAGGGCAAATCCGACCGGGAGGTCATGGCCTTCTGCCAGAGTTTCATGACTGAGCTTTGCAAATATATCGGCGCGGACACCGACGTACCCGCCGGTGACATCGGCGTAGGCGGCCGGGAGATCGGCTACCTGTTCGGCCAATATAAGCGCATCCGGGACCTGTATGAGGGCGTCCTCACCGGCAAGGGCCTGTCCTACGGCGGCTCCCTGGCAAGGACCCAGGCCACCGGCTACGGCCTGCTGTACCTGACCGATGAGATGCTCCGCTGCAACGGCAAGTCCCTGGAGGGCAAGACCGTGGTGGTCTCCGGCGCCGGCAACGTGGCGACCTACGCCATTGAGAAGGCCTGGCAGCTGGGCGCCAAGCCCGTCACCTGCTCCGATTCCAACGGCTGGATCTATGACCCCGACGGCATCGACGTGGATACCCTGATCGAGGTCAAGCAGGTGAAGCGCGCCCGCCTGACCGAGTACGCCAAAGCCCGTCCCAATTCCGTCTACCACGAGGGCAAGGGCGTCTGGAGCGTCAAATGTGATGTGGCCCTGCCCTGCGCTACCCAGAATGAGCTGCTGCTGGACGACGCCAAGCTGCTGGTGGCAAACGGCTGCTTCGCCGTAGCCGAAGGCGCTAACATGCCCACCTCCCTGGACGCCACCGCCTACCTGCAGGAAAACGGCGTTCTGTTCTGCCCCGGCAAGGCCTCCAACGCCGGCGGTGTCGCCACCTCCGCCCTGGAAATGAGCCAGAACTCCCAGCGCCTGAGCTGGACCTTCGACGAAGTGGACGCCAAGCTGAAGGACATCATGGTGAACATCTTCCACAATCTGGACGCCGCCGCCAAGGAATACGGCATGGAAGGCAACTATGTTGCCGGTGCCAACATTGCGGGCTTCCTGAAGGTCGCCGACGCCATGAACGCGCAGGGTATTGTATAAGCTGAAAAATCGCTCCCGATGATTCGGGAGCGATTGCATTCATTCCGAAAAGAAGGAGGCACACAAATGAAATACATCCTTGCAATTGTGGCAATGTTATACGCTTTTCTGTCTGTTTTTGCCGCGGCCGTACAGCTGAGAACAGTTGAACAGAAAGGCACGCCATGTTTGATGGTGTTTGGCGGCATTTTATTGACGGGTGCCGTTATTCTGCTTTTTTTCGCGGCGGCCTGGGATTGGACCCTTGCGCTGGCAGGATGCGCCGGAATCAGCATTGCTGCATTTTTGAACGGAAAACGCAGCGGAAACCTTCACACAAGCCACCATATCATCCGCTTAATGATTGCATTCATGTTGGTAGCCGGTTTTCTCTTTCTTTAGTCGATAACGCCGAAGTGTGGAACGATCCACCCGGAGATGGATAAATGGATTAAAAAGGGCCACAGCGTAATGCGTTCTTAAGCCCGTGATATTGGGCAACACTTGCGCCTTCTGGACCCCCCTATCCCTTTTCCCCGGATTTCGCCAGGGGGTTGGTATCGATGCTGTCCCGAAAGACCACAAATTTGTCGTACAGGTATTCCGTTACGAAATTGACGATCATATTCAGCACAGTAACCAGATATTCATTCCAGCCCAGGTTCGCCAGCGCGTTTCCCGCCAGGGTGCTTAGTGGCGTGAACACGCAGTAGAATGCCGCCACAAGCAGCATGGCCTTCGGTACGTTTCCGGCAGATTGAAAAGTATACCGCCGGTTAAAGGTGAAGTTCCACAGCACCGACAGCACCAGCGCCGTCAGGTAGCAGGGCCAGTAGGGCAGATTCGTCAGCTCCGTCAGCAGGGAGAAGGATACGATCTCAATGATCCCGGCGCTGATGGAAAAAAGTGTGAATTTGACTGCCCTGAGGATTTCTTTTCGATGCATTGTTTTGCTCCTTTCAGAGGCCGCCGCACGCAGCGGCGGCTATGTTTTTTACCTTCCGGCTCATTCCGCAGCGGCTGATACGCCCTAACGGGCACGAAATACCGGATTGCCAATGTGCTCAATGATTGTTCTATCCCTCCGCCTTCTCCAAAAACGCCTTGACTTCCCTGCGGTTTTTCAGCACGATGGTCTTTGCGTGCTTCGCCTGGGCCAGCCAGGTATAGATGCGTACCCGGTTCTGCTGATTAAAATTCCAGATAAATTTGACAAACTCCGGGTCAAAGCGTTCCGGGCATCCGGCGCTCATGTCGGAACGAACCCGCCCGTAACTGCCAACCACCCGTTGCGTCATGCCCCAAAGGCATTCCCATCGGTTAAAATCCAGATAAAGGACCGTATCACATTGGGCCAGGCGCGTTTCCATGGTGCGGCTGTAGTTTCCGTCAATGATCCACTGGTCCATATTCAGCGCCATGGCCAGCCGGGAGTCGAATTCCTCCCGGGTCACATGCGTCCATCCCTCCTTCCACCAAAGCTGGTCCAGATGGACGACGGGCAGGTCAAGCTTCTCCCCCAGCGCCCGGGCCAAGGTGGACTTCCCGCTGCCGGAACAGCCAATAATCAAAATTTTCTTCATATTCCTCCGCATTATGTAAACTCGCCGCCTCAAAATCAGGTCTGCATCCACGCAGACCTGATTTTCATTCCGTATCACGTTTCCTTTAATACGCCACGCCCCAGTAGATCATCTTATTGGCGGGCTTTCCGCAGCAAACACAGGTATCGCCCAGGTGCTCCTGCGCAAAGGGGATGCAGCGCGACGACATGCCGGCCACTTCCTTCATCTTCAGCTCACAGTCCTCGCCGCCGCACCACATGGTCTTGATAAAGCCGCCGTTGCGTTCCTGCAACGCCTTGGCTTCCTCCAGAGAGTGGGCCTCGTAAATGTGCTCTTCCAGATTCTTTTTGGCCTTTTCGTACATTCCCTGCTGCACCAGCTCCAACTGCCGGGCCACCGCCGCTTCCAGATCCTCCAGCTTGATGATGGCCTTTTCGCCGTCGTTCCGGCGCACCAGCACGCACTGGCCATTTTCCAGATCCCGGGGGCCGCACTCGACACGCAGCGGTACGCCCTTCATCTCGTACTCGGCGCATTTCCAGCCCATGGAGTTGTCGGAATCGTCCACCTTCACCCGGTAACCCGCCTGGATCAGGCGCTCTTTCAGGCCATTCGCCGCTTCCAGAACGCCGGGCTTGTGCTGGGCAATGGGCAGGACGATCACCTGAATGGGGGCGATCTTGGGCGGCAGAACCAGGCCGTTGTTGTCGCCATGGGTCATGATGATGCCGCCAATCAGACGGGTGGAAACACCCCAGGAGGTCTGATGGGGGTTGACCTTCTGGTTGTTCTTATCGGTATACTCGATGCCGAAGGCCTTGGCAAAGCCGTCGCCGAAATAATGGGAGGTTCCGGCCTGCAGGGCCTTACGGTCGTGCATCATGCACTCAATGGTGTAGGTGGCCTCGGCACCGTTGAACTTCTCCTTCTCCGTTTTCCGGCCCCGTGTAACAGGCATGGCCAGAACCTTTTCACAGAAATCGGCATAGATATTCAGCATCTGCTCGGTAAACGCCTCGGCCTCCCCGGCGGTGGCGTGCATGGTGTGGCCCTCCTGCCACAAAAATTCCCGGTGGCGCAGGAAAGGACGGGAGGTCTTTTCCCAACGCAGCACACTGCACCACTGGTTATACTTCATAGGCAGATCCCGGTGAGACTGAATGACCTGGGCAAAATGCTCGCAAAACAGCGTCTCGGAGGTGGGGCGGATGCAGTAGCGTTCCTCCAGTTTTTCGCTGCCGCCCATGGTGACCCAGGCGCACTCGGGAGCGAAGCCCTCAACATGATCCTTCTCCTTCTGCAGCAGGCTTTCCGGGATCAGCATGGGCATATAGACATTTTCCACCCCTGCCTTCTTGAACTCGGCGTCCAGAATGTGCTGAATGTTCTCCCAAATGGCGTAGCCATAGGGGCGGTAGACAAACAGGCCCTTGATGGAAGAGTAATCAATCAGCTGCGCTTTTTTGCACACATCGGTAAACCACTGGGCGAAGTCCACCTCCATGTCGGTGATTTGTTCGACCTTCTTTTCCTTTGCCATATCTTTCATCCTCTCAGGTTTTTTCCAAATTATCACATCGTATTGTAGCATATCTGTCAAGGGAATGCAATCCATTATCCCCGGAATTTCCGCATAAAACGCAGGCGGGCGCACCCCAGAGGAGTGCGCCCTGCTTTTTCTGAGAAATCATCAATCGTGACGGGAACCAAAGTTGACGGAAGTATCTCCCTGCTCATTGGCACCGAATTCGTAATCCTTCCCCGGCAGCACCGCGTTCATGAAGATGCCCACCAGTGCGGCTACCGCCAGGCCGGACAGGCTGATGGTGACGGAGCCGATGGGGATTACGATAGAGCCGCTGTAGGTCACGCCTACCGCCAGGCCCATAATCATAGCGGCGATCAGGACGTTGCGGCTCTTGGTGAAGTCCACCTGGTTTTCCACCACGTTGCGGACACCGACGGCGGAGATCATGCCGTACAGCACCAGGCTGACACCGCCCATGGTGGCGGCGGGCATGGCCACGATCAGCGCGGCAAACTTGGGGCAGAAGGACAGAACGATCGCAAACAGGGCAGCCAGGCGGATGACCTTGGGATCATAAACCTTGCTCAGAGCCAGGACACCGGTATTCTCGCCGTAGGTGGTGTTGGCAGGGGCGCCGAAGAGGGCTGCAATGGCAGTAGCCAGGCCGTCGCCCGTCAGGGTGCGGTGCAGGCCGGGATCCGCAACATAGTTTATGCCCACAGTGGAGGAAATGGCGCACATATCGCCGATGTGCTCGACAATGGTGGCCAGGGAAATGGGAGCAATGGTAATGATGGCAGTGAGCAGCATGCCGCCATCAAAATCCTTGCCGAAGATGGAGAAGGCGGTATTGTCCCAGATGACGGGCAGGCCGAACCATTTGGCCTCCGCCACGGTCTGGGCAACCGTTGTCCGGGCAGCGGGGTCCACGATCATGGCGAACAGGTAGGAAGCCACCACACCCAGCAGAATGGGGACGATCTTCACCATGCCCTTACCCCAGATGTTGCACGCCACGACCACCAGAATGGCAATCAGCGCCACCCACCAATTGGCCTGGCAGTTATTGATGGCGGAACCCGCCAGGGACAATCCGATGCAGATGATGATGGGACCGGTAACAATGGGTGGAAAATAGCGCATGACCTTTTTTGCGCCGAAAAGCTTAAAGAAGAAAGCCAGCACCAGATACACCAGCCCAGCGACAGCAACGCCGAAGCAGGAATAGGTCAGCGGAATGTCCTGACCGGAGGCGGTGACCAAGCCGTAAGCGCCCAGGAACGCGAAGGAGGAACCCAGGAAGGCGGGAACCTTCCGTCCGGTGACCAGGTGGAACAGCAATGTTCCGAGACCGGCAAAGAGCAATGTGGTGGACACGTTCAGTCCGGTGATGGCGGGGACCAGCACCGTGGCGCCGAACATGGCAAACAGGTGCTGCAGGCCCAGAATGAGCATCTTGGGGGTACCGAGGGTTTTGGCATCATAGACGGCTTCCTGATTTTTTTCGTTTGGCATAACATACATCCTTTCTCTTGCACTGCCAGGTGGGCAAAAAAAATGAAGGCTCCGCTGCATTAGCTTGCATACGGTCCTCCTTTCTACTGGATGGGGCTTTGCTAGGGGTGAGTATACAGCAAATCGAAATAAATTTCAAGTTTTTTTCCCAGGTTTGGGCGCCAAATTATGAACATATTATGACGTATTTTTTGGTAAAAATGCGTGCCACGCCGGATTCGCGGGAAAACCGTCCGGTCTGAAACTGTAAAAAACGGAATCCACGCAAAATAGAGGGGTATACACCTTGCAAAAAGGGGGCGGTTTTGCTACAATGAAAAAATTCGGTAAGGAGGGACCATTATGCTCTGTATTGCCGCCGCTCCATGCAAAGCCGTCTAGGATAGGGCTGCATGGAGCAGGAATGCTATCCTGCCGGCTTTGCTTTTTTGATAGGATTCATAAAAAATCAAAAAAGGAGCAAAGCCAAAATGAAAAAGCTGATAACAATATTTACGGAAATGCGTTCTTACCTGCTGCTGTGGCTGACCCAGCTTATCTCCGGCCTTGGCAGTGCCATGACCAGCTACGCTCTGGTCATCTGGTCGTACACCCAGGAAGGATCCGCGCTGGTAACGGCGCTGTTGATGGTATGCTCTTACGGACCCTATGTCCTTTGCAGCATCTTCGCCGGAGCGCTCAGTGACCGCTGGGACAAAAAGCGGACCATGCTCTGCTGTGACGCCCTGGCGGCGCTATGCACCCTGAGCGTACTGGTGCTGCTGAAAACCGGACTGCTCCGCGTTTCCCACCTGTACCTGGTCAACGCCATTTCCGGTCTGATGAACACGGTGCAGCAGCCCGCTTCCGAGGTCGCCACTACTGCGATCCTGCCCCGGAAGCACTACCAGCGGGTAGGCGGCCTGCGGTATCTGTCCAGTTCCCTCAATTCCATTCTGACGCCGGTCATCACCACGGCGGTGCTGGGACTGGGCGGGCTGGATATGGTGATCGCCATCGACCTGGGCAGTTTTTTGATTGCGTCCATTGTGCTGCTGTTTTTCATCCCGGTTCCAAAGATGGATCCGGAATGCAGGCCCACGGAAAGTCTGCTGCGCAGCGCGGGAGAGGGCATCCGGTATCTGCAAAAGAATCCGGGAATCTTTCACCTGATGCTGTTTCTTGCGGCCATCAACCTGGTGGCATCCATGTATAACGCGGCATTCCCGGCCATGATGCTGTCCAAACCGGAGGCAGGCCAGCAGGCCATGGGCATTGTCAATACCGTAATCGGCATCACCACGCTGCTGGGCAGCCTTCTGGCCTCCACGCTGAAAACTCCCGGAAACCGGGTGAAAACCATCTGGCACTGCCTGATGCTCTCCATGAGCACGGAAAATTTTGCCCTGGCCTTTGGCCGAAGCCTGCCGGTATGGTGTGCCGGCGCGTTTCTGGGCTGGATCACCATTCCCCTGATGGACGGGAATCTGGATGCCATTTTCCGCCTGACCATCCCGGAGGAAATCCAGGGCCGGGTCTTTGCGGCCCGGAACTCCTTCCAGTTCTTCACGATTCCCGTGGGGTATTTCCTGGGCGGACTGATGGTGGACCGGGTATTCGAGCCGGTAATGGCGGCGCAAAATCAAGGAAGCGTCCTGACCCGGTGCTTCGGCGCCGGAAAGGGCAGCGGTGCGGCGTTTTTCTTCGCGGTGATCGGTGTACTGGGTGTGGCCGTATGCCTTCTGTTCCGCGCAGACCGGCACATCTGGAAATTCCGGGAATCCGCCACCGATACATAAACGCATGAATGGAGCATGGACCCCCGATTTATGGAAACGCAAAACATACCATATCAAATAATCCGCAGCAACCGAAAAACAGTATCCATCCAAATCCGGGCAGACGGCCAGGTTGTGGTCCGCTGTCCCCGCCGGATGAGCGGGGATGCAGTCCGCACCTTTGTAGAGAGCAAAGCCAAATGGATCGGGAAACACCTGGCGCGGCAGGCCGCCGCGCCAAAGCTTCCCCCCTTTACCGATGAAGAAATCCGGGAGTTGGTCCAGAAAGCCAGGGAAATCATTCCCCGGCGGGTGGCCTATTTTGCCCCGCTGGTGGGCGTGACCTACGGAAAAATCACCATCCGAAGCCAGCGCTCCCGCTGGGGCAGCTGCAGCAGCAAAGGGAACCTGAATTTTAACTGCCTGCTGGTGCTGGCCCCGGCCGAAGTGCTGGACTATGTGGTGGTTCACGAGCTGTGCCACAGAAAGGAAATGAACCATTCCGGGCAGTTCTGGGCAGAGGTTGCCCGTATCTTTCCGGATTATAAGGCCAGCAATGCCTGGCTGAAGGAAAACGGCGCCGCGCTTATTGGAAGGCTCAGCGGATAAAAACGGCGGCTGCGGGGAATCTCGCCCCGCAGCCGTTATTCTTTTGGTTTCACCGCCGGAAGCATCCTGATTTCCCCTGGCAAAATCTCCCTATTTTTCGCTGACCGCTTGTTTTTTCCGGAAGATAACGCTATAATAAAAGAACTATGATTTGGAGAGGATATTATGGCGCGTAACAATCAGGATTGGGATGATCTGGGCCGTAGCATTGAGGACATTGTTGACCGGGCCATCAACTCCCAGGATTATCAAAAACTGAATCAAACCATCACCCAGGTTGTGAACCGGGCCGTGGATATAGGCAGCGAGGCTGTCCGCAAGGCAATGGACACCCCCTCCCGCTCCGCCGCCAAAGCCTACAGCCCTTATCAGAGCAGCAAACAGCCCACCGTGGAGAAAAACCTTCCCGCCCTCTACGGCAGCACCAGCGGCAAAGCCGCCGGGGGCATCGCCAAAATCGTAGGCGGCAGCCTGCTTTCCTGCATCACGTTCCTGATTCTGCTTTCCCGGGCTCTTTTGCATCTGGTGGTTCCTGAGACCGGCATGCTGAGCGTCGGCATGGTACTGACGCTGGTGGGATTTGGCGGCGGGATCTGGCTGGCCGGCAGCGGCATCCGCACCCTGGGATGGGTCAGCCGTTTCAAGGCCTACCAGAAAACCCTGGGCCAAAAGACCCACTGCACTCTGGATAAGCTGGCCAGGAGCGTTGGCAAAAGCGTGAAATATGTCCGCAAAGAACTGCGGCAGATGATCAATGCGGGGCTTTTCCTGGAGGGCCATCTGGACAAGGAGGAGACATGCCTCATCACCAGTGATGAAACCTACCGGCATTACGAGGAAAGCAGGCTTCAACTGGAGCAGCGTCAGCGCCAGGAGGCCGCCGCGAAGAAGCTGGAGCCAGTCGTCTCCCATGATCCCCAGGTACAGGAAGTCCTGGACCGGGGAAATGCCTTCATCGCCCAGATCCGCCGGTGCAATGACGCCATTCCCGGCGAGGATATTTCCGAAAAGATCTCCCGCATGGAGACCATCGTCCGGCGGATCTTTGACCGGGCGGAGGCCCATCCGGAGATCGTTCCCGACCTGAAAAAGCTGATGGATTACTATCTGCCCATGACCGTGAAGCTTCTGAATGCCTATGCGGAAATGGACGCCCAGCCCATTCAGGGTGAGACCATCCAGGCCTCCAAGCGGGAGATTGAAGCCACCCTGGACACGCTGAACCTGGCCTTTGAAAAGCTTCTGGACTCGGTGTTCAAGGACACCGCCATGGACGTTTCCAGCGATATTTCCGTCCTCAACACCCTGCTTGCCCAGGAGGGCCTGACAGAGGATGCGTTTTCCAAGATCAAAAATCAAAAGTTATAATTCGACCCATATTTCAGGAAAAGGAGATTGACTATGGACGCTGAATTCAAGCAATTTGCAGAATCTACCCCCGCCGCCCCCAGCCTGACACTGGAGCCTGATCTGGATAGCGCCACGGAACTGGCTGTCGCGCCCCAGGCGGCCCTGCAGCAGCCCAACGTTGCCGAGCCGGCTCTGACCGCTGAGGAGCAGCAAATGGTCGCCGATTTTGCGGCAAAAATCGATGTGGAGAACACCACCCAGATTTTGCAGTACGGCGCAGGCACCCAGAAGAAAATGGCGGATTTCTCTGATGCTGCCCTTGCCAACGTCCGCACCCAGGACCTGGGCGAGGTGGGTGACCTGATCGCAAATGTCGTTGGGGAGCTGAAGGGCTTCGACGCCGAGGAGGAAAAGGGGCTGTTTGGTTTCTTCCGCAAGCAGACCAACAAGCTGGAAGCCATGAAGGTCCGGTACGCCAAGGCAGAAGTCAACGTGGGGAAAATCAGCGACGCTTTGCAGCAGCATCAGGTTCGGCTGCTGAAGGATTCCGCCCTGCTTGACAAGATGTATGAGCAGAATCTGGCCTATTTCAAGGAACTGACCATGTACATCCTGGCCGGCAAGCAGAAGCTTCAGGAGGTGCGCAATGGAAAGCTGAAGGATTTGGAGGCCACTGCCAAGGTCACCGGCCTTGCCGAGGATGCCCAGGCCGCCAAGGATCTGGCGGATAAGTGCAACCGCTTTGAAAAGAAGATTCATGACCTGGAGCTGACCCGTGCCATTTCCATTCAGACGGCGCCCCAGATCCGCATGATCCAGAACAACGACAATGTGATGGTGGAGAAAATCCAGACCACATTGGTCAATACCATTCCCCTGTGGAAAAACCAGATGGTACTGGCTTTGGGCATCGCCCATTCCACCGAGGCCGCCCAGGCCCAGCGCCAGGTAACCGACATTACCAACGCCCTGCTGAAGCAGAATGCCGAGAAGCTGCACATGGCCTCTGTGGAAACCGCCAAGGAAGCCGAGCGGGGAATTGTGGACATCGAAACGCTGAAAAAGACCAATGCCGAACTGATCCAGACCCTGGACGATGTGATGAAGATCCAGGCCGAAGGCCGCGCCAAGCGGCTTGCCGCAGAGACGGAGATGGCAAAAATGGAAAACGATCTGAAGAGCAAGCTTCTTCAGATTCGGGACGGCACCTGATTTATTATCTCAGCGCCGCAGCAAAGGATGGCTGCGGCGCTGATAATATTGTCAGAAAACTGCGGATTCTTTGTCCGGCAGGACCTTCCTGCACAAACCGCCGGGAGGAGGCCTCCCGGCGGTACAAAGCCCTATCGAAAAAGTTCAATCAGATATAAAACTGTCAAATGCACCGGATAGAACAGGTAAAAGCCCCACTGCACCGCTTTGCTGCCGGTGATCTTCCGTCCGGAGTAGAATGCAATGGGAATCAATGCGATCAGCGCAAACAGTTCAATGGCGATGCGGAATCCCCCAATCGGAATTTTGGCGCCTGGGATCAGGTAATTGCAGATAAGTGCCATACCCAGAAGCTGGATCAGCAGCCTGTGGGGAAGCTCCCGGCTGATGCCAAACAGTGCGATCAGCAGGACTCCCGCTCCGCCGTAATCCGTAAGAAGCCACTCTGCCAACAGTGCAAAGGGAAGCACAACCAGACATTTCAGGAGGTAGTTGGAGCATTTTCCCATGGCCTGCAGTGCAAAGAATCCCACCAGCATGGTCAGCATCACACTTTGATAGCCCCAGGTCCAGCCGCCAAAAAAGGCCAAATCAAAGGGAAACTCCGACAGAACCGCGCCAATGGCCAACCGCAGGGCATATTTTTTCGGATTTCGGGTATAATGCGCCCCCTCCACCAGAAGAAAACAGTAAATGGGAAACGCAATCCGTCCAATAATGCGCAGTGTCCATCCCGGCACCAAGGTCGCACCGATATGGTCCAGCAGCATGGTAACGCAGGCAATGAGCTTCAGCATTTCCTGTGAAATTCCCCGATTTTTCATATGATCACCTCTTGCCGACCATTATACCGAAAGACAGGCAAAAATACAAACCTTTTCTCGGATTTGTTGCATTTTCCTGTCAGTTATTGTATAATGATTAAAAATAGAGCGGCACAGCGTTAATGGCGGCATAACCTCCTCCGCTACAATTTTACAGACGCGTGGCCAGTGCTTCCGCCCGGCTTGGCATACAGCAAAGTCATACAATGCAGCTAATCATCATCAGGCAATATACTGCGCTCATTTTTGAGTTGCTTTTTCTGCACGGATGGTGTATAATACAGTACTGGTATGGTTCTTCCTCTGTTCCAAATCAGAAACTTCTTTTGATTTGGGAGCTGGAACACCAAAGCGGTTCGGCGCTCCGAAATGTTGCATACTCCCCCGCTTTTCCGCAATCCCCCTCGATTCTATCGGTTGAAAGTTCGTCATAGATGTGATAGAATTTCTTTGACCACAGTTTTGACCACTTCGGGAAAAATTTCCGAAACTCCAATTTCATATTCCCGGGCTTAGCGAAGTTTGGTATCGCGCCTGGTTTGGGACCAGGAGACCGTGGGTTCAAGTCCCGCAGCCCGGACCAAAACCGCCAGTTTTCACAATGAAAACTGGCGGTTTTGACATTATATCTCCAATTATTAAAACAGCATAAAAACAAGTATTTCTTTGTTACTTGACTTCTTATTTTCAGTGTGCTACCATTAGTTCAAATTTCTGGGAAAGGAGCAAGTATTATGCTGAATCGACTGTCTAATCTGAATTACCATAATCCGAATCATTCCAGCAAAAGCCTTGCTTTATTTGTACCAGTCCAGTAATATTGGGGATAGGTGTATTTCACGACGCAGGCTTCATAGCTTGCGTCGTTTTATTTTTTAGGAGGGAGAAAAATGATCAAACCGGAACGGTTGAAGCGTGGCGATAAGGTAGCCATTGTGTCCTTATCCAGAGGTATGCTGGGCGAGGAAATGTTCATCCACAAATATTATCTTGCAAAGGAGCGGCTGGAAAATCTCTACGGTCTGGAAGTCGTGGCTATGCCCAACGCTCTGAAGGGTATCGACTACCTTTACCGTCACCCTGAAGCCAGAGCACGGGATCTGATGGACGCTTTCCGTGATTCGTCCATCAAAGCGGTATTCAATGCCATCGGTGGCGATGATACGATCCGCTTGCTCCCCTTCATCGACTTTGATGTTTTAAGGAACAATCCCAAGATCTTCACCGGATTCTCTGACTCCACCACGAACCACTTTATGATGCACAAGGCTGGTCTGGTTTCCTACTATGGCCTGTCCGTTATGAATAACCTTGGCGAGTATGTGGCAATCAACGAATACACTCGCGCCGCCATGGAAAAAACCTTGTTTGATCCGCAAGCTACGCTGGATATCCCTTGCAGCGAGTTCTGCAGCTATGAGTCCGACAAGATCTGGTGGGGAGAAGATCACATAGGGGATGCTACACCCCGATTTCCCAACTCTGGCTACGAAGTGATTCAGGGCCACGGCAAGGTTACCGGTGCGCTTTTGGGCGGCTGTATTGATGTATTCCCGGAACTGCTTGGAACGTCACTATGGCCTTCTTTGGAAAACTGGAAAGGCAAGATTCTACTGATTGAGACCAGTGAGTGCGATATGGACGCGATGGTGCTGTCCTGGTTCCTGCGAAATCTGGATGCACAGGGTATCCTGAAAGTTCTGAACGGCATCATCGTCGGTAAGCCTGCGTTCAAGTCCAAGATGGAAAGCTACAAGGAAGTTTATAAACAGGTCGTTGGATTCGAAGCAGGACTACCTGACTTACCAATTCTCTATAATGTCAATGTAGGCCATGCCTATCCCATTGGTGTATTCCCGTTGGGTCTGACCTACGAGATCGACTGTGACAGCAAGGCACTGCGGCTCATGGAACCTGCCACCAAATAAGGGATGCATTTGCCAAAACTTTGGCCGTCGGCGTTCAAGTGATATGCTACCCCCACAAAAGACAGTTTTTCTTTTTCTCTGTCTCTTGTGGGGGTAGCATATCAACCCGACCCCGGCGGCCTTATCTTTGTTTATAGCGGTGCAGATTTTGCTTTTTCCTTCTCCAGCGCAATCTCGGCCTTCACTTCCTCGATCATCACTGCCAGTTTTTCCTCACATTCCTCTCTGGTCCTGGCATAAACGTTCCGGGAAATTCGTTTGCCATTGGCACCTCTGGGCGAGTATTTCCCCTCCCAGAGGTGGTCGTTTAGCTGGTACACACCGCCTGTCCCGGATTTACGGTGCTTCGGTTTATTTGGCTGGAAGCCGCTGGAGTCGGGCTTTTTTCGTTCCTCCGGCTCCGGCATTGGGGCATCGGTTTTGCCGATCTGGTGGTCGATCTTCACCGCTGCCTGCTTCTGCATCATGTCGGTCACATGGGAGTAAATGTCCAGCGTGGTTGCGGAAGAGATGTGCCCAATGATCGTGGACAGGGTTTTCACATCCATGCCATGTTCCAGTGCCATGGTGGCAAAGGTATGCCCTTACGGTATAATTACGACAAACCGGGAAAGCCCTGAATTACCAACG
>JAUNJE010000042.1 GCA_030533415.1 Eubacteriales bacterium | reverse complement strand
AGAAGGGAAAAATAACAATTTGCTCTTTTCTCTTTCTGTATTCCCAGATAAATTCTAAATCGGAAGGAGATATATCCAATGAATGAAAATACAATGTGGTTTTTTGTAGGTGCGGCATTGCTGGGCATAACCCTGCAGGTCTGTTTCCGCAGCATGGGGCGCTCCCGGACAAATACATGGCGGCTGGTGTGGTGTCTGCTATTTACGGCCTTGCTTCTGGGGGCCAACTATCTGCTGTTCTCCTATTTTACCTCCTCAACCGCGATCGGGCTGCAGCTCGGAGGCATTCTTGCCTGTGGGCTGACTTTCTTAATTGCCGCGTTCTTCTATCTTACCCACTATTTCCAGCAAAAGGCAGAATAATCAAGCGGTATAACGGTGAGAGAATCTTATAAATGGGTTCCTCTGTTTCGTCTGGATACGTTCTTGGTTGTAGAAAGGAATATATCGTCTTTGGCTTAATTGCCCCCCTGATGCAGCTATTATCTTACATCAGGGGGGCTTTTTATTATGCAGTTTTGCTGGTTCAGCTCACAAATCAAGAAGTGCCTTTCCTATGAATATGTTATACTATTATTGAATGCGTATCAGCTTGGCTCAGCAGGACGAAAATGCAGCGCACTGGCACCCCTGTATGTCTAGAATTCATTTTCCCAAAATATTCTCCGCATTTTGCGGCGCTGACGGGCAGGAAATCCTGAATGGATTTCCTGCCCTTTTTTGCAATGTTCCATTCTGGCGAATGAAACTTTTTAATGGAAAATCAGTATTACAATTCTCCGAGATTGATTACCGTTATGGCTCCCTGCTTTTCCCATCTTCTGGCAGTACGCAGCAATTTTGCCGCATTGCCCCCCTCCCGGCAAACGTAGGCAACCAACCAGTTCGCCTGCTCCAGCGCCTTTCGGTTCGCCTTCTCAATGCAAAACCGCTTCGGAACGTTCTCCATTCCCTTCGGATAGTAGATACCATCAAAATACAGCGGCACCGTAAGCTTCCGGTCCCCGGGAAAATATGGTTCCAGCAGTTCCGCGATCAACTCCCTTTCCGGGAAGCACCGAATCGCCCGTTGGACAGCAATGGTGGCCATTCGGTCAAAATTTCCGTAATGGCCCACAATAAAATCCGTTACATGATGTTCTTTTACAAGGTATGCAACCGTTTCGTTTAGCTGCTCCTGAATACTGCCAGGTGCGTCACAATGTCCGATAAAGAAGCAAGTGAACATAGCCATCACTTCCAATACTGAATTTCTTCGTAAATATTATACGACACGGATTATTAAAAAGCAACGATATTTTGGAGTATAATAAACGAAAAAATCAAGGATAGGGGTGACATCCTTTGAAAGATATTTTATCCAAAATTTCGGAATACAGGGATGCACGCGGCTGGACGGATTATCAATTGGCTGAACGTTCCGGTCTGCCCCAATCCACAATTTCGTCCTGGTTCCGAAAGAATAATATCCCCACAATCCCCTCTCTCGAAAGAATATGCGATGCTTACGGAATTACTCTTTCCCAGCTTTTCGCCGAAGATGAGGATGCTGTCGTCCTGACGGAAACGCAGCGGGACTTGCTCTATCGTTGGTCCCGGCTGACAGATGCCCAGCAACGCGCGATATTCAACCTGATTGATGCAATTTGAATGCACAGAAAAAAGACCAAACCGGATAAAATCCAAGTATGCAATGTCAAACAGTAAAAGAAACAGTTTCTCCGGATCATTCCAAACGGATTGTACCGCAAAAAATTAGATTGCCACTATGTCACGCCATGGCGCCGCCTGCGGCCATTTGCGTACCTTGGTCCGAAGAGCCTGCCGGAATAGATACCGCCCAAAGCACCATAAAAAGACCTGTTCGGCAGCAGATGCTGAACAGGTCTTTTGGTTATTAATAAGCAGCAAAAACGCATTACAGCCTTTCCACTTCCTCCAGCCATAGCCGGGCGCTGGCATCGCTGGGCATGCGCCAATCGCCCCGGGGGCTGAGGGTGACAGAACCGACCTTTACCCCGTCGGGCATGCAGCTTCGCTTAAACTGCTGGCTGAAGAACCGGCGGTAAAAGACTTTCAGCCACTTTTTGACGGTTGGTGCATCAAAATCATCCGCAAAGGCCCGGCAAGCCAGCGTATAGATTTTTGTGGGCGTAAACCCAAAGCGAAGCACATAATACAGGAAAAAATCATGCAGCGCATAGGGTCCTACCAGGTCCTCCGTGTGCTGGGCAATTTTCCCTTCCGCGTCCGGGGGCAGCAGCTCCGGGCTGATGGGGGTATCCAGAATGTCCTGCAGCACAGGCCGGGCGGCGGCAAATTCCGGCATTTCGGAAATGGCGTCGATCATCCAGCGGATCAGGGTCTTGGGAATGGATGCGTTGACGCCGTACATGCTCATGTGGTCGCCATTGTAGGTACACCAGCCCAATGCCAGCTCGGAAAGGTCGCCGGTGCCCACCACGATGCCCCCAACCACACTGGCATAGTCCATCAAAATCTGGGTGCGCTCCCGGGCCTGGGAATTTTCGTAGGTGCCGTTGTGCACATTTGCATCGTGGCCGATGTCCGCAAAATGGAGGGAAACCGCCTCTTTGATGTTGATCTCTTTGCAGGAGATGCCCAGTGTCTTCATTAGCTCCCAGGAATTGTGATAAGTCCTGTCCGAGGTGCCGAAACAGGGCATGGTAACGCCGCAGACCTCCTGGGCAGGCCGTCCCAGCTGGCGCATGGCCTCCACCGACACCAGCAGTGCCAGGGTGGAATCCAGGCCGCCGGAAATACCGATGACCGCCTTGGCCCCGCCGATGGCGGAAAGGCGCTGCTTCAAGCCCGCCACCTGCATGTGGAAAATTTCCATGCACCGCTGAATGCGGTCCTGCTTGGCAGAGGGTACAAAGGGCAGCTTTTGCAGGGGATATATCGTACCGTCAGCGCGCAGGTTTCCGGCGAAGGTTTCGGTCTGGATGGCGCGCTGACTCCCATACTGCTGCGCCGCATCCTGAAAACTCTTGTTCCTTCTTCTGTCAGCGCGAAGCTTGCCCAGGTCACAGTCCTGGATCAGAAGGTAATCCGTGGCGATTGGCTCCCCGGTTTCCGCCAAAAGCACGCCATTCTCCGCAATGAGGCTCTGCCCGGAGAAAATCAGATCCTGGGTGGATTCCGTGGAGCCAGCCGAACAATAAGCATAAACGCAGTTCAGCGCGGCGGACTGGTGCTTCACCAGGTCCCGGCGGTAGCCACGCTTGCCGATGGTTTCATTGGAGGCGGACAGGTTCAAAATCACCTCCGCCCCTCTCAGGGCCAGCATGGTAGAAGGCGGCAGCGGCGTCCACAGGTCCTCGCAGATTTCAATGCCCACCAAAGTTCCGTTGCCGATGCGAAATACGGCGTTGGCCAAAATTGGCACATATACCGGCTCACCGTCCAGCGTAAGGTCCATGCTGGCAATACGGTCTGTCAGTTCCGTTCCCGAGGAAAACCAGCGTTTTTCGTAAAACTCATTATAATTGGGGATATAGGTTTTGGGCACCAGGCCATGCAGTTTTCCACCGGAAATCACTGCGGCACAGTTGAACATCTGTCCCCCCGCTCGGACGGGCAGCCCCACAACGGCGGTGAGCGCAGGATGCTTCTGGGAACAGGCCATGATCTTCCGAAGTCCCTGCTTTACGCCTTCATAAAGCGTGTCCTGGAAAAACAGGTCCTGGCAGGTGTAACCCGTCATTGCCATTTCCGGGAACAGGACAATATCCGCCTCCCGGGCATCCGCTTTCTCGATATAGGCACAGATGTCCTCCGTATTTTTCTTGACATCGCCCACCGCCACGGCCGGAACGGCACAGGCAATTCGGATAAAATCCAGCATAAAAAGCCCTCCACTGCTGCTATATAACTGTATCATACCATATTCTTCCCGTTTTGCAAAGGGAATATGAAAAGGACGGCGAAAATTCCGCCGTCCTTCCTTTCATACTGTTTTGCATTTTGATGAAACAGCATGAATTGCATATCCGTATCAAATACGCGCCAGTTCCCTCAATTTGTCCGCAAGGTCCGTCTGTTCCCAGGGTCTGCCCTCTACGCCGAAGTGGCCCCGGGAGGCGGTGTCCGCGTAAATGGGGCGGCGAAGGTCCAGCTTGCGGATGATGCCGCCGGGGGTCAGGTCGCAGGTTTTTCGGAGGATTTCGGTCATTTCCCCGTCGGCAATGATCCCGGTGCCGTAGCTGTCCACCCGGAGGGAGACCGGCTCCGCCACACCGATGGCATAGGCCAGCTGCACCTGCACCTGGGAGGCCAGGCCCGCCGCCACCAGGTTCTTGGCCATATACCGGGCCATGTAGGCGGCGCTGCGGTCTACCTTGGTGGGGTCCTTGCCGGAGAAGGCGCCGCCGCCGTGGGAGAAATATCCGCCATAGGTATCCACGATGATCTTTCGGCCCGTCAGTCCGGTATCCCCGTTGGGTCCGCCGATGACGAAATTGCCCGTGGGATTGATGTGGATGTGGGGAACCTCCCGGATGTCAAAACCATACTTTTTCAGCACGGGGCTGATGACACCCTCCCGGATATATCCGCGGAGTGCCTCCATCTCAAAATCCGGGCTGTGCATAATGGACACCACCACCGTGTCCACTCCCACGACCCTGCCTTCCCCGTCAAACTCCACGGTGACCTGGGCCTTTCCGTCGGGACGCAGCAGGTCCGTGGAATGGACGCATTCAGTCAAGCGGCTGCACAGCGCTCTGGCCAGGGCAGCGGGAAGGGGCATCAGCTCCGGGGTCTGGGTACAGGCGCCGCCAAACATCATGCCCTGGTCGCCGGCGCCGCCCACTTCGTCGTTGGTGCCCAGGGCGATATCGGCGGACTGGGTATGGATGCGGCACTGAATTTCTACGGAGTCCGCGTCGAAACCGTCCCCGGGATAAACATAGCCGATCTTCCGGATGGCCTCCCGGGCAACGGCGGAATAGTCCACCACAGCCTTTGTGGTAATCTCGCCGCAGATGATGCAGAAATTCGTCGTGACCATGGTTTCACAGGCCACCCGGGAACCGGGGTCCTGGCGAAGGCATTCGTCCAGGATGGCGTCAGAGATGGCATCCGCGACCTTGTCAGGATGTCCGTTGGTCACGCATTCGGAGGTAAAGAGTCTTTTTTCCATTTTTGTATTCCTTTCTGATATTAAAAATGAAAAACCGCACACCGACGGACCCGATGTGCGCTCACTATCGAATCCTCATCTTTCGTTTGCCGCCGGATTTGGCACCTTTTCCTTTCGGACAGGCTGCCGGGTTTCATCGGGCCGTTCCCTCCACCACTCTTGATAAGGCTTATATGCAGTTTGTACTGTTATTTTACACACCGCGGCGGAAATGTCAAGGGGCTTTTCGACTTTTTCTTCGGGAATGTTCACAAATCCGCTATGGACATTTTCGCCATTTGCTGATAGAATATGGGAAAGCTTTCATAGGAGTTGAGTCTTTTGAAAAATATACGCAAAAAGTTTGATCTTTTCTGCTTCAAAAACCGGGACAAGGGTATCCCCAACCTGATGCTGTACATCGTGCTGGGCACGGCCGTAGTCTATATCATGAGCCAGATGGCGGGCAACTACTATTTATATAACCTGCTGTTCTTCAGCCGGGAAAAAATCCTTCAGGGGCAGATTTGGCGCCTGATCACCTATCCACTGACCTATGACGCCGGGAACCTGCTGCTGACGGCCATTTCCCTGTTCTGCTACTACTCCCTGGGCAGGGCAATGGAAAATGTCTGGGGAACTCTGCGGTTCAACCTGTTCTATCTGACGGGCATCGTCATGATGGACGTTTACTGCATGATCTTCGGCGGCTACGCCAGCGTGACCTACCTGAATCTGAGCCTGTTCCTGAGCTATGCCACGCTGTATCCCGACTCCCATTTCCTGCTGTTTTTCATCATTCCCGTCAAGGCGTGGATTTTCGCGCTGATCGACCTGGTCATTGTCCTGATCGATCTAATTACCTATCCCTTCCCCTATAACCTGTTCTCCGTTATCTCTCTGGCCAACTACTTCTTATTCTTCGGCAAGGATGTGCTGAATGTCATCCCCATGTCCTGGCGGGCCAACGCCCGGCGGCTGCTGCGCAAGCGTCCCAAGCAGCAAAAGGCCAAGGTCATCCCCTTCGATGCCGGTTCCTATGAAGCCTCCCACGCAGCCCCCAAAGCCCCCTATACCCACCGCTGCACCATCTGCGGCCGGACGGATGTGAGCAATCCCGAGCTGGAATTCCGGTACTGCTCCCGGTGCAAGGGCTATTACTGCTACTGCCAGGACCATATCAACAACCACAGCCATATTCAGTAACACACAAGCACGGCATCCGAAAACCGGATGCCGTGCTTTTTCACGTGAACACGATACGATAGACCCCGGGAGCGGCCTTCACTTCCACGGTATATTCCGTTTTCAATTTCAGTTCTTCCAGAAACGCTTTTTTCCCAGGCTCCACTGTAACTTCGTCTATGACGACTTCACCATCCGCGTCCCGAAAGCGAAACGTAATATTCCCCGTATTATCACTATCGTTCACCACTTCCTTTTGGCAAAAAAGCCAGTCCATGACCAAGGAATCCCCATCCTCGAATTTGAGGGTTTCCCAACCATCCGAATTTTGCCTATGCGTCATATCAATGTTTTTTGAGATGGACGAATGGCCGGCAACCATTTCGGTAATCATATCCCGGCCAACGAGAAACACGCCCCCCAGCAGCACCAGCGTCAGCAGCACAGAAAAACAGGAAATGGCGAATTTTTGATACATCAATTTCCATTTGAACCGCTTTAACGCCTGGCCGTTTTCTTCCTGAATGTTCGGATTAGACGGCACGGACAATTGTTTGCTCAGCATCTGAAATTCCTTCCGGCAGCTTTCGCACTGGTCCAAATGCCCCCGGATGGCCTGGGCGGTTTCTTCGCTGACCACCTCATCCACATATAGCGGCATCAGGTCCTTGACAATGTAACAGGAAATTTTATCCATTTTCCATTCCCTCCATATACTCCATGATTTGCTTTCTTGCCCGGTGATAGGTCACACGCGCCCAACCGGGGCTTTTTCCAAACAGCAGCGCAATCTTTTCAAAGGGCAATTCTCCAAAGACCCGCAGTGAAAAGACCTCCTTATACGGCTCCTTCATTTCATGCAGAAACCGGTGGATCAGAAACGCCTGCTCCTCATTTTCAAACCGTTCCGTGAAGCAAGCCCGGGGATCTTCGGTTTCGGCGGAGAAATCCTGCTGAACGCGGCGCTTTCGCCGCCGGCAATCGGTGAAATAGGTGTTTTTCGCAATGGTGAACAGCCAGGCCCGGATATCCTTCGAGCCGTCAAAAGACCCGATGGCTTTCAGCGCTTTGAAAAACACCTCCTGGGACAGTTCTTCCGCAATATCCTCATTGGCGCAGAGACTGCGCAAATACAAGTAGATATCCTGAAAATAAGTCCTGTATATGTATTCAAAGTCCACGCACCTCCCCCCTTTCACTGTAATAACGCGCAAACCGGAAAAACGTTACAGAAAATCTGAAAAGAGGATACCATACTTTCAAAAATGCCGCAATACGCTCCTGAAGCGGTTTTTCCCCGCTTGTTATTTTCTGTGTAATATGTTATAATTTTTAATACTTGTCACCGGGCTTAGCCGCATAAACCGGCAAATATTTTATAAAATCTGTGAAAGGACGCATCTTTATGTCCAAATACATCATGGCGCTGGATTCCGGCACCACCTCCAACCGCTGTATCCTGTTCAATGCCGCCGGAGAGGTTTGCAGCGTGGCTCAGAAAGAATTTACCCAGATTTTCCCCCAGCCCGGCTGGGTGGAGCACGATGCGGACGAAATTTTCTCCACACAGCTGGAGGTGGCCAGGCAGGCGCTTTCCAATATCGGCGCAACCGCCGCGGATATCGCCGCCATCGGCATCACCAACCAGCGGGAAACCACTGTCGTTTGGAATAAACTGACCGGGCGCCCGGTGTGCAATGCCATTGTCTGGCAATGCCGCAGGACCGCCCCCTACTGTGACTGCCTAACGGCCCAAGGGCTGGTAGATACCATCCGCAGCAAGACAGGGCTGGTGATCGATCCTTATTTTTCCGGCACGAAAATCCGCTGGATCCTGGAAAACATCCCCGGCGCCCGGGAACAGGCGGAAAAGGGGGAGCTGCTGTTCGGCACCGTGGAAACCTGGCTGATTTGGAAGCTCACCGGCGGCCGGGTGCATGTGACGGACTATTCCAACGCTTCCCGGACCATGCTTTTTAACATCAACACCCTGCAATGGGACGAAGAAATCCTGAAAATCATGGATATTCCCGCCTCCATGCTGCCAAAGCCCCTGCCCTCCTCCTGCCGCTACGGCACCACCGACGCCCAGTTTTTCGGCGCGCCCATCCCCATCGCCGGGGCCGCGGGCGACCAGCAGGCGGCGCTGTTCGGGCAGGCCTGCTTCGATCCCGGCGATTCCAAGGTCACCTACGGTACTGGCGCTTTTCTGCTGATGAACACCGGGGAAACCCCCATTTTCTCGGACAACGGCCTGGTCACCACCATTGCCTGGGGCTTGGATGGGAAGGTGTGCTACGCCCTGGAAGGCTCTATCTTCGTCGCCGGCTCCGCCATTCAATGGCTGCGGGATGAGCTGCGGTTTATCGAATCCGCGGGAGATTCCGAGTATATGGCGCAGAAGGTTCCCGATACCCACGGCTGCTTTGTGGTGCCCGCTTTCACCGGACTGGGCGCGCCCCACTGGGACGCCTACGCCCGGGGTGCCATTGTGGGGCTGACCCGTGGGGTAAACAAATACCACATCATCCGGGCCACCCTGGATTCCATCAACTATCAGACAAATGACGTCCTTGCCGCTATGGAAACCGATTCCGGCATCCGCATGTCCGCCCTGAAGGTGGACGGCGGCGCTTCCGCCAACAATTACCTTGTGCAGACCCAGGCGGACATCAGCGGAGCTCCCGTACTGCGGCCCAAATGCGTGGAAACCACCGCCATGGGCGCGGCTTACCTGGCGGGCCTGGCGGTCGGATATTGGACAGGCACGGAGGATATTCGGAAAAACTGGGCTGTTGACCGCCGTTTTGAGCCGAAAATCTCCCCGGAAGAGCGGAATACCCGGGTCCGTCTTTGGAAAAAGGCCCTGAATTGTACCAGGGGCTGGGCAAAGGAATAGCCATAGTTTCATGCCGGCGCGCAAAATGCGTGCCGGCTTTTTGGTTCTCTTTCCCCCAAACAAGCATAGGATGTTCCATACATCTGTAGCTTTGAGGTGGTACAATGGAACATATTACAAATCAAATCGTCCTGCGCGGAAGCCTTGCCAGCCTTCCCCAGTTCTCCCACGAAAACCATGGCCGCAGGTTCTTCCGCTTTTTCCTGGAGGTTCCCCGGCTTTCCGGGGCGGTGGATACCCTTCCGGTCATTGCGGAGGAAAGCATCCTGAATGCGGCCGACCTGTCCAACGGGGAAATGCTGACCGTCACAGGGCAAGTCCGCTCCCACAACATCCGCAGTGACGGGCGGCGGCATCTGCTGATCTTCGTGTTTGCCGCTTCCATCGTCTGTGAGGACGGAGAACCGGTCAATGACGTGATACTGGAAGGCCCGATTTGCCGGGAACCCACCTACCGCCGCACGCCCCTGGGCCGGGAAATCTGCGACGTCATGCTCGCTGTCCCCCGTGCCTTTCAGCGGGCGGACTATCTGCCCTGCATCCTGTGGGGCCGCACCGCTCTGGAGGCCTCCCAGTGCCACACCCGGGACTGCATCCGCATCTGCGGCCGGCTGCAAAGCCGGGTCTATACCAAAGTGACGGAGACCGGCAGCACAGAGCGGACGGCCTATGAGATCTCGGCCCTGACCGCAGATCTCCCGGAGGATATTTTTTAACAGCGCCTATTGTTTTTCGGGGTATTTCATGGTATAAAGAAAAGAAAAACGAAGGAATGACAGATATGAAAGAGAATGTCAAGGAAATCATCGCCATTTTGAAAGACCGCTACGGCGACGCGCTCTGCGCCCTGCATTACGAAAAGGATTATGAGCTGATGATCGCCGTGCGGCTGTCCGCCCAGTGCACGGACGCCCGGGTAAACCTGGTGACCCCAGCCCTGTTTGCCGCCTACCCTACCCTGGAGGCCATGGCCGGGGCGGACATCGCCCATGTGGAGGAACTGGTCCATTCCTGCGGCTTCTATAAGCACAAGGCCAGGGATATCGTCCTCGCCTGCCAAATGCTGCTGACGGAGTACGGCGGAAAGGTCCCCGGCACCATGGAGGAGCTGCTGAAAATTCCCGGTGTAGGCCGGAAAACCGCAAATCTGCTGCTGGGAGACCTATATGCTGTCCCCGGCAGCGTGGTCTGCGACACCCACTGCATCCGCATCTGCGGGCGGCTTGGACTGAGCACGGGCAAGGAGCCGGAAAAGGTGGAGCAGCAGCTTCGGGCCATCCTACCCCCGGAGGAAAGCAGCGACTTCTGCCACCGTATCGTTCTCTTTGGCCGGGATTGCTGCACCGCCCGGAATCCCAAATGCGGCGAATGCCCGCTGACCATGTACTGCAAGGAGTTTAATCCGTAATATGTTACAGAAAGCAGAATCCGAAATTCTAACATTGAGGAAGGTCATGCCCTCCGATTTAGAAGCCATCCGGGAATACCGTGAAGAATTCCTGGCAAACGGCGGCAGCATGGACGGTACCTCCAATCTGCGCAGATTCGAGAATATGGCCGACTGGTATGATTGGATTTGTAAGGCAGAGCACCGGGAAACCTGCCCACCCCATTGGGTTCCCGATACGCAGTTTGCCGGTGTCCGCAGCAGGGATGGCAGAATCGTTGGCATGCTGGATATCCGCCACGAGCTGAACGATGCCTGCTTGCGGATTTTCGGAAATATCGGCTACAGCATCCGCCCTTCCGAAAGGGACAAAGGCTATGCCACAGAGCAGTTGTCCCTGGCGAAAGAAATTTGCCGCAGTATGGGGTTGGAAAGAATTCTGGTCAGCTGCTATGCGGACAACCCCGCCTCTGCCAAAGTAATTACCCGCAATGGCGGGATACTGGAAAATGAGGTTTTGGACGAACGCAACGGCAAACGCCTGCAGCGGTATTGGATCAAGCTGTAATATCCGCCGGCCGGGTACGGCAATAAAATCATACCGCCCCCCTTGTCCGCATATGCTGTGGACAAGGGGGGATTTCTTTGCCCAAAAAGATTCCGATTTTCTATTCCGCCCTGCTGCTGACCGGGGTAAATCTTCTGCTCCGGCTGGTGGGGACGACCTTTCAGGTGTACATCTCCGGGCGTATCGGAGCAGCGGGTGTGGGCCTGCTGCAGCTTACCATGTCCGTGGGAAGCCTTGCCATGGTTGCCGGCATGGCCGGCATCCGGACAGCGGCCATGTACCTCACCGCTGAGGAACTGGGGCGGAAAAGGCCCGGGAACGTGACCTGGGTGCTGTCCGGCTGTTTTCTTTACAGCATTCTTTGCAGCGGAACGGTGGCCGCTCTCATCTACTGCTTCGCGCCCCAAATTGCCGAGAGCTGGATCGGGGATGTGCGGACCATCGGCGCCCTGCGGCTGTTCGCGGCTTTTCTTCCCGTCACCTGTCTGTGTGGGGTCATGACCGGGTATTTTACAGCGGCAAACCGCATTGGAACACTGGCGGCTGTGGAGGTCGCGGAGCAGCTGGCCTCCATGGCCGTGACACTGACGGTGCTGACCCTCTGGGCCGGGAACGATGCCGGACGGGCCTGCCAATGCGTGGTTTTGGGCAGCTGCTTTGGCGGCTGTCTGACCCTGGGATGCCTGGCGGTTCTGCGGCTTCGGGAGCATGTGGCCCCTGCCTCACGAATTCCCGTCCGCAGCCGCCTGATGCAGGCCGCCGTTCCCCTGGCCCTGGCAGATGTGCTGAAATCCGGCATCAATACCACCGAAAACCTGATGGTACCCAAGCGTTTGGCGCTGAATACCCGTGTGGCGGAGCCGCTGGCTGCCTTTGGCTGCGTCAGCGGCATGGTGTTCCCTGTGATGATGTTCCCGGCCTGCATTCTGTTCGGTCTGGCGGAGCTTTTGATCCCGGAGCTTGCCCGGTGTGCCGCGGCGGGGAGCAGAAAGCGCATTTCCTACCTGGTGCGCCGGAGCCTGAAGGTTGCCATGCTGTATGGAATCCTTTTCAGCGGGCTAATGTACTTGCTGGCGGAGCCGCTTTGCATGGGACTGTACCGGAACGCGGAGGCCGGGCGGTATTTGAAGCTGTATGCGCTTGTAGTCCCCATGCTCTACTGCGACGCCATCACCGACGCCATGACCAAGGGCCTGGGCCAGCAAAAGGCCTGTGTGCGCTACAACATCCTGACTTCCGCCATGGATGTGCTTTTCCTTTACATTCTGTTGCCGAACTACGGCATGGACGGATATTTCCTCAGTTTTTTGGTCACCCATCTGGTGAATTTCATTTTGAGCCTGAGAAGGCTTCTGATCATCACCGGGGAGCGCATTCCCTTTTACATCCCGGCGCTGACCGCCGTGTCCGCCATCAGCGCCCTCTGGACGGTTTCCCATCTGTCCGCGCCCACGCTGCAGGCCATCGTTTTCCCCGTCCTGCTATCGTGCTTACTGTATCTGTGCGGCATCGTCCGGCTGGAGGATATCCAATGGCTGAAAGGGCTTGTTCGCAAAAAAACAGCGGGAAGCTGAGGATTCAGCTTCCCGCTGCTGGTTTACCATATGATTCCGGGCAAGTTGCTGCTTTGTCTTGACAGGTTTTGTCATAACATACCTGCTAACTTGCGGCGGACACGGAACATATGCAGATTGGCTGCTTCATTCTACGGGGGCTTGATTCACGCAGAATAAATTTCGTACTTCCCGTTGCCTTGCAATCAGCACAATTTCCATTAGCAATAGAATCATCAGCCCAAAAACAAGTGGCTGTGGATCAATTACCTCACAGACAAAACCGCCTGCAAGATTACCAATAGCAGAAAAACCCATTGCTAACGCCTGAACAGCGCATATAACTTTTCCTCGAATCTCATCCGGAGCAGAAATAAAAACCGCCGAACGCTGCAAATGCCGCGTACACAGTACTCATGATTACCGTTGATCCGGTCAGCTCATACACCCAAAGACTTGCCACAACAGAGTATAATGTACTTCCCAGACAGGAAACTCCCTGCCCCTGGACCAGCAGGATAAAATCTTTATTCCACATCCTCGTTGCGCTTCCATTATTGCATTTCATCATCAAAGCGCCTTCAGCACTTCCAGCAGGAATTTCCAGGTCCGTTCGGTGGAGGCGATCTCTAAGGTTTCCCGGCTGGTGTGGATATTATGCATCTGGGGACCAATGGAAATGCAGTCCAGGCCGGGGAGCTTTTCTCCCAGCAGGCCGCATTCAAGGCCGGCATGGATAGCCAGCACCTGCGGCTCCTTGCCGAACATCTCCGTGTAAACACGCACCATAACATCCCGGAGATGGGAATTCTTTTTATATTCCCAAGCAGGGTATTCCCCCGTCTGGCTGTAGGTGCCTTCATAGAAGTTCGCAAGGGTTTTCAGCTGTTCCAGCAGTTCCTGCTTTTCCGTATTCACAGAGCTGCGGACGGACATCGTGACACTGAACCGTTCCCCCAGCTTGGTGATGCCCATATTCAGGCTGGTCTGCACCAGGCCCTCCATGTCCTTGCTCCAGGATTGGACACCATTGGGAGCCGTGCACAGCAGGCCGATGACTTTGGCAGTGGACTCCGTGGACAGGCTGTTACCGCCAAGGGCATCCACATCAAAAGCCTGGATAACGGCTTCCGGCTCATCATACTTCTCCCGGATCTCAGCCTGCAATTCTTCGGCAATGGCGTTGATACGCTCCAAATGGATGCCCATGGCCACCATGGTAGCCTGGCAGGTGCGGGGAATGGCATTGTCCTTGGTGCCGCCGGCCAGGGACGTCAGGCAAAGGGGCATGATCTTCTGAATACGGCTCATGAACTCGCCCATGACCTTGTTTGCGTTGGCACGGTTCTTGTGAATCTCTGCGCCGGAATGGCCGCCTTGAAGACCATCCACATTCAGACGGATGCAGGGTCCGTAAACCGTGCGGCGCTCCACTGGCAGGGAGATGGTAGCCCTGGCGCCACCGGCACAGGATACCGTGAAAACTCCTTCGTCCTCCGAGTCCAGGTTAATGAGGGTCCTGCCTTTCAGCTCAGACAGGTCAATGGCTTTCGCTCCCAGCATGCCAATCTCTTCATCCACCGTGATGATGACCTCCAGCGGAGGATGGGGAATGGTATTGTCCGCCAGCAAGGCCATGGCATAGGCTACGGCGATGCCATCATCGCCGCCCAGGGTAGTTCCCTTGGCAAAGATACGCTCACCATCATGGGTAATATCCAAGCCATCCACCGCCATATCCAAGGTGCAGCCGGCATCCTTTTCGCAAACCATATCCATATGTCCCTGAAGGATCACCGCAGGGCGGTCCTCCATACCGCAGGTGCCGTCACAAAAGAGAATTACATTGTTGGCTTCGTCCTGAATATACCGCAGGCTATGTTCTTCGGCAAAGGACACCAAATAATCGGAAATTTTTTTGGTATTCCGGGAACCATGGGGAATAGCGCAAAGCTCTTCAAAATAACCAAATACAGAGGCAGGCTCCAGGCCCGCAAGCTTCTTCATTTCCATAGCAATGACTCCTTCTTTTCCTAGTTCGGCATCAGTATAGCACAGCTTTCTGGAAAAATCTACCCAAAGACGAAGAGAAAACAGCCCTGTTATTCGTTACATACTTCCCAATACGCCAATGAGAAAGACCACGGACGCATCCGTGGCCTCACGCTTTTTGATATTATCTCTCCATTACAGCAAGCTCAGGATCAGTGTCAAGACGACCCAGACAACGGCGATCCACTTGGTGGAAGAAGCCAGGATCTGATCCACACTGCCTTTCTTATTCTTGCTCAGGTAGGAATCGGAAGAGCCGGACAGCACGCCGGACAGGCCAGCCTCCTTCCCGGACTGCAGCAGCACAACAACGATCAGCGCAACGCTGCACAGAGCCTCCAGAACAATCAGAATCGTTTCAAAAACGCCCATTTTACGTAACCTCCCTCCGCCTAATTCGCGGACAGCGAATGGAAAATGGCTCAAAAGCATGTGAGCCTTACACAACTCGTACAGTATAGCACATTGTTTTTCAAATATCAAGTGCAAAACAGTATTTTTTTACTTATTTCCTTATTTCTGCACCCAATTGCCAGTGGCAAGACAATTGAGATAGCTTTCAATGAAGGGGTCCAGCCCCCCGTCCATAACGCCGTTGACATTGGATGTCTCGCAGCCGGTGCGGGTATCCTTCACTAGGGTATAGGGCATGAACACATAGTTGCGGATCTGGCTGCCCCATTCGATCTTCTGCTGAACGCCCTTGATGTCGGAGATCTTATCCAGATGCTCCCGCTCCTTGATCTCCACCAGCTTACTGCGCAGCATGCGAAGGCAGGTCTCTTTGTTCTGGAACTGGCTCCGCTCGGTTTGACAGGAAACCACGATGCCGGTGGCCTTGTGGATCAGGCGAACGGCAGAGGAAGTCTTATTGATGTGCTGGCCGCCCGCGCCAGAGGAACGGTAGACCTGCATCTCGTAATCCTCGGGGCGGATCTCCACATCCTGGCTGTCATCCTCAATGTCGGGAATGACTTCGATGGCGGAGAAGGAGGTCTGACGGCGGGCATTGGCGTCAAAGGGAGACACCCGCACCAGGCGGTGAACGCCGTTCTCCCCCTTCAGGAAGCCGTAGGCATTTTCTCCCTCAATGAGGATATCAGCGGATTTGATCCCCGCTTCGTCCCCGTCCTGATAATCCATAATCTTATAGGTGAAGCCATGGCGCTCCGCCCAGCGGGTATACATGCGGTAGAGCATCTGGCACCAGTCCTGGGCCTCTGTGCCACCGGCCCCGGCATGGAAGCTCATAAGGGCATTGTTTTTATCATAGTGTCCGGTCAGCAGCGTTTCCAAGCGGCAGGTCTCCATATTTTCCGCCAGGCTCTGATAGCCCTCTTTCAGCTCTTCCAGCATGGAATCGTCATCCTCTTCCATTGCCATCTCACAAATGGTCATCAGGTCGTCCCAGGCCGCCAGCATCTTTTCATACCGCTCCACCTTATTTTCGGCCTGCTTGGTTTTCACCACGATTTTCTGGCTCTTTTCGGGATCATCCCAGAATCCGGGGGCCTCCTGCATGGCGTGCAGGCGCTCCAGCTCGTCGCGCAGGCCGGCCAGATTCAAAGAATCCGCCAATCCTTCCAGCGCGGGCCGGCAGTCGTTCAGCTTCTGCTTATAAACGTCAAATTCAATATTCATAGCAAAATACTCTCATTTCATCTAGGATACAAAAAAGCCGCGGTCTTGAAGCAAGGCCTGCGGCCGCTTGGCACGCCGGAGGTAGCCGGGGGCTCCCGCCTGCTGTTCAGACGTACAATCCCCTGGGTTCACCATACCCATCTGCCCTAATTTTCCCCAAAAACAGCATCCTTTTCCATCGGTCCGACCCATTTTGGGATTTTCAGATTTTTTCATTGCCTTTGCAGGCAGCAGCTTCCGCAAGGAAAGGGAAATTGGCATACTTTACCCCTGGCAAAACGCATACTGCTGAATTATAGTATACCAGATTATTGCATTATTTCAAGAGCTTTTTTCTGAAATGCGCAATTTCTTCCTCTCAATCCGCAAATCAACATTCTCCTGCCTTTTCCGGCCTTCCGCAGCGCGGGTGTTAGCATTGTATGGCATTTTCTCTGCTTCCTTGCAGGCGAAAGGCATTGACGTTTCCACATGTTCCTGCTATAATTTAAGAAATGCTTACCGGGTTAACGCAAACTGTATCATAAATCAATAAATCCCGTGTCATCCTGAGCGAAGCAGCACATGGTGCTGCAAAACCGAAGAATCCGCCCACCTGCTTTGCTGTGATTCTTCGCCTCCGCCCGCCGCGCTCAGAATGGCACGTTTTTTCCTGATCCGTTTGCCGATTTTCCGAATTAAGCCGATAGGTATTGTATCATTCGTCGGTATCGTACAAACAGCACCAAAAAAGGAGAGTGCAGGAACATGAACATGGGTTTTGAAACGATCAAAAAGAATTTTGGCTTTGGCTTTATGCGCCTGCCCATGACCGGGGAGGATGTGGACATCCCCCAGACAAAAGCGATGGTGGATGCCTTCCTGAAAAGCGGTTTCAACTATTTTGATACCGCCCACGGCTACCTGGGCGGGAAAAGCGAACTGGCACTGCGCGAATGCCTGACCTCCCGGTATCCCAGGGAAAGCTACGTTCTGACCAACAAGCTGTCCGGCAACTATTTTAACACCCAGGAGGACATCCGGCCTCTGTTTCAGCAGCAGCTGGAGGCCTGCGGCGTGGAATACTTTGACTTCTACCTGATGCACGCGCAAAACCAGCAGCGTTTCCAGCAGTACAAGCAGACCCGGGCCTATGAAACCGCGCTGGAATTGAAGGCCGAGGGCAAGATTCGCCACCTTGGTATCTCCTTCCATGACAAGGCACAGGTACTGGACCAAATTCTGACGGAGTATCCCCAGATCGAGGTCGTGCAGATCCAGTTTAACTATGTGGACTTTGAGGATCCCAAAGTGGAATCCAGAAAGTGCTATGAAGTCTGCCGTAAGCATGGCAAGCCCGTCATCGTCATGGAGCCGGTAAAGGGCGGCTCTCTGGTAAATCTTCCCGATGCGGCACAGCGGATTCTGGACCAGCTGGACGGCGGCTCCAACGCAAGCTACGCCATCCGGTTTGCCGCCGGTTTTGAGGGCATGATGATGGTGCTTTCCGGTATGAGCACCTTGGAACAGCTGGAGGACAATGTGGGCTTTATGAAAAACTTTCAGCCCCTGAACAGCCAGGAACGGGAGGCCATCGAAAAGGTGTGCGCGGTTTTCCGCAACCAAGGGCTGGTCCCATGCACCAACTGCCGCTACTGCACCGAGGTCTGCCCCCAGGCCATTGCCATTCCGGACCTCTTTGCCTGCCTGAACGGCCGCCGGCAAGGACAGGAGGCAAATCTTCACACCATCAGCGGCGGGATGCCGTCCGACTGTGTCCGGTGCGGCCAGTGCGAGGAAATCTGTCCCCAGCAGCTGAACATCCGGGAACTTCTGACGGTGGTAGCGGCGGAACTGCACCAATAAGCAAAACTATCCCTCCGGCATTCGGATGCCGGAGGGATAGTTTATACTGTTTCTTTATAAAAATGTTTCATTTTTATAGCGAATGAAACTTTTTAATGGAATATCAGCATTATTACCTGCGTCTTTTGAAAACCGCAAGCAGCACTCCGGCAATCAGCAGGGGCAAGCCGAAGGCCAGCGGCAGCAGCCAGCTCAAGGGAGAACGCCCTTGCCGCGCCGGTTCCTGCTGCGGCGCTGTCTCTGTTTCTACCCGTTTTCCCCGCACAAGCAGACGGCGGGAATTGATGCCGTAGGGGGTGCAGGTTATCAGCGTACAGTAATCCTCTCCCGGAACCGGGGCCAGATTATCGCCCTCTCCCGGCAGCACGGTTTTGACCTGGTCAACTTCATAAGTCAGAATTTGTCCCAGTATGACGATACAGAAGGTATCCCCCTCCGTCAGCTCTGTCAGATTCGTAAACAGCTCTGCCCCGGGAAGCCCCGTATGTCCTGCCAGTACGGAATGGTTCCCCGCTCCGCCGATGGGAAAGGCGCTGCCCGCCAAATGGCCAACACCCTTTGCCAGCACCGCTTCCCCGGTGCCATGGTAGATGGGAAGCTCCGCTCCCAGCTTGGGAATCTGCAAATAGCCCATCATACCGCCGTCGAAATCCAGAATTTGATCGTATCCTTCCTGACTGGCTCCTTCCTCCGTCAGCAGCCTAAGGTTGTATTCCTCCGCCAGGCTGCGCTGCTTTTCGATGTCCGTCACTTCCAGCTGCTTCTGCAGCATCTGAATGGCAGCGGCGTCCCGGTGCCGGTGAACCAGGCTGCACATCGCCGGCCAGAACAGGATCCCTATCCCCAGAATCAGCAGAAGAAGCACCAGATTTATTTTTCCTCTCCCCAAATTGATTCCTCCCGGTGCCCGTTTACATTCTTCTGTTGCGGTTGCTCAGAAGCAGCAGGCAGGCGGCACCGACAATGGCGGCGCCTGTCACATGAAACAACGTGCTCCCCATTCCGCCGGTTTCGGGTATGATAAATTTGGTGCCAACCAATATGATGGTATTGTCCCCAATTTCTCCGTCATTCCCGCCGGTCAAATGGCTGACACCGTTGAGAACAAGGGTAACCGGCTGGGTTTGCAGATTGTAGCCCTCCGGGGCTTTGGATTCCATCAGATAGTATTTCCCATAGGCCAGGCCGTAAATCACCGCCATTCCGTCCTCTCCGGTGGTGACCTCCCGAACCTTTCCGCCGCCTAAGTCCTCCTCCGTATAGAAGCTTACAAAGACGACCTTCCGCTCCTCCTCCCCGATATGCAGGGTCACCGCCTCGGCCGACGGATCGGCCAGCTCCGCCTCCGTCGCCAAACGGGCAACCTGGAATGCCGCACCGGCCAGAGGTGTTCCCGATGAATCTGTTTTCCGGATATGGATGCCTCCCGTGTATACTCTCGCAGCGGCGGATTCCGCGCTGCAGGCCACCCCTGCGGAATTTGTGTAATCCAGGCGGGCCAGATTGGCAATTCCTTCCCCCACAGCGGCGTTTTCATTGATGGCTGCTTGGAAGCAGACATGGATTTCCGGGGTATTGTCTCCCCTTCCCAGGTTTGCCGCCACATAAGCCATTCCCGCAGGCGTCAGGGACACGGAAAAGCTGTCAACACCGGCCCCGTTTGTTTGGGATTCCCAAAGGCTATAGTGGTCCCCCAGCCTCAGAAGCAGCACCTCCCCTGCCCTGGTATACAGGCTGACAACGGGACTTCCCTGCCGGTAGGTCAGACGATGGTCGATGGTCCCGTAAATTTCATATTGCCGCCCATCACCGGCGCCGTCGGGAACACTGCTCCGGATGATCCAGGTGTGGGCTTCCCCCACATCGAAGCTTTTGCTGGCAGTGCCTATTTCCGAGACATCCATCTGAATTCCCAGAGTGCTTTCCGGTTCCACCGCCCCGCTGGCGGGAACATTCAAAATGCCGTCAGTGCCGGAAAAATGTCGCGTTCCATCCTCCAGGGTGATGGTTTGACGGATAGGTGTCATATCAAAACAGGGTATGTACTGAAACACATAGGAGTCTACGGTCTGCTCTGCGGCAAAAGCCGCCGGAAACAGCTTTCCCGGAACCGCGGACAAAAGCATCAGCGCCGCCAGAAGCACACCGGCGCGTTTGAAATCAAGCATCATGAAGGTCAATCCTTTCTATCGATTTGATTGATCCCGGGGAAAGGGCGGCACGACATTCTTCTCCTTTCTTCTCCTGCACCGCTTATTTTTCTTTCGACGCATACAGCGGACTTTCCGCCGGGTTTGCGCTCAGTTTACCACGAATCCCATGTCGTCTTTTGGCAAAACGAGAGAGCTGTCAGGAAATATATCAAACATGCTATACTACTTGACAAAACGCTTCATGCTGCGTAAGTAATGATGTTACAGGGTGTGCTTCTGTAGTGAGTAAATGTGATGGCTTATAGATGCGGAAGATTCTTTCTGTAGTGTAATAGTTCTGTTTCATCGGCTTCGGAAATAATCCTGTCAAGTGTCTCCAGTAATTTTTCTTTGTCCTCCGGCAAACGCCCCCGAAGCTGAAAGGCATTAGAAGCTCCCATTGCGGCAAAATAGGTTGAAATATTCAGATTCTCTACAAGGACACGGAGTTCTCGATATTTTTCAATCTCACCTTCTTCTTCCCAGTTCCCGTCCTGTATTTCCTGATACAGATCTGATTCTGGATAGATTGTCAGCATGTTAGGCCCGACCAGAAACGGATGTAGCTGATTGAAAATTTCCGCAGAAGCCTTTGCACCGGCCTCGCCCTTTCCTTTGCCGGAAATGCTGGTCAGATAGAAAAAACCATACTCAATGCCTGCCTGTTCTAACCTTTTGCATTGGGTTAGGATATCCTGCGAAGTATAACCTTTTCGCATAAAGGACAATGCCGCATCATCCCCAGTTTCTACTCCGATCGTTAATCCGTTATATCCTGCTTGCCGGAGCTGGAGCAATTCTTCCGCTGTTTTATTTTTTGAATCTGTAATGCGGGAAAAACAACCGATTGATTCCACAGATGGCAGATATTTTCGGATGAGTGCCGCAATTTCAAGTAGTTTGTCTGTTTTGAGAACAAACGGGTTTGCGCCTGTCAAGAAAACCCTTTGTATCGGCTTTGGGCGTGGCAATCCCTGTAACCTGTTTGTCATTATGGAAGCAGGATTATAGCGTAAGAGCTGCACTTCCAATAAGTCGCTTTCGATATCCTCTATGGGCGACATTCTGAATTTGAAAGGCAAATCGCTATATAGTGTACAAAACTTACACCTGTGATGGGTGCAGCCTGCGGTTACTTCCAAAAGCAGTGCGTCTGCCTCATAGGGAGGACGCCAGATGGTTCCTGTATAGTGCATGGTAAATACCTCCTATTCAATGACTATGTACAGGCAACGGGCAAACCTGCACATGACCATCCCGTTAATGACATTATAACAAGCTGCATCAAAAATTAAAGTACTGTACTTTTTTGCAGTACCTTTAAATTTACAGCAAAATGGGATAGAATGATGAAAAAGGAGATGAGACAAATGAGGAAATCTGAATCAGCAATCAACCGGTGCAGAACAATTTCCACTGTGCAGAAATTGTTAGGCGGAAAATATAAAATTGAAATTCTCTGGTATATCGGAAAATGTAATGTCCGGCGGTTCGGACAGCTTCGACGGCAGATCGGAGAAATAACTGAAAGTTCCCTTACAAAGCAGCTTCGGGAATTGGAAACAGATGGTTTTCTCTTTCGGCACGATTTTTGTGAGGTTCCTCCACGGGTAGAGTACACTTTGACTGAATTGGGGGAAAGTTTTTTATCTGTTCTCGACTACATGAAGGTTTGGGGTGATGAAAACCTGTCTGTGTAAAATAGATAATGCGTAGCTTTTCAGACTGCCGATAAACCCTCTGGCGCTTATAGCGCCCAAGGCTCCCTTGTGCAAAGGCGACCGAAGGGAGTGCCTTTGCACAAGGGAGCCTTTGGTGCAGTGCAAATTGGTAAACTTCTACGTTTGAACTTACTTTTTCGACACTCTGATTTCCGCAAATTTCATCTATATGAAAATAATTTTGCAAAGTAATGCAATATCCAGAGCAGTTTGTCGTGATGATAAGTGAAGGGCCTTTCAAAATAGAAAAGGAGGTGTTTGTATGGACGATCAGAAAATCATAGATTTATACTGGAGCAGGTCAGAGAGTGCAATTTCCGAAAGTAATCAAAAGTACGGAAAATACTGTTATTCCATTGCTTATAACATCCTTACAAACAACGAAGATGCCGAAGAATGTGTGAGCGATACTTATATGGCAGCATGGAAAGCTATGCCGCCCCAGCGTCCTTCGATTCTTGCAACTTTCTTGGGCAAAATTACACGCAACCTATCCATTGATCGTTGGAGATCCCGTAGCCGATATAAACGGGGCGGTGGCGAAATCATCCTTGCGTTGGAGGAACTGGAA
Organism: Eubacteriales bacterium; assembly: GCA_030533415.1. GTDB lineage: Bacteria > Bacillota > Clostridia > Oscillospirales > Oscillospiraceae > Faecousia. The sequence continues at coordinate 738 of JAUNJE010000042.1, read as the reverse complement.
GAGTGTGTCTCCGATAGCCAGACTGTAGAAAAAGCTTATGAACAAAAGCTGATTGCTTTGGTGTTCAACCGTTTTCTGGAATCCCTTCAGGAAACAGAACGCCAAATATTCCTGTGCCGTTACTGGTATCTGGATTCCATTGCGGATATCGCAAACTACTATGGTTTTTCTAACAGCAAGGTAACATCTATGCTGTACCGCACCAGAAAGAAATTGCGTGCTGTGCTCAAAAAGGAGGACTTGTTATGAATTCAAATGATATTCTGGATATGATTGGCGATGCCAAAGGAACATATGTATGGGATGCCCAGCTGGTTCGTAACGGAAATATTGTACAGGTTAAAAATCACTCTTCTTCAAAACAAATCTGGCTGATTGCAGCGCTGATAGCAATGATGCTGTTTTTGATGGGGTGCACTGCACTGATTTTAATGCAAATAAGTGACCTGAGCCTCAGAGAAGAAACATATGAAGCCCCAGCTTATTACCTCGAAAACGGCGAGAAAGCGCCTGAGGAAGAAAGGGTGCGAAGCGAAATCTCACTTCAAGGTATTCAAGGAAGTGCTGCCTATAATGCGGCTCAGGAATGGTTGGAGTTTGCGCATAGCTATGATCAGGATATGGCACTGCTGTCCAAAGCGGCTGTGAACAGCTATGAAGCTCCGAGAGAATACGATGCCTATTTTGTTTATAATCAGGAAATGATCGACAAGGTAGATGAAATTGCTGCCAAGTATA
>JAUNJE010000010.1 GCA_030533415.1 Eubacteriales bacterium | reverse complement strand
CCGTATTCCTCATGGAGCCGGTCAACTACCTCCTGCATGGTATATCCCGCCCGGACGATCTGTGCCTTAATCTCGTTGCGTACCGTCATCATCAAAAATCCTCCTAAATTTACTTGATAAAAAGCGAAGCCGGTACGCCCTCTGGCATAGCCGCTTCGCTGTGTGGTGAAAAATTCCTTTGTCACCAAATCCGTTCAGAATTGCCGGTGTGATGTCCTGCCCATAGGTCGCACCTTCCGACTTTTCCGTTCCGTGTGACTTGGCTTGAAACCGTGCATTTCTCCATGATTCCATGCACCCGGTTCACCGGGACGAGAAGCACGGTTTCGTAAAATGATTTCTTCCAACCGTCAAATACTTTCCGATTCCCAATTGCCCTGATTTACCCCTCCGATTTTGCCAGTGATTTTTGAGATATAGCCGCCGAATTGCTATAAAAGGGAGAACAAGAGGCAATCAAAGCGTACGTACGTACACGGTTCAGCGCCGCCATTCCTCCGGCACATCTTCCGGTACGTACGTACGCATCGAATCACCGGAAAACACTGATATATGATTTCTCACCAATACCTCAATCCCCAGAAAGCCACGCACCCGCCGTCCGGCTGCATTGGTCACATTGTTGCAGTATTCCAGATTGTACCGGCTCTGGCAGGCGATCAGGGCTTCGCTGAAGCTGCGGGGTTTCAGGGCGGGCAGGTTGTTTTCGGTGCAGTAAATCTGGTATGCCTCATACAGCTCTTTGGAGCTGGCGGATAGATCGGCTTTCAGGCGAACATATCCGTCAGAATCCAGAAAATCATACACATTGTTGTTGTCCCGTTTGACTGCCTCCCGGTTTTCTCTGGTGCGGTCACTTTCGGTGAACTTGAAGTTGTTGGCGGCCAGCCGCTGCAATCCCTCCAAAGCCCACAGCAGGATGCCCTCCACCTCGGCTTTCATTTTTTCCGCAAGGTCAGGATCATCCACACGGTCAGCCGGTTTTTCTTTCGTGGTCAGCACCAGCTGGCGGCGATAAAATCCGTCGCTCCGGTCAAACAGCGCCTGCAAATCTCCGTTGGAGAAGGCCAGCAGCCGGGCGCACATCCATCCCTGATAGCTTTGCTTGCCCTTGCGCTCCAAATCCATCTTGCCCTGGGCGGTGACGATGGATTTCACATAGTTGGTTTGGCGCAGGGCCTCCATCCGCATATCATCATCCACGCACAGGAGGATATGTTCCAAATCGGCACGGGCAAAACGGTTCTCGGATATTTTCCCGATGCTGCCGTCCTTCATGTTAGAGCCGAACAAAGTTCCCAGCACAGCGCCGATCTGCGACTTTCCCTCGCCGCCGCTGCCTTTAATGACCATCATCCGCTGTCCCTTGTTGCTGGGAATCAGGCAGTAGCCGATATATTCCTGCAAAGTGGGAATGTCCTCCGGGTAGAGCAGGCCATCCAGAAATTGCAGCCAGAGGACAGGTTTCGGAGCATTGGGGTTGTAGGCCACGGGGAAGCGGTTGCGGACGATTTTCGGCTTTCCTTCCGCAAAGGTTCCGTCCAGAAAAAGTGTGCCGTTGGAAAGATGAATCCGGTCCGGCTCCGGGGGAAAATCCTCCACCAACGCCGCCAGCTTCATCAGCTCCACAATGTTGCTGATTTTGCGGGGAATGTTGCTGACCGCACAGCATTTCAGCTCCTCAAAAATCTCTCCCCGCAGGGGCAGCTCATCGGTCACACGGCCTTCGGGCGTGAAAAAAGCCCCACTTGTGAAGATGATCTTGTGCGTCTGCAAGAACTCCTCACAAAACAGGGCTTCGTTGATGCTTTTGCCATCGAACCAGACGGGCATCCCGTCAAGCTGCGCTTTGTTTTTCATGGGCACTATCCTCCTTTTTCAGCCTGTTCAGCCGTTCCTCCAAACCGGCAATCAGGCCACCCTTGTTCAGCATTTCCACGATTTCCACCCGCTGTTCCAGCTTGGCGGCAATGAGCAAATCCGCCAGATACTCCACATAGTCCAGCATCTGACAGGCTTCCACAAACCGGTCATCCAGAACATCTTCCGGTGTCTTGGGTGCGTACTGTACCTTCCAGCTTTCCAGAAGATGCAGATAATCACACAGCACCCGCAGACAGCGCACTTCTTCCTGCCGGTATGCTTTCAGCAGGGGACGCTCCGGTTTGGGCAGGGCAGCTGCCGCAGGCGGCTTGTCCGGGTCAATCCCAAAATCCTGTGCCAGCTTCTGCGCTGTTTCGTAACTGCTCAGGTCAAATAACCTCGCCACAAGGTCGATTACATCGCCGGTGGCCCCGCAGCCGAAGCAGTAAAAATACCGTTCATTCAGCTTCATGCTGGAGTGCCGGTCCTCATGGAACGGACAGCTGCACATCCCGTTTCGGTTGACTTGCAGCCCATAGTGTTCCGCCGCATCCGGCACACAAATATTCTGTTTTACCAGTTCAAAGAGTGTCATGAAAATCCCTCCGTTTCAGGACATAAAAAAAGCGGCCTGCCCGGTTTGTTGGGGCAGGCCGCAGTCTTTATGCAGTTTGTGATGTTTCCGTTTCTTTGGCTTTCCGCTTCTCCTGCCGGTAGAACTTCTCCCGGCAGGCGGGTTTGCAGAATTTAGCGTTGGGGCGGACAGACTGGAACGGCTCCCCGCAGCACTGGCACACCAGCTGATACGGTTCGCCCGGAACGATCAGCCCCTCGGCAATCTTCTGTTTGCGCTCCTTTTGGCGCAGGTATTTTTCATGGTCACGGATACGCTTCTGACGGCGCTTTTCCTCCGCAGCCAGTTCTTCCTCGGTGGGTTCGGGCATGGGCGCTTCAAACTTCCCGATAAAGTTCAGGTAAATCTCAATTTCCTGCACCCGTTCTCCGGTGCTTCTGTCCGGGGCATGAATCAGAATTTTCTCCACAAATTCATGGATCATGGGGGCGGTCAACTCGGTGAAATCCGTATATTTCTGTGCCAGCGCCAGAAAGTGGCTGGCACGGTCTGTATCCTCGTGAAATTGGTCCAACTGTGCCTGCTCGGAGGCAAGTAGCTGTTCCAGCTCCGCCTGTTCCTTTTCATATTCGGCACACAGCAGCTCGAACCGTTTTTCCTCCAATTTGCCCATGGCATAGGTTTCATACAGCTTTTTAATCAGCACATCCAGCTCGGCGCTGCGCTTGCGCTCCTTGGCGACCTTGCGTTTCAGCTCCTTGGCCGCTTCCTGCTGGTGAACCTGTGAAATGCTGCGAACTTTCTGAATAAACTCCTCCTTGTTCTGGATGGCATAGCTGGCGGTAGTGCGGATGGTTTCCAGAATCAGAGCGTTCAGGGCTTTGGTGCTAACGGTGTGGGAAAAACACATCTGGGTTTCCCGTTCAAAGGTCAGGGTGTAGGTGGAGCAGTTATAAAAGTCGGTTCCATACTCCCGCCCGTCCTTTTTGCGTTTGCCCCGGTGGTTATACATCTTGGCTCCGCAGTCGGCACAGAACACAAGGCCGGTCAGGGGATTGGCAACGCCGGTGGTATCTGTCCGGCGCACCGTCCGTTTCACCTGCTGGGCCAGCTGCCAGGTTTCCGGGTCAACGATGGCCTCGTGGGTGTTCTCAAAAATCAGCCAGTCGGACGGGTCATTTTTTACCCGTTTATCCCGGTAGGACTTCTTGGAAGAACGGAAATTGACGGTATGCCCCATATACTCCGGTTTCTCCAGCATGGAGCTGACCGTAAAGCCGTACCAGTCATAGGGGCGGCTGGTATCCACGGTATTCTTCCGGCTGCCTCTGCCGTTGCGGGCCAGATAATAGGCGGGGCACTCCACCTTTTCCTGTGTGAGTATCTTGGCGATCTCATGGGGGCCGTGCCCCTCCACCGCAAGCCGGAAGATCCGCCGCACCACAGCGGCGGCTTCCTCGTCCACAAGCCAGTGGTCCTTGTCCTCAGGGTCTTTTTTGTAGCCATAGATGGCGTTGTTGGTGGTGGGCTTGCCTGCCTTGCCTTTGACACGGTATGCTGCCGAAACCTTTTTGGACTGGTCACGCAGATACCATTCGTTCATGATATTGAGAAAGGGCGCAAACTCGCCGCTGTCCTGTTCCTCGCTGTCAATGTTATTGGCGACGGCAACAAAATGAACCCCATTCTGCCGGAACATTACCTCGGTATAAAAGCCGGTTTGCAGGTAGTTTCTGCCGATCCGACTTAGGTCCTTACACAGCAGATGGGCCACCTTTCCCGCCTCGATGTCCGCCACAAGGCGCTTCCATGCGGGACGGTCAAAGTTGCCGCCGGACCACCCATCGTCTGTGTAGTGGACGATATTGGTGTAGCCCCGCTGTGCTGCATAGCTTTCGAGATAACGTTTCTGGTTCAGAATGGAGTTCGAGTCGCCCGTGAGGTCATCGTCACGGGACAGGCGCTCATAGAGCGCAGTGATTTTTTCTTCCGTCTGTCTGTTTGCCATATCAGGCGCTCCTTTCAGACGGACGGCTCATTTGTGGCAGTTCCATTATACCACATTCCGGCTGGTTTGCCAGCCCGTCGTTGCGGATCAGCCGCAGAATTTTATCTTCCATCGTTTCCTCGGCGGTTTCGCTGAGGTAGACACGAACTTTATAGGTGGTGTTGCCAATGTGCCGGGTCAGAAACACGGCGTTTTTATCTGCCATAGAACCTCTCTTTCTTGCGCTTTCGGCGCATCCGGTGTATACTGTTGTTATAGTTCCGTTGCCTGTAACCTGCGATTGTGTTACTTCTTTTTTGTGTCATGCCTGAACATGGCGAAATCCCCCTTTCTCCTGCGTGAATGAGCCGATGTAACCCAAGTAACTTGTTTTTGGATTACTATTTCACTAATAGGAGAAATCCGGGGTGCAAAACGGAACCATTTTTGAAAAATCGAAAAATATTTTTTTGAAAAGAGGTGGGGTCATGGCGTATCTGTCTGATGACGAGCTTCTGGATACCGAGGGTGGCTTCACTGGATGGGACGATGAGACAGGCGCTGGGGCGGAGGAAACGCTGGAACAGGCGCTTGCGGAAGAACGTCTGGCAGAGCTGGAAAATGAGCTGGAGCAGGACGAGCATCCCATTGATTATGATGCCGAACTGGAAACCGAGGAAGAAGAAGCTGCCCCGGTCAGCGATAAGTGGCTCAAACGGGAGATGCGGGCCGAGGCCATACGGCGGCTGGAGGAAGCCGCCCGCACGGAGAAGGATTTCCGGGCCGTAGTAGAGGAATGGAACAAGCTGGACCGGAACCGGGAGCGCCGGGAACGGGACCATGAAAACCTCCGTGGGGATGTGCCGCTGGAATATCAGGCGGTTCCGGAACCCAAGCTCATTCCCCGCTGGATGAACAACCCCGCATACCGGCAGCTGATGGCCGGGAACTTTCTGGACATCCTGTTTGACTGTCCTTATGAGATGCACAACCTGACCGCTGATCCCTTTATTTCCCGCATGGTGGAAAAGCTGAGCGAGGAACATAAGGAAGTCCTGTATTTTCTCTCTTTACGGCTGTACAGCTCTACCCGACTTGCCGCTGTCCGTGGGCAGTCTGACCGCAACATCCGTAAACTGCGGAAAACCATCCACAAGAAATTGCAGCGCCAGATGTATGACCATCTGTGCGGCAAGCAGGAGCATGGCGGCAGCTTGACCTTGCGGGAACGCCAGTTTTTGGAGGAATACTCGAAAATTGCAAGGAAACAGGGCAAGGACGCCGTGATCCGGCGGGAAAACAAGACCAAGCGCAGAAAAAAGAAAAACCGCCCCTGATAGCAGGGACGGAAAGCAGATAGAGAATGGAGGGAACAGCTTATGGAACCAACCAAAGCAAAGCAGGCGATGAAAGAACTGACCATGGCTCTGCTGTATTTATCCCGCTTTTGTGAGGGGGGCAAGTTTTCTGAGGCGACGGAATTTTATGCCTGGAAAGGATACGATTTTGATATTCTAAACGACCTGTGGGATGAAGATTATATCCGGCAGGGCAGTCACCCATCTCGAACAAAAAGGGTGTATCTGACGGACAGTGGCTTGGAATATGCCAGAAAACTGCTTGAGAAATATGGAATTTCCGATTGGGAATAAGGACGGTGACAACTCATGAAAAATTTATTTGAACAGTCCCGTTCCCATTGGGTGCGGTACGATCACTATGAGCTGAAAACAGCGGAAGATGGCAAACGGTACATCACCCCCGGCAAAAGCGCAAAGCCGGATGTCTACAATCCGCTGAAAGAGGTCCCCAACATTGTGTTGGATGCGCTGAATGTGGGGATGCTGATGATGGGACGCAAGCCGGAAGCAGAAGTGGAAAAGGCGATAATGGAGTTTGTCACCCGGTACGGCCTGCTGGGGCTGATGACCGCCCTGCCCACCACGCCGTCCTTTATGGACTATGAGGCGGTGTACCTGCCGAAAAACCATTTTATCAAGGAAGAATCCATGGCGACGGACAAATATCTGTCCCTGTTTTATCCCTTTGACCAGCTGGACTTGGTGAAGAAAGGCATAGAATCTACATGGAACGTGTCCGGTGACCGGACGATGGTTGCCCTGACCATGACTTTCATGGACGAGCCGATGGCGAAGAATATGAGCTTCCAGCGGGAATATGCGGAACCCTACGACTGGGTTGCCCAGCAGTTTAAAGACTGGGCCTTTACGCTGACCACCGCCATTTTGTACTACAATGACTATGATTCCATCGACGAGGACGCACGGGGGCTGTACCGCAAGGCCATGGCTGCGTTCGGCGGGATCGCCCCCAGCTACCACATCGAGCTGCTGGATAAGCCCACTATTTATTGGGATTTTCACTCCCTGCTGCTGGGTATCCAGATGATGTTCAGCTTCATGCTGGTGGACGGTGACCAGCCCCTGCGCCTGTGCAAGCACTGCCAGAAGGTGTTCCTGGGCAGCAGGTCCAACGCCGCCTTTTGCAGCCCACGGTGCAAAAATCAGTACAATGTCTACAAGAGCCGGGGAAAGAACCGGACGGATGGAGGTGACGAGGAATGAGCAAGGAACAGGGGCTGACCCCGTATGAAACCAGAGAAATCCTCTTTTACAAGACCGAAAATGGAGAGGTACGGGTGGAAATCCTGCTTTTTCAGGAAAATCTCTGGCTGACACAGGCAAAAATGGCCGAGCTGTTCGAGGTACAGAAAGCGGCCATTTCCAAGCATCTGAAAAATATTTTTGAATCCGGCGAACTGAGCGAGGATTCAGTTGTTTCCAAAATGGAAACAACTGCGGCAGACGGAAAACGGTATCAGACCAACTATTATAATCTGGATGCCATTATCGCTGTGGGGTATCGGGTGAACTCCAAAAAGGCGACTATGTTCCGCATTTGGGCGAACAGAGTGTTGAAAGAGTTCATCATCAAAGGTTATGTGATGGATGACGCACGGCTGCGGGAGCCGGAGAACTTTTTTGGCAAGGATTATTTCGAGGAACAGCTGGAGCGTATCCGGGACATCCGAGCCAGCGAGAGAAGATTTTACCAGAAAATCACGGACATCTATTCCCAGTGCAGCGCCGACTACGATGTGGAAAGCCCCATCACAAAGGAATTTTTCGCCATGGTGCAGAATAAGCCCCACTATGCAGTCACCCATCATACCGCCGCTGAGATCGTATATTGGCGTGCCGACAGCACCAAGCCCAACATGGGGCTGACCACATGGAAAAACGCCCCCAAAGGCCGCATTCGCAAATCGGATGTCACCGTTGCCAAAAACTATCTGAACGAAACGGAAATGAAAAAAGCGGCGTTCCTATCTTCCCATAAGGGAATTAGTAAACGCCGCCTGTGCGGTACGTTATTATGTTTTGAGGGGGCTTGTCCTATCTTATTTGTGATATGTTGTTCTTACGCAGTCGTACCATCCGCCGCCAAATCCTCTGCCAGGTCTGCCATGGGATCGCCCTTGACCGCCATGGATGCGGCGTTCCAGGGAAAGCCGGAAGCCGCAGTGGGGTAGACGCCGATGGTGTGGTCCACAAAATAAGGGGCAAAGGCGGAATCCTTGATCTGGGAATCCTTCAGATTCCGGGTCAGCTGATGCACAATGGCGCCAATCATCTCCAAATGCCCCAGTTCTTCCGTACCAATATCTGTCAGCAGTCCCTTCAGCTCGTCAAAGGGCATGGAATAGCGCTGGGATAGGTATCGCAGGGAAGCGCCCAGTTCTCCGTCCGGGCCGCCGTATTGGGAGATGATGATGGCGGCCAGCCGGGGGTTTGGCTTGTCGATTTTGACCGGGTATTGCAGCTTCTTGTCATAGATAAACATGGTTACGCCTCCTTGTTTTTGCAGTATTCCCAGGGCCACGGATCGTCCAGCCAGTCATAGCTTTCCGAATCGGAGGCGCGTGTGTGGTTCATGGGGCCGTGGGTCTTTTTGTATTCCTCCAAGCAGTGTTCGTACATTTTTTGATAGCTGCGGTAAAGCTCCAGGGCCTCCCGGTCGTCCCGGTGGGTGTCCAGGTACAGCGCCAGCTCCTGCACCGCAAAGCCCAGAACCTGCAGCTCCGACAATGGCGTAACGGGAAGCTCGTTTTTGTTGACCATCCCCATGAAGGGCAGATCCAGCCCGGGGAACAGGGTGCCGCGGACCAGCCCCTTTCTGGCTTCATACTTTGGCGGGTTCTCCACCTGGAAAGGAACATAGGGATTCGCCAGGGGCGCTACGGCTGGAAGCCTGCCCTCCCGGCAAAATTGTTCCGTATTTCTCTTATCCAAAGGTCATTCCTCCTTGTTTTTCGGTTGGAATTGTCGTTCCGTGTCATACTATGCTTCCTTTGCTCCAAATGTTCAGGCCGGCTCACTTCCCGCATAAATTGAAGGGAGGTGTTGCATATGAAGAAACGAAAGACCTGGGTCTTATTCTACCTTTTTACCATTGCGGCCGTCCTGCTTGCCGCCCAGTGGGGAAGCAGGGCCGTTACCGTCATTGCGGAGAATACGCCGGTTGCGCGGGAGCACTGCATTATTGTCGATCCCGGGCACGGCGGGGAGGATGGGGGCGCTACCTCCTGCACAGGGATCGTGGAGAGTACCTATAATCTGGACATCTCCCTGCGGCTCAACGACCTTCTCCACCTGCTGGGCTATGATACGAAAATCATTCGGACCACGGACATTTCGATCTATACCAAAGCGGAAACCATTGCCCAGAAAAAAATCTCCGATCTGAAAGAACGGGTACGGATCGTCAATGAAACGGAAAACGCGCTGCTGCTCAGTATCCATCAGAACAACTTTTCCGACAGCCGCTACAGCGGCGCCCAGGTATTCTATGCCGGCACGGAGGGCAGTGAGCAGCTGGCCAAGCAGATGCAGGCCGCCCTTGTGTCCACGCTGAACCCCGGCAGCAGCCGCAAAAGCAAGAAAAGCGACGGTGTTTACCTGATGGAGCACATTGGCTGTACCGGGGTTCTGATCGAATGCGGCTTTCTATCCAATCCCGAGGAGGAGGCGAATCTGCGAAGCGCGGACTACCAGCAAAAGCTATGCTGTGTCATTGCCGCAACCGTCAGCCAATATCTTTCGAACACTTGACCGCTTTGCATTTCGCTGGTATAATGGGAAAAAAGAGAAAAGAGGAATTACCATGGCCAAGACGAAAACAGTCTTTTTCTGCACCAACTGCGGCAATGAGACCCCCAAGTGGATGGGCCGCTGCCCCGGCTGCGGCGCTTACAACACGATGGAAGAGCATATCGAAAAGCCCGCCCCGGTGGGAAAGGCCAAGGCCGCCCCGGTGGGGACGAGCCGAAAGCCCCAGCGCATCCGGGAGGTCACCAGCGATGGGGAAATCCGTTTTTCCACCGGCATGGGAGAACTGGACCGGGTACTGGGGGGCGGCGCTGTGGCAGGCTCCCTGGTCCTGGTGGGCGGCGCCCCCGGCATCGGCAAGTCCACGCTGCTGCTGCAGATCTGTGTTCAGCTGTGCGCGGGGCGGCGGGTGCTGTATGTCTCCGGAGAAGAAAGCGAGCGGCAGCTGAAGCTTCGTGCCCAGCGGCTGGGGGTCGAGCCGGAGGACCTGTTCATCCTCTCGGAGACACGGCTTTCCGACGTGGTGGCCGCCGTGGATGAGATGCAGCCGGATATCCTCATTGTGGACTCCATCCAGACCCTGTATAATGAAGAAAATGAGTCCTCTCCCGGCAGCGTGTCCCAGGTGAAGGACTGCACCATGACCATGATGCAGCTGAGCAAAGCCCAGGGCATCACGGTGTTCGTGGTAGGGCATATCAACAAGGACGGCAACATCGCCGGTCCCAAGGTGCTGGAGCATATGGTGGACTGCGTGCTGTATTTTGAGGGCGACCCCAACACCTCCTACCGGCTGCTCCGGGCGGCAAAGAACCGGTTCGGTTCCACCAACGAGATCGGCGTCTTTGAAATGATGGATGTGGGCCTGGTGGAAGTGCCGAATCCCTCTCAGATGCTATTGGAGGGCCGCCCGGAGGGTGCCAGCGGCACCTGTGTGGCCTGCGTCATGGAGGGGACACGCCCGGTGCTGGCGGAGGTCCAGGCGCTGGTCACCAAGACCACCTTTAACGTGCCCCGGCGGGCAGCGGACGGCTTCGACTTCAACCGTGCGGTGCTCCTTATGGCGGTGGCGGAAAAACGGGCGGGCATGAAGCTGAATGTTTTTGACGCCTACATCAATGTCATCGGCGGTCTGCGGCTGGATGAGCCGGGGGCCGACCTGCCCGTTGCCCTGGCGGTGGCATCCTCCTACCGGGACGCCCCCATTGCGGACGACCTGGTTGCCATCGGGGAAGTGGGCCTGACGGGAGAGATCCGGGCGGTTTCCCACATGAACCAAAGGCTGGGAGAAGCCGCCCGCCTGGGCTTTCACAAGTGCATCATTCCCCGCAGCGGCTCCGAAAAGCTGGAGATCCCCGCCGGATTGACCGTCTACCGGGTTCGGAATCTGCGGGAGGCCATTGAAACAGCGCTATGAAAATAGAAAGAATCAATACTTATCAAGACCCGCGGTTTTCCCAAACCGTCCTGAACCAGCACGGCTGCTTCCTGGCGGAGGGGGAACCTTACGAGGTGGAAATTATTTCCGAACGGGAAGCAACCGTACGGGGCAGGGAAGTGGGACTGTATCCCGCCATTATTGAGGAATTTCGCTTCTATACGCCGCACATCACCCTGTTTTATGATGAAAAGCACAACATTGTACAAAAATTTGCACCTGCCAGGCTTCTGACGGTTCCTCTGAAGAACATCCAGCCCTCCCAGTTCTATGTGGACGAAGACAAGGTTGCGGCCATCCGGGATTTTATCCGGGCAGGGGAGGACATCATCATATTCAGGTACTGCGGCAGGGAGAACGTTATATCTCCCTGGACGGACACACCCGGCTTTACTATGCCATGGCCATGGGCTGGACGGAAGTCCGTGCCGTGGAGGAAGCCTCGGGAGATTCCATATATGGCTTCGTAGAGGAAGCGGTCAAGCGGAATATCCGCACCCCCTATGATCTGCAGCTGGTCAGTCATGAAGAATACGAAGAAAAATGGAACAAATTCTGTGACAATTATTTTGCGCAGAAAGAAAAACAGGAGTGATATACCATGGAAAAGCTATATGACCGGGCTGATATTTATGACCTTCTGGAAAACGATCCCACCAGATATTCCATTACGAAAAAACATTGGGAAACCATTCTTGCCGGTAAGTCCATAAAAACGCTGCTGGATGTCAGCATCGGCAGCGGAAACCTGACTCTGCCCCTGCTGGATTTGGGAATTGCCCTTTCCGGCTCCGACCTCAGCGAAAACATGCTGCAAAAGTGCCGGGAAAAGGCGGCCGCCAAGAGCGGCACCATAGACCTGCGTGTCAGCGACTTCCGGGAACTGACAAAGGCTTTTTCCCAGCAGTTTGACTGCGTGGCCAGCACCGGAAACAGCCTGCCTTACGTCACCAATAGCGAAATATCGGATGTCCTGGCCCAGATGGATGCCCTTGTCCGTCCCGGCGGATATCTTTACTTTGATTTGCGGAACTGGGACAGGATTCTGCGCACCCGGCAGCGGTTCTACCTGTATAATCCCGTTTTTCACGGGGATACCCGCGTTAATCTGGTACAGGCCTGGGATTACAATTCTGACGGCACCATGGATTTTAATCTGCTGTTCACCTTCGAAAAAGAAAACAGGATCATCCAGAAGGAGATTTTCCAGGAGCATTACCACCCGGTTTCTCAAAAGCTCCTGCTGGACAAGCTGTCGGAAATGGGCTACGCTTCCCCGGAGGTCTACTGCATGCCCGCCCAGGCCGGTGCGTTTGACGGGGAGAAACACGACTGGTACGCCGTGATCGCCCGGAAGCCGGGAGGGGGTGCGCCATGAACGTCCGGCAGTTTTGGGCGGATGTTCTGCGCCAGGATGCCGCCGCCATCCGCACCTACTTTGCCCCCGGCGCCTGGATCAACTGGCACAATACCAACGAGCATTTCACCGTGGAGGAGTTTATCCGGGCAAACTGCGAATACCCCGGTGACTGGGACGGAGAAATCGAGCAATTGCTCTGTGCAGGGGAGTACACCATCACTGCGGTCCACGTCTATTCCAAAGAGGATGCCCTCCATTTTCACGTCGCCTCGTTCATTCGTGTTTTGGATGACAAGATTGTCTCCATCGATGAATATTGGGGCGATGACGGTCCGGCACCTCAGTGGCGGCAGGAAATGCGCATCGGCAGAAAAATCAAAGAAGATTCGAGAAGAAAAGCGATCCCGGCAAAGGAAAGTGCGTTCTCATTTGAGGAAAGGAAGGCATATTTCAAAAAGAAATGGCGGAAAGAGCATTTGGCACTTTTTGTCATTCTCGCAGTCATCTTGACTGCGGCCATCGTATTGCCGTTGGTGTTTCACAAGACCTGGCTTCTGGGCTTCGTGCGCTGGTCGCGTTTGTGGAATATGGATACCAGAATAACGAGATGATGAAGTATGTTGAAGCCAATCTCTTTGACTGACGAACAAAAACACAGAAAGACTTGCCGTGTGGAAAATAGTCAGCAACCGGATGGGGAAGGATTGGTGTTTTCTGAAATAAACGGACGCCCCGAACGCAACAAAATAAAAATTTTGTTGCGTTCGGGGCGAGAATGTGCTATAATATTGGCATATGGCAGGGCCAATACGGTTTATCAGCCTAGACGTCTTTATGGACAAACCTCCGAATATCTGTTTTTGCGTTTTCAGATTCCATAAGGTTTCCTGCACTTGATGATTTTGCCATAAAATTTGGAACTTAAAAACAAAATCTCCGGTTCGTTGTTGGTATGCTGCCGCATTGCTTCCAGAAAATTTTCTTTTCCGGTATTGCTCACCACAAGAAATTGTTTCGGCACGTTCAGATATGCTTCCAGCCGGTCAGCGTGATTTTGGAAATAACATTGACTTCTTTCATTAAATGCGAAAAAATGTGCGTATGGATAATTACAATAGTTAGGCAAAACGAAATATGTTATGGCGCTTGCGCAGATATCCTCTAAAATGCTGTACTCCATATCGCCAATATAGGGACAGCTTCTATTATCTGCAAAGCATTGGTAGCCGCACCCTCCGCATGGATGAATTGAAAATTCCGCAAATCGGTATGTTTTTATCGGTTGGCTGCAAAGCGAACGAAGATAATCACTGATTTGTTCGCAATTTCCGCCTTTTTTAGAACTAAATGATACAATAACAACTGATTTTTTCATAAAATACACCCTGGTTTTTCAAAAAAATTTATTTTTATCACCTTTTAAGGAGGCCATTATGCAGCGCTATCACGACTGTCCCCAGATTTTGCGGGACTTTCTAACCTATCATGAAAACATCAAAGGCCAGTCTCAGCTGACCATATCCGAATATTACCTGGACCTAAGGATGTTTTTGCGGTTTATCAAGCTCATGCGCAACGATATGCCTATCACGACCCAGTTGGACGATATCGACATCAAGGACATCGACATTGAATTTATTCGAGAGATCGACACCTCTGATATCTTTGATTTCCTGTCTTATTTGGCCAATGACCGGGCTGTGAATCCGGAGTCCGCCGCGCCGGATTACGGCATTGCGGCATCCGCACGGGCCAGAAAACTATCGGCCATTAAATCCTTCTATAAATATCTTACCGTAAGAACGAAGCAATTGCAAGAAAATCCTGTGGCTGATCTGGAATATCCCAAGCTGCGCAAGAGCCTGCCCAAATATTTGACCTTGGAGCAGTCCGCTGCCCTGCTACAAGCCGTTTCCGGACCAAATGAAAAACGGGATTACGCCATTTTGATGCTGTTTCTCAACTGCGGCATCCGCCGCAGCGAGCTGGTCGGACTGAATCTGACAGATGTTTATGAGGACCGGATCCGTGTGGTCGGCAAAGGCAATAAAGAGCGCTTTGTCTATTTTGGCTCCGCCTGCCGCAAGGCCATCGACGCATACCTCCCGGAACGGGAAAAAAAGGTACTTTCCGACAACCGGGCATTGTTTGGCTCCCGGGACAACAACCGTATCAGCGTGACAGCGGTTCACCGACTGGTGAAAAAGGCGCTGCTGCAGGCGGGGCTGGACTCTACCCAATTTTCCGCCCATAAGCTTCGCCACACTGCCGCAACCATGATGCTGTCCGGCGGTGTGGATGTGAAAACCGTGCAGGAGGTTTTGGGCCATGAGAATCTGAATACCACGCAGATCTACACACACATCGAAAATACGGAGCTGAGAATAGCCGCCGAAGCCAATCCCCTTTCAAAGCTGGATTTCTCGGATAAAGTTGAAGAAAAGTGAAAATGCAACCTATAGTTGCTATATAAATAGTGGAGAAAATAGGATTTTATGTCGGTTGGAGAAAGAATCACCGCACTGCGCAAGGAGCGCAGCCTGTCCCAAGGCCAGCTGGCCGAAGCGCTGGAGGTATCCCGCCAGGCGGTTAGCAAGTGGGAAAATGACTTGTCAAGCCCGGATACCATCAAACTGATCAAGCTGGCGGAGGTACTCGACACGGAGGTGGAATACCTTGCCACGGGACGAAAGCCGGTATATGAAGAGCAGCCAATTGTCCTGAACATGGTCAAAAAAGTGGATAAAGTCGTGGAAAAAGTGGTGGAAAAACCGGTGATCAAACGGGTTGTGCGGGTAAAGTATCTGCGCAATCCCTTGGAATTTCTGGTTTTGGGGATTGTGTGTTTTCTTCTTGGGCTTGTGATGGGCCTCCTGCTGTGAGTCCAACTCCCCTATCCCCTATCTAGGAGTGCCAAAACAGCAATTGACCTTCCTAACCAATTATGTTTTATGTATGTTATCCACCTTGAAACAATGCAAAAAGCATTAGGAGTGATGTGACATGTTGTGTGTAATCGCGAAAATAGATGCGGAATCCAGACAGAAACTCAATACTATCCGCCGCTGCGCGGAGCAATACGGTGCTGCTCCCAAGAATTTGCACGGCCATATTACGCTGGCCTCCTATTTGGACGCAGATGATCATATTTTGATCTCTGAATGTAAAGCAGTCCTAAAGGGCAGGCAGTCTTTCTGCGTCAGATATGACAAGATTGAGATTTTTTCCGCAACATCCATGATTGCCGCGACTCCCTGTAAAAACGAGATGCTTTGCTCTGTTCATGATTCCCTTGTCTCGATTTCCCCTGATCTTCTGGACAAATGGACGAGAAATCCTGTTTGGCAACCTCACACAACTTTGGTTTACATGCCCGACTGTGATCTAAGACCTGTTGCCCAGGCGATGCAGGCGGCCTTCTCCCCTTTTACGGCAAGGATAGAAGCCATTGAATTTTCAAAAGAGGTGGATGCCGGATATGAAATCATAGACGCTGTCCAGCTGGAGTGAACAGAATAAGGTACCTTAAAAAAATGGGACTTGATTTTTCGAAAAAGTGTGCTAAAATATATTGCGAACTGAATATTCTATATTGAGACACGATACAAGAAGTGCATTATGCAAGCTGATACGAAACAGAGTGCATGCACCTTTTGTATCGTTTTTGCGCATACGAAAAGGTATGCGCTTTTTGTTATCAAAAACAGGAGGTTAATTTTAATGGATCAAAAGTCCAACTCTTTTCTGGAAACGGAGAAGATCAGCAAACTCATGTCCAAATACGCGATTCCCTGCATCATTTCCCTGCTGGTAGCGGCACTGTACAACATCGTTGACCAGATTTTCATTGCCAACGCGGACTACCTTGGCTCCTATGGCAACGCCGCCAATACGGTGGTTTTCCCCCTGACGATTGTCGCCCTGTCCATTGCCGTGATGATCGGTGATGGCTGCTGTGCGTTTGTCAGCATTTGCCTTGGCGCCGGAAAAAAGGACGATGCCCACAGAAGCATCGGCAATTCCATTTTGCTCTGCGTCATCAGCAGCATCGTAATTACGGCGGTTTACTTGATCTTCATGGAGCCGATCCTCACCTTCTTCGGCGGCAAGGTCAACGAGGAAACCTATGCCTGTGCCAAGGAATATTTCTTCTGGATCGCTCTTGGTATTCCCTTCTACATGTTTGGGCAGGCCATGAACCCCATTATCCGCTCCGACGGCAGTCCCAAATTCGCCATGGTATCCACTGTGGCAGGCGCGATTACCAATATCATTCTTGACCCGATCTTCATCTATCCCATGAAAATGGGCATGATGGGCGCCGCTGTCGCAACGGTTATCGGCCAGATCTTGACGGCTGCACTGTCGATTTGGTATCTGTTCCACATGAAGGCTGTCAAGCTGGAGCGCGGCAGCTTTGGCTTCTGGGGCAGCCTGATGAAGAAATTCCTGGTGCTGGGCATCACCAGCTTCCTGTCCCAGATTTCTCTGGTGGTTTCCATGGCCGCGGTGCAGAACATGTGCACAAAATACGGCGCCATGGACGAAGTCTTCGGCCAGCCGGAGTATGCCCAAATCCCCTTGGCGGTGCTGGGCATTGTTATGAAGTTCTTCCAGATCGCCATTTCCATCTCCGTTGGTTTGGCGGCCGGCTGTATTCCCGTTGTTGGCTACAACATCGGCGCAAAGCGCAAGGACCGGGCCAAGACGCTGTTCACTTATCTGCTGGTTTCCGAAGCGGTCGTCGGTGCGGTTGCGCTGCTGATCGTGGAGCTGTTCCCCACGCAGCTGATCGGCATCTTTGGTGCCGCCAATGAAAGCGCCTATTATACACAGTTCGCTGTGAAGAGCTTCCGCATTTACCTGTGCATGATGATCCTCGCCACCGTCAACAAAGGCACCTTCATTTATTTGCAGGCGCTGGGCAAAGCGATGGAGTCTACCATTATTTCCCTGACCCGTGAGGTCATCTTTGGTGTGGCGCTGCCAATTGCCCTTCCGATTTTCTTCGGCCTGGACGGCCTGCTGTACTCCTTCCCTGTGGCAGATATTTTGACCGCCATTATTGCAGCATTTATCATTCGCCGGACGTACAAAGAACTCAACACTGGCATTACACCCCAAAATTAAAAAGGAGGTATCATCATGGGCAACAGAATCATCACCATCAGCAGACAATTTGGCAGCGGCGGCAGAACCATTGGCAAGGAGTTGGCCGCCAAATTGGGGATTCCCTGCTATGACGCGGAGATTATCGAAAAAATTGCGGAGGAAAGCGGCTTTGCTCCGGAATATGTAAAAGAGCGCGGCGAGTATGCAGGCGGCAGCAGCTGGCTTGCCCATGCCTTCAGCGACCGGGACCGGGACGGCCATTCCTATCAGGACGACCTGTGGGCGATCCAGCGTAAAATCATTCTGGAGCTGGCGGAAAAAGGCCCCTGTGTGATCGTCGGCCGCTGTGCGGACTACATTTTAAGAGACAATGCTGACTGCCTGCGGGTGTTCATCCATTCCGACATGGAGACCCGGGCAAAGCGCATTGTGGAGCAGTACGGTGAACGCAGCGATGCTCCGGCAAAGCGCCTGAAGGACAAAGACAAGCGCCGTGCCGCCTATTACCAGTTCTATACGGACATGAAGTGGGGGGCGGTGGAAAACTACCATATCGCGCTGAACAGCGGTGCCTTGGGAATCGACAAGTGTGTCGAATTACTGGCTCAGATGTATTGATGGTTTCATAAAAAACGCCTGCACGGCTAAAGCTGTGCAGGCGTTTTCCCATATATAAGTTATAAATCGATCCAAATGCCCTCATCCCGGATCAGGGCATGGTCAAGGGAGCGGTAAAATCTCTGCGCTTCCCCGTTGCTGGCGATCAGCCCGATCAGGGTATCCGCACCATGCTGTTCTCTCAAAACTTTGCGCAGATGTGCCATCAATTCCTGGGCAACGCCTCTGTGCCGGTAGCTTTTTAAGACGCAGATCCAGTCCAGGTAAGCTTTGACACTGCCGTCAAAATGGCTGCAAATCAATGTCGAATCGATTCTGCCCACCACCTTGCCGTCCATGTAGGCAAGCAAAGACACGGAGCTTCGGAACCGTTCATCCTCAAAGCTCTGGGTTACCTTTTGAAGATACGCGTCGTCAATTTCCCAGCCCCAGAAGTCCTCTTCCCCGCGCAGATCCTGCTCAAACCGGAGCACATCTGCAATTTTTTCTTTTGTATACCGCTTTACTTCCATAAAATTTACAGACCTCCTTCTTTTACAAACCGGTAGAATGCTTTTTCTTCCGCTTTGTCCTGTTCCCGGATGGTACCCACGGGAACAGTGTATACAATGTACTCTTCTTCCCCATCCAGGCCAAAAATCTGGCTGCACAGCTCATGAGAGAATGCGGCAATGGCGCAGCAGCCCAATCTCATTCCTGTGCAGGCAAGATACAGGTTCTGGCCCACATGGCCCGCGTCGATCAATGCAGGACGATGGGCATAGATTCCATAGCGCCACTCCTCCCGGTAGGCAACTATGGACCAATAGAATACCACGATTCTTCCCGTTTTCTTTTGGTCCATGGCGTCCAATATGGTATATCGCAAGCCGTGAGAATCCCTGACCATGGATAGTGTACCATAAATTTTACAATAAGTCCACATTCGAAAAATTTATAAAAACTATCTTTACTTTTTTCGAAATTCTCTGTAGAATGGTGTCAGGAATCAAATCCAAACAGGAGGACTTCATTATGAGCGTAAAGAGAATCGGTGTACTTACCAGCGGTGGTGACGCCCCTGGCATGAATCCCTGTGTCCGTGCAGTTGTCCGTACGGCTCTCTACCATGGCCTGGAATGCTATGGCATCCGCCGCGGCTGGAACGGCCTGATTACGGGCGATATTGTCAAGCTTGATGAAAAGAGCGTTTCCCACACCATTAACCGCGGCGGCACCATCCTTTACACCGCCCGCAGCTCGGAGTTTATGACCGAAGAGGGCCAGCGTCGGGCAGTTTCTACCTGTAAGTTCCTGGGATTAGACAGCATCATTGCCATCGGCGGTGATGGTACCTTCCGGGGCGCCCGGGCCTTGAGCAAGTATGGCATCAACGTCATCGGTATTCCCGGTACCATCGACAACGACATCAGCTGCACCCATTACTGCATTGGCTTCGACACTGCCGCCAACACCGCCATCGAATGTATCGATAAACTGCGGGACACCATGCAGTCCCACGAGCGCTGCTCCGTTGTTGAAGTCATGGGCCGTAACGCCGGGTATCTTGCCATGTATGTGGGCCTGGCTGTTGGCGCCACCGCGGTTTTGGTTCCCGAAGAGCCAATTGACTTTGAGCGGGATGTCATTGAAAAGATACGCCAGGCCCGCTTCAACGGCTTTACCCACTATATGATCGTGGTTGCCGAGGGAGCCGGTTCCGCCGCGGATATTGCTGCCAAAATCAAGGACGTTATTGATCTTGACCCCCGCGTGACCGTTCTCGGCCACATCCAGCGCGGCGGCACCCCCACCGGACGTGACCGCGTCAACGCGACCAAAATGGGATATCTGGCTGTAGAGCTTCTGCTCCAGGGGAAAACCAACCGGATCGTCTGCACCCATCACGGCGGATTTACCGACGTTGATATTGATGAAGGTTTGGCAATGCAAAAGGGCATCCAGCAGATGGAAGTGGATGTGCTGGCTGCTATGACCGGTATTTGATTTCGTGATTCATAAAAATGCTGCCGTTCACTACGGCAGCATTTTTTCTCAGTCGAAGCATTTTCTTTTAAGCATATTCAGCTCAGATTGGAGTTTATCTTTGCGTTTTTTTGAGACAAATAGGTTAAACATGGTTATAATCATGTTGGAGGGATTGACCATGGAAAAAAGAACTGTGCTTATCGGTGTCAAGGTCACACCAACAACAAAGGCCAAAATTGAAGAAATCGCGCAGAAGGAAGCCAGACCAGTTAGCAGCCAGATCAACCTCATTCTGGAAAAGTACATCAAGAATTATTTTGAGCAAGAGGCAAAATCTTGACATAGAGGCAAACAAACTATGAAAAAAGTATCAATCATTTTATCAGCATTGCTCATATCTTTTGTGCTAACAGGCTGTAACAGTAAAACCGAAAATGATTATACAGATAATGCAATGCAGGAATTGTACAACCGAAGCATAGTTGCAAAAGAATTTGCCGATAAGGAGTTCCATAATTTATTAGACCATTTTGATTCAGCGTGTGAAATTTTGGAAACGTCTTATGGCTTTTATACATCTGAAACCCCCGTTTACATAGTTGGATATAAATATACCAACGGAACGGATGACTCTCTGACTTATGCTTATAAAATCAGCGTAGATGATAACCAGTCATGCCATATTTTGGAGGAAGGCAAAGATACTGCTGCTTTTCTGTTTGAATCAAGCAAAAAGACAACTTCCGATTTGTCGGACTGATAAACCACCGAAAAAATGAATACATGCCGCCATCGGCGGCACCACCGAGCAGGGAATCTGAAAAGATTCCCTGCTCTTTTTTGCCCGGAGCCAGGAGAAAGAAGAATAAGCAGCGTAACTACTTTCGTACATTACGCTGCTTATCCGCAAATTAAAGATTTTCCTTAAGCGTCCTCACCTTAACTTGCAGCAGTGAGTCAGCACAATTTATCCGATACGAATCCCAAGCAAGGACCCGATGCCGCCAAGCAGCACGAGAAAATCCTCCAGAGACCATTGGTCCAGATTCTTATAGGCCGGCACCGCAATTTCTGAGCCTTTTGTGATGGTCATGGTACACGGGATCTTACCGCTCCCGGTGGATGTGGAAACGCTCTGTGTGGCAATTCTTATCAGCTGCGCAAAATCATCGGTCACCAGGCAGAAGCCGTTTTCTGTTTCCGTCAGGTTCAGGAAAACAGCAGCGCCGCCGGACTGCAAAATCATATCGCCGCTTGTGGGGTTCCATTCAAAGGAAACGGAAACCGCACTGCTGGTACCTTCCTCTGTTTTGCGGATATTCCAGGTTTCCTCATAGCTGCTTTCACTGCGCTGGGTCGAAACCGACGTAATCAATTCCTTAAATTGTCCATCGCTGCTGTCAATTTCCTGCAGCAAAAGCGTATCTTCCCCTGGATTCATCCCCAAACTGAGACTATAGGAAACGGCGGACTCCCCCGCTTCCCAGGAAAGCATCAGTTTAATTACACGGTTCTGGTACAGATAGAACGAAACCGTAACCGCCGTATCCGAAGGATAGTCCCTGTTCGTTGCCTGAGAAAGGATATTCCCTACCTGTTCTCCGCTGACGCGGTAATCCAGCTTATGGCAGGTAACCGCGTTACCATCCAGCAGCACGGAGCATTTTTCAATCTCACAGGGCATAGCCGCAACGCTCAGCAGCAGCTTTCGCGTATCCTCCTGGGCGATCTCCGGCAGTGCCGGCAGCGCATAGGTGCGGCTCATCTGCTCCTGAATGTTTTGGACGGATGCGTCCCATTGTGCCAGCAGGCTGTCGCTGACCATGAAGTTCAGCAGCGGAATTTTCCGCAGGTCTGAGGCGAAGGTTTCATAGGTTATCCCGTAATAATTTCCCTTGACCAAATCCTCAGAGGATACGGCCATAAAACCGGAATCCATGTATACTGACAGATCCAGTTCCTTGTCCTCGGTTTTCGCAAGGCCCTTGGCCAAAAGCTGATGGGAAACGCCGTCTGTCTGCACCGTCATATCATAGGTGACCTTGCCCAAAAGCTCCCTTTCCGTTTCCAATGTCAAATCCGCCGTATACTTCCCTTCCGGGTCAGCAGAGCGCGCCACAATCAGCAGCGGATCCTCCCGAAAGCGTTCCTCCAGCTGGGAAAACGCCTTTGTCAACGCCGAGGTCAATACCGCCTTGGGCGCCACCCGGAGCCAAATGGCATCCCAGAAAACCGCGGTCAGAACCGCAAAAATCAAAAGGACGGGAAACACCAACAGCCACCATTTGAATTTCCTTTTTTCCACCACACCACTCCCCTTCTGAATGATTATATTATTTTACCACAAATTCATGAATTTCATATGAACAAAAGGTCTGCCGCATATTTTTCGGCAGACCTTTTAAGCTTTTGGATGACATTTTTCGTACACGGACCGCAGCTTCTGGTTGATCATGTGGGTATACATCTGGGTGGAGGAAATGTCGCTGTGCCCCATCAGCTCCTGCAAAGAGCTGAGATCGGCGCCGTTTTCCAGAAGATGCACCGCAAAGCTGTGCCGCAGGGTGTGAGGGGTGATTTCCTTTTCGATCCCTGCCTTCGCCTGATAAAACTTAAGTATTTTCCAGAATCCCTGGCGGCTCATCCGGGCGCCACCCACATTGACAAACAGCGCCTTCTCCAGAGGATCCGCGATCATCAGCATCCTGACTTCCTTCATGTACACGGATAAGGCCCGCAATGCGGCGGGATACAGGGGAATCGCACGGGATTTCTTGGCACCATTGCATTTGATGATTCCCAGCTCCAGGTTCACATCGTCCACATTCAGGTCAATCAACTCCGTGACGCGGATGCCGGTGGCATACATTACCTCCAGCATGGCCTTGTCCCGGATCCCCTTGGGATCCACGCAGGCCGGCTGCATCAGCAGCAGTTCCACTTCCTTACCCGTCAGGATCTGGGGAAGCTTCTTCTCTCCCCTGTCCACATGGATATCCGCACTGACAGGCGATGTCTCCAGAAAACCCGTGGATACCAGATAGGCATAGAAATTCTTCAGGCTTGCCAGCGTCCGGGAAGCGGTGGCGCCGGACTTCCCCTGCTCCTGCAGATAAGCCAGATAATCACTGATATTCAGTTGGTCGGCGTTCAAAATTTCAGTGTTCCTGCTATGCTGCAGCCACTCGGAAAATTGCCGAATATCCCGCATATAGGAGGAAACCGTATTATTCGACGCCTGTTTTACCTTGGTCAGGTAGTTTTCATAGGCATGAATCAAATCCAACATGAACCAGTTTACCCAATTACCCTTTCTATGTTTCTATCAAACGCACCAAAAACGGTGAGATGACGCTGTAATTCACACTGCCGATCAGCAATCCCAGAGAGAACAGCGAAGCTGCTTCCCAGCCGGACAACAAACGGTCTCCGGGGATATAGCGCAGCCAGAACCAATATAGCATTGGCGCCGAAACGCAATCGCCGAACAGAAGCAGCCACCGAAGCAGCCAGCCGGCAGAACCAAAAGCCCGGATAACGCCAAGGGAAACAAAGGCCAATAAGAATGCCTTTCCGAAACAAATCGGAAGCAAAAGCCCGGGCCTGGAAAGAAAAACCGCCAAAGCGGAAAACAGAAAAGGTAATACGGCCGCACACAACAGGCCAACGATCGACACAGGCACATATAATGTGCTGCGCATCAGGGAAACAAGAACGCCTCCTGCTGACAGGTAGACCAAAATGCCGCATATCAGTCCCAATAGCCAGGAACTCGCAAGAAAGAAGCGGCAGCCCCTGCGCCACCAGTGCGGCGGACCGGGGCAGAAAAACCGTGCCACAAAATACCCCTCCTCAAAAGTGAAATAAGTGCAAGCTGTTCGGCAAAAGCAGAGGGTGTACACGGCACGGGCATAGCAATACCCTAAATCGAATACACCCATACTATACTCCAAAATTTACAAAAATTCAAGCTTTTTTAGCCAAAACAGTGTTTTTTGTAGATTATGACGGATATTTATGTCAACATTTTTATGTAAACCAGGTTGACTACCAGCCTTTTCGGTTTTACCATTTTCAACTTTTTGACAACATCTTGCGTTCTTTTTTATTCTCTGCCCACTAAATATTGATTTTGCATTTTTTCTTGCAAAGCAAACAGGTAGGGTAAATTTTACTTACCTCCTATGAAATTTTGTACAACTTAACGATGGAGCAACCGGACTTTCTTCCCCTTTCTTTTCCCTTCACCACGCAGACCCAGCAGACCAGCGGCTATGCTTCCGGCCAATACCAGCGCTGCAGTCACGCCAACGGAATCGAACTGTCCCCCGAAGAATAGCGCCGTGATCGACAGTAAGATTCCAAAATAGACTACCCCCGATATTGCGCATACCAGCAGCCGCTGCCGTTTGATTTTGGCATAGGCCGCCATGGCTCCGGAAAACGACGCCAACAGCAGCAGAACCATAATCCCATAGCCAATATTTTCCCAGGCCAACCTTTCCATATCCACCAGCTTTGCCAAAACTGCCGCAGTCAGCAGGGTAACGCCCAAGCTGATAAAGGCGCCAAAAACCAGGCCTGCCGGCATAGATATAGCCCTTCCTGTCGGTTTTTGATTGACTACCATTCCCCTCTCCCCTTTCGCTCAAGCTTATTCGGCTGGCCCTGAAAAAAGAACCGGGACAGTCTCAAGGCTTGCGGATGTTCCGGTTTCATGCTATCCTATCCGCAAAAGATGATTGAAATTTTTCTAAAGAACCGCATTTTTGCAAAATGTGCGAGCATAACTGTGACGCATCCGATCAAAAAACGTACTATCAGGGTGAGGAACAACTTAAGAAAGGATGTGAACCCAAGTGGAAGACGCCAAAATCATTGATTTGTTCTGGGAAAGAAACGAAGACGCCATCCGGGAAACGGATGCGGCCTACGGTAGGAATCTCCATGTGCTGGCAAACAGGATCCTGCACAACCGGGAAGACGCGGAAGAAAGCGTGAACGACACCTATATGAAAACCTGGGAAACCATTCCCCCCAAGCGCCCCAGTTATTTTTATGCCTTTCTCGCATCCATCTGCCGTCACCTGTCATTTCATAAGCTGGACTGGAAAACGGCGGAAAAGCGCAGCGCAGAGATGGTCTGCCTCAGCGACGAAATGGCACTGTGCATCCCGGACGAAGCCCGGGAGCGGGAGATCGCCGGGCGGGAGCTGGGATGTATCCTGAACGCGTTTCTGGAAAGCCTGCCCAAGGAAAGCCGTATGATTTTCCTGCGCCGGTACTGGTATGTGGACACCGTGGCGGAAATCGCCGCCCGGTATGGCATCGGGGAAAGCAAGGTAAAAATGCAGCTCAGCCGTACCCGCAATAAGCTGCGGGTGTATCTTAAAAAGGAGGAAATTGCCGTATGAACGGAGAAAATCTGCTGATTGGGTTAAGCTATATCGATCGAAAGTATATTGAGGAAGCGGAGAAGGATTCCATTTCTTCCCGCAGAATGATTCACAAGCCCTTCCTGATCGCGGCGATCATCGCGCTAATGCTTCTTTTGATGGGCTGCGCCGCCGCTGTTCTGGTGCACCTGAATGATCTGCGCGTGGGTGAGGAAACCTACACCGCAAACCAGCGCTATCATCCGGACGGCAGCACCATCCCTGCCGGAGAAAAGATAAAGTCGGTCTACTCCCTGCAGGGGTCGGAGGGCAGCAAAAACTACAGCGCCGCAATGGAATGGTACGAATATATCCAGAGCGAACCGCCGCGTGACCCCGATTTTCAAGTATCCAGAGCCTATGACGCCTACTATGCTTCCAGTCAGGACATGGTAGATAAGGTGGATGCAATCTGCAAAAAATTTGACCTGAAGCTGGCGGGAGAACAGGCTGTAGATCCCCGCAGTGATACCGAACTGATTTCTGAAATGCTTGGTATTTCGGACATTTTGAAGAAAAATGCCGGAGCCACAGCAAAATATGTGGGCGGAGTATTTTATGAATGCGGGAATTTTGATTTGGAATACCGTCTGAATCTGACAGACGGCACATGGACGCGTGAGATCCCTGTACATTATATCTACCGCGGAAAGGACTATTTTGATACCCTCCGGCTGGAAATCCAGGACACGAAAACGGCACAGCAGTGGAACCTTTCATTGGAAGACGGGACAGAACTGCTCATCGTAAACGCTGATAACAGTGTTCACATTCTCTGCGACCGGGCAGATGCCTTCCTCACCGTCTATTTTGAAAGCGTCTACGACATTGGGAACGGACAGCCCGAAATTATGACCAGACAGGACATCGAGCAGGTGGCGAAGGCGCTGGACTACACCCTGAAATCCACACAAATTGCGGACATGGAAGCGGCGAAGGCCCACATTGAAGCCAATATGCAGCTGGAGGATGACCAGTGGGAATCCCCGTTCCCGGATTGGGAAGACCACGAGCGCAAGAACAGCTACGACGAGCTGATTGCCGAAATGCGGGATAACGAGAGTTACTATACAGTCCGCTGCAATGTTGCCTATGAAAACTTCTGGGACACCTTCTCCTATGCCTTCCTGGATGTCACCGGCGACGGAGAGGATGAGCTGATATTGGGGAAGAATGGCCATGTAAACGCCATCTGGACCATGCGGGACGGAAAGACCGGCCGGGTACAGGATTCGCACGCTATGGGCTACCTGTGCGAAGGGAATTACTTTGCGGACTACAGCCTGTTGGACGGCGCGCCCAACTACTTTTTCTCCAAAATAAAGGATGACGGCAACATAGAAATGATTGGCCAATTATTCTACCACATCAGCAATGGAACATGGGAATACACCGACATGACAAAAAAGAATTATGGATCAGGAGATACCATTTCCGAGGAGAAGGCCATGGAAATCATCGGCTCCTACGTTCCGGTCAGTCTGGACATGAAGCCGGTTAAAGAATATTTCAAAAGCAACGGATAAACGAAAAAAACGCCCCCGGCTTTTCCACGCCGGGGGCGTAATGTTCGGTTGCCTTATACTGTTTCTTTATAAAAATGTTTCATTTTTATAAAGAAGGCACCGCCTGGCGGCGTTACCGTTTTCGTGATTTTCAAGATAGAAGATCACGAAAACCCGTCTCATACTGATCTTCCTATGAAAAAGTTCCATTCTGACGAATGAAACTTTTTAATGGAATATCCGTATTATTTCAGCTTTACTGCGGTGCCGTAGGCGATGACCTCGGCGGCACCCTGCATGACGGCGGATGAGCCAAAGCGGATGTTCACAATGGCATCGGCACCCATGGCGGCGGCCTCGTCCACCATCCGCTTGGTGGCAATCTGACGGGCTTCCACCAGCATCTCGGTGTAGCCGATGATCTCACCGCCCACCAGGGTTTTCATGCCCGCCATGAAGTCCTTTCCAAAGTTTTTGGACTGCACCACGGTTCCTTTCACCAAGCCAAGGGCCTCGATTTCCCGTCCGGGAACATGATCAATATTGAGCAGCAGCATCTTCTTCTCCTCCTTCAATTTCTTTCAGTCGATTTTTTAATAATATCCAGATGGGGATGACCATCCCCAAATCCAGCACAGAAAAAATAACCAGCACCGCGCCCACGATACCCTCTGCCCGGCAGAACCACCGCAGAAGCAGCATCACGGCAGCGGGCACAATCAGCATCAACGTGGATACAATGGCGCTTTGAATGGCGTCCCTGCGGCGCTGGGCCTGCTTATCAATATTTTTTCGCATCATCTTCCTCACCGCCTTCAATTTCCCGCAGCCGCTGTCTCAGTGCCGCCAAAACGCCAACAATCACGGCAATCAAAATCAGGCTGTACAGGATCAAAAGTGCCAGCAGAACGGTATCCCCCAGGGTTTCCCCCAATATGGGAAGCAACAGCACCGCCAGATAAATGCCAAGAACCGCGATGATCACCGCTGCACTGAGGATGGTGCCCCATTTTTTCTTAGTAGTGTTTCGCATCGTCAATTTCTCCTTTCCCGATTTCCCGAATGCACTGGGTCAATGCCAAGATCACCCCAGCGCCCACCAGGGCGCAGATACCTACGATAAACCAAAAGAAGCCAACGGGCGGCACGTCCTCCGGCGATGTGCGGTACGTCCACCAAAGCAGGGCGCAGACACCGGCCATCAGGGCAACCATCACCACCGTCACGATGACAGGCGCCACATAGCGCACCCGGACATCCTGAGACTGCTTATTCTGGAAGGAGGTGCCGCCCTTTTCCATTTCCTCCATCCGCCCGAGGATTTCTTCGGCATCCAGCGCCGACACGGGGATCTCCTGATTCTGCATCTGCTGACACAGCAGCATAGACTGTTCCAGATTTCGCTTTTCCCGTTCCAGCGTAATCAGGTGCCGCCGCATTCCGTCGCCAAGGGTATGGGTGCCGCTGAGCATTTGCCGGATCTCCTCGATGGGCACGCCCAGCTTGCGCAATAGCTTGATCTGGCGCAGGGTTTCCACCTCTGCTTCCCCATAATCCCGGTAGCCGTTCTCCGCGTTCCGCCGGGGAGTCAGCAACCCCTGCTCCTCGTAGAATCGGATATTTTTCTTCGTGATCCCCACCAGGGCTTCCACTTCGTTGATTTTCACCGCTTCTCCCCCGCCTTTCTTGCGGTTAGTATAAACCTTCCACCAAGTGGAAAGTCAAGCTCTTTCTTAGAAAAAATAGAAAAAAGTGAAAAATTTTGATTGGGTAACGCAGATAATCTGCCTGCTTCGCGTAGTGGCGCCCTATGCGGGAATGGTACACTCGCTTAGGGCTCCGCAATTTCTGTCTTGCCGCACCAAAAAAACCGGGGCAGGTATGGCCTGTCCCGGTTGGGTATATGTGTTTATACTTCCACGTCCACGTTGGGGGTTTTACGCTGCTCCTGGGCTTCGGTAACAGAGCGGAACTTCATGCGGGTATCGCGCACCTCTGCCAGGGCCTTGGAAATCGCTTCCTCGGTCTGACGCAGAGATTCATCCATATAGTCGTTTCCGGCCTTGCGCAGCTGGTTGATCCGGTTCTGGGTCTGGCCCACCAGGTCCTCACTGCGCTTCTTGGCCTCGGCGTAAATCGCCTCCCGGGTGACCATCTGCTTGGACTTTTCCTGGGCATCCCTGAGAATCCCCTCAGCCTCCCGGCGCGCCTGGCTGATCAGTTCATTGCGGGACTCTACGATGGTGCGGGACTGCTTCAATTCCCCGGGGAGCTGGGCAATGATCTCATCCAGCATATCCAGCACCTTGTCCCGCTCCAAAATGCACTTATCCGCTGCCAGGGGCATGGAACGGGCATCCTGCACCATATCATACAATGCGCCAATGATATCTTCGGTATTACGATCGCTCATGTTCAGTTTCCTCCTTGATTGGTAGTATTCTTTTTCCCTATTCTCTCCCGAAAGGCTGGAATAATTTCACCGGGTAAAAAGTCCGAAAGGTCTACGCCGTAGCTTCCCAACTCCTTGACGGTGCTGGAGCTTAGGTACATATACTGGCTTTCCGCAGTCAGGAACATGGTATCCAGTTCGGGGTTGATCTTGTGGTTGATCAGGGCCATCTGAAACTCATTTTCAAAATCCGAGCCTGCCCGCAGGCCCTTGACAATAACACAGCTGCCCCGGCGTTTGGCATAATCCGCCAGCAGCTCATTGGAGCCGTCCACCTCTACGTTGGGTAAATCCCGGGTGACCCGGCGGATCAAATCTACCCGTTCCTCCAGGGTGAACATCGGATTTTTGCCCGCGTTTACCATGACGCAGACGATCAGCCGGTCAAAGATATTGGCTGCCCGCTGGATAATATTCAGATGCCCGCTGGTCACCGGGTCAAAGCTGCCCGGATAAATCGCAATTTTCATAATGATCCCACGTTTTTACGCCTTACGGTAGACCGTAAGCAGCGTTTTTCCATACTTATAGTCCCGGGAGCGGGAATAGCCCTCCATTTCCCAGGGCAGCTCCTTTCCCAAAGGACGCTCTGTAACTATTATACCATCGGATTGTAAAATGTCAATTTCGGTTATGCGTTTTAACGCATTTTCCAAAAAAACTTCCGCATAGGGCGGGTCAAGGAATATGATATTATATTGTTCCCGGCAGCGGCCCAGATAGTCCAGGTAATCGCTGCGGACGACCTTTGCCCCCTGCTCCAGCCTGGTGCGTTTCAGGTTCTCCCGGATCAGTTTACAGGCTTCTTCCCGGGCATCCACAAAAACCGCGCTTTTCGCCCCCCGGCTCAGAGCCTCGATTCCCAACTGCCCGGTACCGCCAAACAGGTCCAGCACATTGGCGCCGGGTATCTCAAAATGGATGATGCTGAAGAGCGCCTCCTTCACCCGGTCGGTGGTGGGCCGGGTCAGCATACCGTCAGGCGTCTTTAATGAAACGCCTCTGGCCTTTCCTGTAATTACGCGCATAATGAACCCCTTTTATCTCTTTTTGTAATAGCAAACGTACTCACCGACGCATTCAAATCCGCAGGCAAGAGCCGCCTTCTGCGTCTGTTCATCGTTAAAAAAGGTGACATGCCGGAAATCCTTTTTCTTACAGGCATTCAGCGATTTGACAACCAGCGCGCGAAAGGCGCCTTCTTCAAAATGGCCGCCAGCAAAATCCACGCCGAAAATCTCCGCCATGGTTTCCACATTGGTGTAGTAAACCGCGGCAGCGGGAACACCAGCCCTATAGTACAGCCAAATGCTCCATCTGTCCAGTTCCTGATACAGCCGTTCCGAATTCCAATACATTTCCCCTTCGATAAGACGGTGCATGGCTTGGAAATCTCCAAAGTTTTCCCGGGTCACAGGGACGATATCTCCGCATTCCTCCAATGGCTGGTAATTTTTCAGGTGCAGAACGTCGTTATAGGAATGCTCAATGCATGTCCAGCCGTTTGTGGCCAGATAATGGACCGCCAATACATTGTCCTTTGGAAATCCAAAATACAATCCATAGCCCGGATAATTTGCTATGCAATACGCTTCCAGTTCCGCAAGGGCCTGCTCAGCATGGTCCGCAATATTAAATCCGGTCAACTCAAGATGGTTTGCCTCCGGGAAAACGTCAAATTGCAGCCAGCCCTCTACCCGGCCATTTTTTTCAAACAGCAGAATCTTCCTTCCGTCTTCATAAAACTGCCGCCATGTGGCCGCCTCAAAATCCCCTCTGGTTTTTATTCCGTCCGTATAGGTAGGATAACCAGATCTGGCCGGATCCAATGCAAGCTTGTAGGCAAAATCAAGATATTTTTCAATCTCCTCTTTGGTGGGTTCCGCAAGCATTTTCATTCACCCTTTGTTTTCTTATTTTGAAAATGATGGTATACTGCCGCCGCAGCGTCCTTGGGGAGCAGCCGCTCCAGCTCCGGCAGCGAGGCCTGGCCAATGGCCGTAATGGATTTAAACTGCCGCAATAACTCCTGCTTACGCTTCGGGCCGATGCCCGGGATTCCGTCCAACTCCGAATACCGCAGCCGTTTACTGCGCAGCTGACGGTGATAGGTAATGGCAAAGCGGTGGGTTTCCTCCTGGATATTGCCGATCAAAGCAAAAACCGCCTGGTTATTGTCGATTCGGATTTCCTGGCCTTCCGGAGTCACCAGCGCCCGGGTACGGTGCCGGTCGTCCTTCACCATGCCGAATACCGGGAATTGCAGTTCCAGCTCCTCCAGGGCAGCCACAGCCACCTTGGCATGGTTCACGCCGCCATCAATGAGCAGCAGGTCCGGCGCTTCCTCAAAGCCTTTGTCCCCTGCCTTGTAGTGGGCAAAACGGCGTTTCACCACCTGGTGCATGGAGGCATAGTCATCCTGATTGGTCAGTCCTTCCAGCTTAAAGCGCTTATAGTCGCTTTTTCTGGGCTTGCCGTCCTGAAAAACCACCATGCTGGCAACAATGTCCGTCCCGGAAATATTGGAAATATCAAAGGACTCCATCCTCCCCGGCGGCGCGATCGCCAGCATTTTGCCAAGCAGGGTCAATGTGGCGTTGACACGCTCTTCCTTGCCGGTGACACGCTCCGCCTCTTCGAAGGCGTTTTTGCACGCCAGTTCCACCAGCCGCACATTGTCCCCCCGCTGGGGCACATGAAGCTTTGGGCGCCGTCCGTACTGCTGCTCCAGAAGCTGGGCAAACAGCTCGCTGTCCTCAATCGCAAAGGGCAGCAAAACCCGTTTCGGAGCAAGGCCGCGGCTGAGGTAAAACTGCTTCATCAGGCTGGATACGGCTTCCACCTTGTCATCCGGCCTGGAAAACACCTCGTAGTCTTTATCCAGCAAATTGCCGCCGGAGAAATGGAGCACGGAAAAGCAGGCCTTTGCCTCGGTTTCGCCGTAGCCCACCACGTCCGTATCCGCCAAAGTTCCCGCCGTAACCAGCTGCTTTTGTCCCAGATTCTCCACAGCCGCCAGCCGGTCCCGCAGATTGGCTGCCAGTTCAAATTCCAGATTGTCCGACGCAGCCAGCATCTGCTGCCTGATCTGCTCCGCAACCGCCTTATAGTTTCCCTGTAAAAGCTGCCGTGCCTGGAGCATGGTCTCCCGGTATTCCGTACAGCTTTTATTGGCCTGGCACCAGCCGGCGCACTGGTTCATATGGTAGTTCAGGCAGGGGCGCTCCTTGCCGATATCCCGGGGAAACTGCTTATGACAGCCGGGAAGCTTCAGCGTCAGCCGAATGGCCTCCATCACATCGTGGGTCACGGCGCGCCCGCCGTAGGGACCATAGTAGTCCGCGCCATCCTCCGCCAGCTTGCTGACCAGGGTGATGGTGGGATAGATCTCCTTCATATCCAGCCGCAGATAGGGATAGCCCTTATCATCCTTCAACAGGATGTTGTATTTCGGCATATACCGCTTGATCAGCGAGCATTCCAGCACCAGCGCTTCAAATTCCGACGCTGCCACAATGACATCAAAATGGTGGATCTTGCTCACCATGATCCGGGTCTTGGGGCTGTGGGACGTGGTGTCCTGGAAATACTGGCTCACCCGGTTTTTCAGCTTTTTCGCCTTGCCCACATAGATGACCTTATCCGTTTTGTCCCGCATGATATACACGCCGGGAGCATAGGGCAAAGTCAGGGCTTTTTCCTTCAGTTCATCAAAGGTCATGGTATTCCTCAAAATAGCACCGCCTCAATGCTTTTTCTCGGGCATTGAGGCGGTTTCAAAAGTGTTTTAATAAACGTCCCGCTGGAGCAGAGTATCCAGTGCGTTCACAGCAGCCTCAGCATCAGAGCCGACGGCACTCAGCGTAACCGTGGAACCGGTAACGATCCCCAGCGACATAATGCCCAGCAGGCTCTTGGCGTTCATCTTGCGGTTGCCGGATTCCAGCCAAATGCTGCTCTCAAATTCGTTGGCCTTCTGCACAAAATAGGTTGCCTGCTTATTATGCAGACCGGATTCGCAGCGAACGACGACTTCTTTATTGAACATAATACACACTCCTTTTCGTCACACCCGGCTGGGTGCAACCGGTCTGCTTATATCATAGCATTTTTACCGAAAAAGTCAACTAATTTTCGTCCTGTTTTCACAAGAAGCGGCCTCGAATTGCGTCATTTCTTGTTGAAAACGTTTCCAATCCCCAACTTCTGTAAAAATCAGCCGAATTCCGCGATGGTAACGCCGTCCTCGCCCTCGCCATACTGGCCAAGGCGGAACTTTTTGACGTATTTATTCTTTTTTAGGGACTGCTGTACGGCTGAGCGCAGCGTTCCCGTCCCCTTGCCATGAATAATGCGGACCTGGCTCAAATTGCTGCGCATGGCCTCATCCAGGTAGCGGTCAAGGACACAGATCGCCTCCACAGCATCCATCCCACGAAGATCCACTTCCGTGGGCATGGCGCTGAGCTTCATCTCCCTGCCGGAATGCTTGGGCCGAACGCCCTTTTCCTTGTAGGGATTTTCCTGCTCCAGCAAATAGATTTCGTCGGCTTTTGCGGACATTTTCAAAATGCCCGCCTGGAGCTGATAGGTACCGTCTTTGTTGATGGCAATGACGCTGGCCTTGGTGCCCAGCTTCAGCAGCTCCACCGTATCCCCTACCAGAATGCCCCGGCTGGGCTGGGGCCGTTCCTTTTGGGGCTGCTGGCTGCGAAGCTTGTCCTCCGCCTCATTCAGGCTGCGGCGAAGCTCGGCCTGACGCTGGTTGATATTGGTGGTGTCGGCGTTTTCCGTAAGCTGCTTGCGCAGGGCTTTCAGCTCTTCGGAGGCAATATTGGCGGCGGCACGGGCCTCCTCAATGATGTTCTGGGCTTCCCGCCGGGCGGATTCCATGGCCTTTTCCTTTTCCCTGCGGAGCTGATCGTTGTATTCCTCGCTCTGCTGCTTGATCTTGGCGGTTTCCTGCCGCAGGCGCTCGGCTTCCTGGCGGGCAGCCTCCATTTGCTGGCGCTGCTGCTCCAGCTGGGACAGGACATCTTCAAAATCCTTATCGGACTTATCCACCAGGTCGTCGGCTTCCTTCAAAATGTCCTCCGAAAGCCCCAGCTTCCGGGAAATGGCAAAGGCATTGGATTTGCCGGGGATGCCGATGAGCAGCTTATAGGTGGGCCGCAGGGTCTCCACATCGAACTCACAGGAAGCGTTGATCACGCCCTTGGTGCGCATGGCATAGAGCTTCAACTCCGCATAGTGGGTCGTCGCCACCACCCGGCTGCCCATTTTTCGGCAAAATTCAATAATGGCGGTGGCCAGGGCCGCGCCCTCTGCCGGGTCGGTACCGGCTCCCAGCTCGTCAAAAAGCACCAGCGTGCGGTCATCGCACTGGGCCACCACATCCACAATGGTGCGCATGTGGCTTGAGAAGGTGGACAGGCTCTGGGCGATGGACTGTTCATCCCCG
This sequence comes from Eubacteriales bacterium, assembly GCA_030533415.1. Classification (GTDB taxonomy): domain Bacteria; phylum Bacillota; class Clostridia; order Oscillospirales; family Oscillospiraceae; genus Faecousia. The sequence goes on along the minus strand of JAUNJE010000010.1, from coordinate 38,470 downwards.
ATGTCCGCCAGAATGGCATCGAAGGTGGACAGCACGCTTCCGTCTCCTGCAGGAACATGCAGGCCGCACTCCGCCATCAGGGTCAGCAGGCCGATGGTTTTCAGGGTGACCGTCTTACCGCCGGTATTGGGTCCGGTAATAATCATGGAATCAAAATCCGTTCCCAAGCGCAGGGAGATGGGCACCACGGTCTTGGGATCGATCAGCGGGTGCCGTGCCTTGCGCAGCTCCACCCTGCCCCGGTCATTCATGATGGGTGCCCAGGCGTTCATCCGGTAAGCAAGCTTGGCCTTGGCAAAAATCACATCCAGCTGCACCAGCATCCGGTAGTTTAAGTCAATGGATTCCCGGTAGCCGGCAGCCTCGCTGGACAGCTCCGCCAGAATCCGCTCGATTTCCTTCTTCTCCTTTAATTCCAACTCCCGCAGGGCGTTGTTGGCATTGACGGCGGACATCGGCTCCACAAAATAGGTGGAGCCGGTGGCGGACACATCGTGTACCAGGCCGGGCACGTCATTTTTACACTCGCTTTTCACGGGTACTACATAGCGTCCCTGCCGGATGGTGATGATCGGCTCCCGCAGGAATTTGCTGTAGGCAGGGGAAGAAATCACTTTCTGCAGGCTGTCCCGGATTTTCCCGGATTGGATGCGCATATGGCGGCGGATATCGGCAAGGGCCGGAGAAGCGTTATCCGCAATTTCTTCCTCAGAAAGAATTGCGCCGAAGATTTTATCCTCTAAGTATTTGTTGGGATTAAGCGCCTGGAACATCACGTCCAGTACGGTCTGCTTCTCATCCTCGGCAACATATCCCTTGATATTCCGGGTGCAGCGGAGGATTCCCGCAATGCGCAGCAGCTCCGCAGGCTGCAGACTGCCGCCCCGGTCCGCCCGCTCCAAAGACGCGGACACATCGGTAACATCCGCGAAAATCGGGTTGCCCTTTCGGGTGCACAGGTCGGAAGCGGCTGTCGTCTGATTCAGCAGCAGTTCCACCTCTTCCAGGTCGGAGCTTGGCCGCAAAGCCATACAGGCTTCCTTTCCGCCCTCGCTTCCGGCACACCCGGCAAGCAGCTGCAAAACCTGGTCAAGCTCCAGCTTCAGCAGGGATTTTTCATATAATTCAGACATGGTTCTCTCCTATTATTTAAGTTCAAAGTGTTCTTCCAGTTTTGCCAGTGCCTCCGGTATGGTACTGTTTTCGGTGCGGACATAAGTAAAGAAGCCGCTTTCCGCAAACTCCCGGTAGTGCTCCGGGCTGTTGATTTCCGCGATGCAATTGCGAAAGTTTTCCATTGCGGCGGCAGGGTCCGGCGCTTCCTGGATTTTTTTAAGAAGAAACTGTTTTTCCGGGTCCTCCCGGTCGAAAAAACGGTTTACCGACATGCTTTGGGGACTCAGCATAATGGCCACATGATGGTATGGCGCGATTTCCCGGAGCGTTGGAATGTGAATGTTGGTGTCCACAAAGATTTTCCGGTTTTCCCGGGAAAGACTCAGCAGGATGGCGATCTCCATCTCCGCCGACTCCCGGGACGACCCCTGTATCCAGGCGTCATAGGCCTTCGGCGTCCTGGAAATAAACTCCTGCCAGCCGGACATGGTCTGAAAATAAGACAGGTTCGGCTGATGCGCCGGATCCATCACCGCCCGCAAGGCGTCGTGGTAATTCTCCCCGCAGCAGATGCCGTCATACTTTTCCGCCAGCAGCTTCACCATGGTGGATTTCCCCGCGTAAGCCGTGCCGTTGATAAAGTATACATTTTTCAGCATGTGACGGATAATGTTGCTTTCTATCTCAATTTTCATGGAACAATTTCCTCTTGAAAACGTTTTAAGATTTTTAGCTGTGCTTCCTCAAATTCCAGGAAGTTACATTGTTTAACTACATTTTGGTATTGGTCAAGCAAGCATTCCTTTGCTCTGGAAAGCCCCTCAGTATTTCTCGACGCCGGATATGTATACTCCAGCTCTTTCAAAAAATCTCCATCTAACGTATGAAATGCCTTAAACTGGTGCAGCTTCTTATGCTCTTTCACAACTTCGATTTGAAGCAAGCATTGCCGTGCTTCTGACAATGCCATATCTGCATATATGAAATCCCGCCGCAAAAGTGCAATTTCACATTTTCGAAGAGCATAGAAGAAACTGTGTTGGATGGAATTATCTATTCCATATTGTTTTGCTTTTTCAACAAGATATATGCTTTGCTCATAAACTCTTTGTTCAAAAGATGCTGATTTTGAAAACAAAATCTTAAAATACGGCGAGCGAAGCGCAATTTCCTTTGTCGGCATATAAGAAAAATCAACGCTCAATCCATTTTCAAAATATACGGACAAGCCCAGTACAAAATCAGACCACATCCGATGATCGATCCATACCGCACCCAATTCCGCAAAAAATGAAGAAAGCTTTTCATCCGCTGAACAGACATTTTTCCTGCCCAAAATGCCGGCCATTAAATCTATGTCGGAATAGATATCCGTATAGCCTACAGCGCCAGACCCAATTTGCAGTAAACCTTCAAATTCGGGCGTCTGCTGAACAAATTTGCAAATAGTATCTGCCAGCTTTTGCCGATCTGCTGAAGTATACATATAACCCTCACTATCAACATAAACTCCTGCAATAGATGTTTAATTTAGCAGAGATTTATAAAAATCCAGGGTAGAAAACCCACGCTCCAATTGTGTCGTTAAGTAAGCCTCCGTCAGCGCCGCCAGCTGCTCCAGTGTCTCGTCCCCGATCTGGAAGGAAAACAACCGCTTTGGGTCGCACAGGCAGATATAGCGCATGGCTTCCAGCAGCGACGGCGTCACAGGCATTCGGATGCCGTTGGACTCCGGACTCCGGCAATTGCGGCATTCCAGCTGTCCCGCAGACAGGTCGAACCGGTCCGGGCTTTGACTTCCGCAGACATGACACCCGAACAGGTCCGGTGTATAGCCGGACAGGCAGGCCGCCCGCAGTTCATACACCGCCTTGATCAGTTTCTCCGGCAAATCCAGGCTGGAAAGGGCGTACAGGCAGTTCAGCAGCAGGGACTGCAGCTCCGGGCTTGGCTGGTCCTCCTGGGACAAGACCTCCGCCGTTTGACCAAAGTAAGTACCCAGGGACAGCTTGGTCAGATCCCGCCGCAGCGGCGTAAACAGCTCCATGGAATGGGCCTCGTTGATGGTGTACTGTCCCCGGTATTCAAACAAAGTAAATTCTCCGTAAGCCAGCAGCTGACAGGGCGCGGTAAGGGGGCTGTTTTTACGGCGCAGGCCTCTGGCCTTTACCGTCAGCTTGCCATGGCGGCGTGTCAGCAGCGTCAGCAGGGCGTCCCGGTCATTGTAGTCCGTAACCCTCAGGACGATGCCCTGAATCGTCAAATACATGGGTTCCCTCCGATTTTAGCTTCATGCTGTACATGAGATAGGCTTCCGGTGCTCCGGTCTCCAAAAATAGCTGCCAATAATCCATTGCGTTCATCCTGATCCCTCCTGGGGTTAGGATTTGCAGGCAGGCGCGTTCTTACAACTGGAAATTATTCGCTGTAGCCGAAGTTGCGCACCAGGAAATCGCTGTCCCGCCAATTTTCCTTGACCTTGACCCAGGTGGTCAGATATACCTTGGTGCCCATGAACTTCTCGCAGTCTGCGCGGGCCATAGAGGAAATTTTCTTCAGCATAGCGCCCTGCTTGCCGATGATGATCCCCTTGTGGCTGGCCTTTTCGCAGTAAATCGTGGCGTCGATGTCAATGATTCCATTGTCACGCTCGGAAAATTTGGTAATTTCCACGGCAGTGCCATGGGGAATCTCCTTGTCCAGACACCACAGCAGTTTTTCCCGGATGATCTCCGCCATGACCTGACGCTCCGGCTGGTCGGTGGTCACATCCTCCGGGAACAGAAAGGGACTTTCTACCGCATACTTTTCGCACTCCGATAAAAGGACCTCCACGCCGTCCCCGGTTTTTGCGGAAATGGGGATGATGGCGTCAAAGACTCCGGTCTGGGAATAGGCGTCAATAACCTCCAAAAGCTTGTCCTTCTCCACGGTATCAATTTTATTGATCGCCAAAATGGCAGGACAGCGGATGCCCTTAATTTTCTCAATCAGCGCCTCCTCCTGCTTGCCAACGGAAGCGATCGGCTCCACCACCAGGATCGTGGCGTCCACATCGGCAATGGATTCCCGAACGGTGTTCACCATATAGTCTCCCAGCTTGGTGCGGGCCTTGTGGTAGCCGGGGGTGTCCACAAAGACAAACTGCATATTCTCCCGGGTGACGATGCCGCAAATGCGGTTGCGGGTGGTCTGGGGCTTATTGGACACAATGGCAATCTTCTCCCCTACCAAATAATTGGTCAGGGTGGATTTGCCCACATTGGGCCGTCCGGCAATGGTAATGATTGCGGTTTTGGTATTCATAAGTTTCTCCTATGTGTTATACTGATATTCCATTAAAAAGTTTCATTCGCAAGAATAGGACCTTTTAATAAGAAGATCATAATGAGACACGTTTTCGTGATTTTCTATATATTCAATCTCTGCTCATACCGGGAATTGCCGCAGCAATGGCCTCTTCCCGGCTGCGCATCAGGCGCTTCTGCACACCCTCATCCAGATGGTCGTAGCCCAATAGGTGGAGCATGGAATGAATGGTCAGGTATCCGACCTCCCGGCGTGTGGAATGGCCGAATTCCCGGGCCTGGGCAACAGCCCGCTCCAGGCTGATGCACATATCCCCAAGGGGAACCAGCCCCGTCGCCGGGTCCTGATAGTCCGCCCAATTTTCCGGCAGGCAGCCGGGGGTCAGCTGAAACATGGGGAAGCTCAGCACATCCGTGGGCTTGTCCACCTTTCGGCTCTCCCGGTTGATGACCTGGATTCCGGCATCATCCGTCACCAAAACGTTGATCTCGCAGGGAACGGCAACCCCTTCGGCATTCAGGGTCTCCCGGATGCACCTGCGGATATTGGCGCTGATCACAAATTTTTCCAGGCTGAGCTGTTCAAAAACAAGATTGATCTTATGTCTCATATTATTTTTTCCTCTGATACCGGCCCTTGAACTGCTGGGCCGGTTTTTTCATTTCGATTTTTTGGGCCGCCCGCTCATAGGCGTTGATAATTTCCTGTACCAGAGCGTGGCGGACCACATCGGCGGATGTCAGGCGGCAGATGGCAATATCCTTCACGCCGTCCAGGACCCGGATGGCGTCCTTCAGGCCGGACACCTTGTCATCCGGCAAATCGATCTGGGTCACATCGCCAGTGATCACCACTTTGGAGCCAAAGCCCAGGCGGGTCAAGAACATTTTCATCTGCTCCCGGGTGGTATTCTGGGCCTCGTCCAGGATGATAAAGCTGTCATCCAGGGTACGTCCCCGCATGTATGCCAGCGGCGCCACCTCAATGGAACCGCGCTCCTGATATTTCTGGAAGGTCTCCGCCCCCAGCATGTCGTACAGAGCGTCATACAGGGGACGCAGGTACGGGTCGACCTTATTCTGCAGGTCGCCGGGCAGGAAGCCCAGCCGCTCCCCGGCTTCTACCGCCGGGCGGGTCAAAATGATCCGGTTCACCGTCCGCTCCCGGAAGGCGGCCACGGCCGCTGCCACCGCCAGGTAAGTCTTGCCCGTACCGGCGGGGCCGACGCCGATGGTTACCGTATTCTTCTGAATCGCCTTCATATACTGCTGCTGGCCCACGGTCTTTGCCTTGATGGGCTTTCCTTTGGCGGTAATGCAGACCACATCCCTGGCCATCTGGGCAACCTGATGGTCGTTTCCCTCATTGACCAGGGTAATGAGATAGCGCACCCGCTGCTCATCAATGGTTTCCCCTTTGGAGGCCAGCGCCAGCAGGCCTTCCAGCGTGCGCACGGCCTTATCGGCCATTTCCTCATCCCCGGAGACCCGCAGGTCGGTGCCCCGGTTCACCACATGCACATTCAGCGCATCCTCAATGCGCTTGATATTTTCATCAAAGGAGCCAAACACCGCGATCAGGTCTTCCACCCGCTCGGCATTGACGATTCTCTCAACTATTTTTCCCATTTGTATCTCCAATCTGTTCCCGCTGTACCCTTCCGATCATCTCAACGCAGACGTAACTCCCCTTCAAGCGGTAAATGCCGCCGTCAAGGCAAACCGTTTGCAGCCGGCTCCGAATCTCTCCCGCGACCATCTGCTGCAAAAGGTAGCTGTCCGCGTATTCCGTCAGGGCCTCTTCCGCGCCGGACTGCGGAAGTTCGGCCGTTCCCGTTTCATAGGACGTAAATTCCTCCACGCACAGCGCCAGCGGCAGCTGAAAGCCTCCCGGAAGGGTGACATAGTATTCCATATACATTCTACCACAAGTGGTATCCAAAATTCCACTGTCTTTCCATAAATTTATCCGTTTTTTTCCGAAAAGCAGGCTGTATTTTCGGTGCACTCCGGTTTCTTCCCCCCGCAGAACCCATTGCGATGGGGTAACCGCCTCCAAAGTGCGGTTGGTTTGGGCCGTGATCTCCCCTTCCGCCCGGGTCGCCTGGATGCAGATGCCGCAGTCGGTATAGCCGGAAACCAGCACCTGGCCCGCCTTTACCGCCTGGCCGACCTGAAACAGGGCGTTTCCCCGTGTCACCGTACCAGAGAGAATATAGCCGTCTCTGGCCGCGACGATGCTGGTGACTTCCCATTCCTGCTGGCTGGCTTGGGCATCCGTCCTCTCCCGCACGGAAATGGTGGCCACACATCCGGCGGTATTCACCCCTGCCCACTGCAGCTGCGGCACCGCAGAGAGAAGGGCATTTTTCACTTTTTCACTGCGTACCTGCCGCCGGGAAGCCCCAAAGCAAATGCCGCTTTCCCCGGCCGCCTCCAAGATCTGCCGGGTGGGTACCGTTACATTCCCCTCTACCCGGATAAAAAACACCCGGGACGGTAAATAAAGAACCAGCGCCAGAAAGAAGGCCATCCCGGCCAGCAGCACCGGGCGCCGCAGCAGCTGCCTGCCCGCCCAGTACAGGCCGGATTTCCGAAGCAGCTTCAGCGTTTCCCCTCTTTTCTCGCAAAGGGCCGCCAGCATATTATAGTCCTTTCGGCGGATGCGAAAGCGCATTGTCAGTTCGCCTTTCTGCTCCACCCGGAAAATTTCGATTCCCCTGGTGCTGATCGCCCCCAGCGCCGCCTCCGGTTCCGCGCTGGTCAGTTCCACCTCTAACATCCCGGCCAGGGATTTCCAAAGATCCATGCTTACCCCCTCCGCTGCAGCATGACACCGTCAATCCTGCCGCAAATCACCAGCTGCTCCTTTGTCATCCGCATCAGCTCCAAATGGCATCCGCAGACGCTGACGAATCCATATTTTACCTTCACCGTGATCCGTTCCCGGCTATATTCCTTAACGCCGAAGTGATTCTCAATAAGTACCCGGCGGTCCCCCGCGATTTCCACGATGGGCTGCCCGGGCAGCGGCTCCGCAGTGAGATCCGCCTCGTCCGCCAGCCGCTCCAATAGATAACGTCCCCTGCCCATTTCGGCACCTCCCTTTTTGCAAGCATATGAATGACGGGGCCCTTTCTTGCATAGATTCTTCCGAGGTGATGCGTGTGAGAAACAAGCATCTGTGGACCGGTGCCGGTGCGTTTATGGGGATGCTGATTTTAATCTTAGATGGGCGGACTGCGCTGGAAGGTGCCCGTCAGGGGATAGAATTGTGCCTAAAAACGGTGATTCCCTCCCTTTTCCCCTTCTTTTTGCTGTCCATTTTGCTGACAAGCTCTTTTATGGGCAGTCCTCTGCCCATTCTGCGGCCTCTGGGGTGGCTGTGCGGGATACCGAAGGGTGCGGAATCGCTGCTGGTTTCCGGATTTCTGGGCGGTTATCCGGTGGGAGCGCAAAGCGTCGCCACCGCCTACCGCGCAGGGCAGCTGCGCAAGCAGGAAGCGGAGCGGCTGCTGGCATTCTGCAACAACGCCGGCCCGGCTTTTCTGTTTGGGATGATAGCCCCCTTATTTCCCAGGCAATGGATGGCCTGGGCGCTGTGGGGAATCCATATTGCCGGGGCCATTTTTGCCGCCCTGCTGATCCCCGGCGGCGCTACCGGAGCGGCAACGTTCGTCAAGGCAAAGCAGATGCCCCTGTCCACCGCCTTAAACGCCTCGCTTCGAATCATGGCCGCGGTCTGCGGCTGGGTGGTGCTGTTCCGGGTGCTGATCACGTTTTTAAGCCGGTGGATCCTCTGGCTTCTGCCCACAGCCGCGCAGGTGGCCGTTACCGGGCTTTTGGAGCTTTCCAACGGCTGCTGCGACCTGCTCCGCATTTCGGATATCTCCCTGCGGTTTCTGGTTTGCGCGGGGATTCTGGCATTCGGAGGGCTATGCGTGACCATGCAGACGGTCTCCGTTACGGCAGGGCTTTCCCTGCGGCACTATTTTCCCGGCAAGCTCCTGCAAACCGCCTTCAGCCTGCTCCTAGCCGGAGCGGTAATCGCGGGAGTCTGGCTTCCCTGCTGCGCCGTTCTCCTGCTTACCGCTTTCCTTCTGGGAAAAAGGCGAAAAAACAGTAGCATTCAGGCGGCAGTTGGTGTATAATGGTGGAAATACGCTACGGAGGGACTGCCATGCTGTTTCGGAAAAAAATAGAACGCTCCTGCGCCTACTGCCTGTACGGCGCCCACCTGGAGGACGGGCAGATCCTCTGTTCCAAGAAGGGTCTGCGCACCACGGAAGAAAAATGCCGCCGTTTCAAATATGATCCCTGCAAGCGCGTGCCCAAGAAAGCCAAAGCTTTGGATTTTTCCAAATATGAGACTGCGGATTACTCCCTGTGACAAAATGCCCCGGATATACAGAAAGACAAGAACTGTCTATCTGTGAGGGGCCGGGCGGCCACCCGGAGAAAGCTTTATTACACAAAATTGCCGCTGCGAAGTATGGACTTCGCAGCGGCTTATCTTATGCAGAACACTTTTCCTGCTTCTTCTGCAAGAAAAGGAAGATCGAAAGCAAGGACGCATTTACCAGCAGCACAATTATGCTGCCCTCCATTTTACATGCCCCGCCGGATAAAATAACGTTTTCGGAAAAGGCCATGTTCAGCAGATGGGGATAGTCCTCTGCCAAGGAGACACCGCCTAAAATCAGCGCGCCAATTCCATTCCAAAGAAAGTGCATGATCGTAGGCGCAATCAAAGAACCAGTATATTCCAGCACCGCTGTCATCAGCAAACTCATTGTAAGTACATTCAGAACGGGAATAACCCCCGCTTCAAAGGCGCCGCCGTGGAGCAAAGTGAACAGGGCTGTTGTGACAATGACTGCTGCAATTCCATTGTATTTCTGCTTCAGCATCTGATAAAGATAGCCCCGGACAAGAAGCTCCTGCATAATTACATTCAGAAACGCAGCAAGAAGCCATACACCCAGCATGGGAACCGGGTTGCTTCCTTCAAACGTTATGATATTTGCCAGAAGCATGATCGCTACCGTACTTCCCAGCCATACAATGCCTGCAGCAGTGCCAATAGAGATTCCTTTGCGCGGATTGTCCCAAAGGTGCAGCTTTACCGACTTCTTTTCAATCAGCCAAAACAGGAACGTAAACATCACAATGGCAGCGAGTGGCACGATTTCAGCCCACAACCTCCACATGGCGGGGCTTTCTATCTCCGGCATTGGCAATGCAGCAGCAAACATTGCCCAGCAAATGAAGAATCCCACACACTTCAGCATTGTACCGGCAAGCTTTTTCAACGCAAAGCACCTCTACTTTTTTCTATTTTTATATGACGGTAAAAGTAATTTTTGCTTATTGAGAATGCCCCAAGCCCTGACACAAACTGTAATTGTTAGTCTAGTAATCCTTCAGATACTAGTAGTTCAATCACTCTGGCCTCTCGTTCAAACATCATAGGACTATAGGGACTTGAAATGACATTGCGATTTTTCGTAATGACAATTTGAGGATCGACAAATTCCAAAACATAGTTTTCTTTGGATTCATAATTATCCAGGCATTGAGCAACTATTTCCTTTTCTGCTTCGCAAAGATAATAGTAGTTGTCTTGAACAAAACATTCAGTAGCATCTTTATCGCTTCTTTGAATACGATGAACATAGCCGTATTCTTTTACTGTTTCGAACTTTACCACTAACCCTGCCTCTTCGCGGGTTTCACGTATCATAGCAGTGATAGGATCTTCACCACTTTCGATACCACCACCAGGAAATTTGTAGTAATCGTACTTCATGCTATGTATCATAGCTATCTTCTTATTTGAAATAATAATACTTCTGGCAGAATTGCGTACAAAAGAATGTGTACAATTTTCATAATCTTGTTTATCCATTTCAAATAAAAGCCGCATAATCTACCTCTGACAAATTCCTGTTTGTTTAGATTATAACACTCTATTTCCTGTGAATCAAGAGTTGAAACAGCGAAAGCATCATAAAAGGCTGTCATCCTGAGGGTCGCCGCCAAAGGCGGCGGAGTCGAAGGATCTTCGTATTGGTTTTTCTTGGTACATAACCTAAGTGCCAAGATCTTTCGACCCGCTCAGGATGACAAATGGGTGTGTTTTCTGTTTTTTTCAAACAATTCAACGCTTGATTCGCATTTTTATTGCAGCATTTCCAGGAATTCATCCTCCGTCAAAATGGGGATTCCCAATTCCCTGGCCTTGCGCTCCTTGGAGCCGGCATTTTCACCGACCACCACAAAGCTGGTTTTCTTGGAAACCGAGCCAGCAGCCTTGCCGCCCAAAAGCTCGATCTTCTCTGTGGCTTCCTCCCGGGTGAATTTGCTGAGGGCTCCGGTGAGCACAAAGGTTTTCCCGGCAAAGCGGGCGTCCGTAACGATCCGCCTGCTTTCAAAGTTCACCCCGGCCTGACGCAGCCGCTGCACCAGGTGCTTCGACTGCTCCTGGCGGAACCAATCGTGAATGCTGGCCGCGGTGATTTCGCCCACATCGGGTACTTCCGTCAATTCCTCCACGGACGCCGCCATCAGGGCGTCCAGACTGCCAAAGGCCGCGGCAAGCACCTTGCCCGTCTTTGCGCCCACCTGGCGGATGCCCAGGGCATAGATCAGCCGGCTGACATCCTGCTGTTTGCTCTCTTCAATGGCGGCAAGCAGCTTCTTCGCGGCGGTGGTGCCGGATTTCCACAGGCTCTTGATATCCTCCAGTGTCAGATAGTAGATATCCGCCGGGGATCGAATCAGACCTTTTTCGATCAGTCCCTCCACAATGGCCGCGCCCAGGCCCTCGATATCCATGGCGTCCCGGCTGACGAAGTGGGCAATGTTGCGGCTGAGCTGGGCAGGGCACTCCGCGCCGGTACAGCGCAGGAAAGCGCCATCCTCGTCCTTTTCCACCTTCGCGCCGCAGACAGGACAGGCTTCGGGCAAATGATACGGCGCCGTCCCTTCCGGCCGCCTGGAGAAGTCCACCTCCAAAATCTCCGGAATGATCTCCCCCGCTTTGCGGATCAGAACCGTATCCCCGATGCGGATATCCCGCTCCCGGATAAAATCCTGATTGTGAAGGGTGGCGTTGGTGACGGTGGTGCCTGCCAGCCGAACGGCCTTCACCACGGCCTTCGGCGTCAGAACTCCCGTCCGGCCCACCTGGACCACAATGTCCTCCACCACAGTCGGCTTAATCTCCGGGGGATATTTATAGGCCGCCGCCCACCGGGGAAATTTGGCGGTAGCGCCCAGGCGCTCCCGCTGGGCAAGGTCGTCCACCTTGATCACCGCACCGTCAATGTCGCAGATCAGCTTCTCCCGGTTTTCATTGATGGCTTCCACCTCCGCATCGATCTGCGAAACGGAGGAAAGCTTCTTGTGGGGAATCACCTTAAATTTCAGGGATTTCAAATATTCCAGCGACTGGCTATGGCTGGTGAAAGATACGCCTTCCACCAGCTGGACATTGAAAACATAAATATCCAGCCCCCGCTTGGCCGCAATTTTGGGGTCCAGCTGCCGCAGAGAGCCGGCGGCGGCATTTCTGGGATTGGCAAACAGGGGCTTCCCTTCCGCCTCCTGCCGCTGGTTCAGCTTTTCAAAGCTCTTTTTGGGCATAAATACCTCGCCCCGGACGATCAGCCGGGCGGGGGCGTTTTCAAGGGACATCGGGATGGCGCGAACGGTTTTCAGATTCTCCGTTACGTCTTCTCCCACACTGCCATCCCCCCGGGTGGCTCCCCGAATGAACTGTCCATCGACATACTCCAGCGCCACGGAAAGGCCGTCGATTTTCGGCTCTACGGAAAATTCCACATTCTCTTCCGCCGCCAGGGTCTTTTCCAGGAATTCGTTCAGCTCTTCCATGCTGAATACATCCTGCAGGCTCATCAGCGGCACCGGATGCGTCACCTTTTCGAACTGGCTCAGCGCTTCTCCGCCCACACGCTTTGTCGGGGAATCCGCAGCGGCCAATTCCGGATTGGCTTTTTCCAACTCTTCCAGCTCCCGCAGAAGCCGGTCATATTCGAAATCCGGCATTTCCGGGTCGTCCAGAACATAGTAGCGGTAGTTGGCCTCCGTCAAAAGGGACGTCAGCTGCTCAATTCTCTCTTTCGGATTCATAGTTCCCTCCGGTTTGTAAAAATGTACTGGGTACTTCCCCAACGATAATGGTTTCTGCCACCACAACCTCGCTGTTGATGGTAAAACTGCTGGTCTCTCCCAGCACCAGCACGGATACGTCCACGCTGACAATCATGTTCAGCTGGTGCAGTGTCTGATTGATGCCCGCCTGGGTGAAGGCGCTTGTAAAGCTGGCATCGGAATTGCGGATTGCCAGGATATGCACCGGAATGGCAGGCCCTTTCCCGGACAGAAATTCCGGAAGGAACAGGCTGCCCAGGGGGATGCCGATATCCGAGGTGTCCAAGGCCAAAATTTCATCGTTGATGATGTTCAATATGTCCGTTTTCAGCCGGTTTACTTCGCTGATATTGGTTTTCAGCGCCGTAATGCGGCCATTCAAATCCTTCTCAAAATACACGATCCGGTCATATTGGATGACACCGTCGGCAATCTGCTTGGCAATGGCGTCATTGGTCAGGTCCGAGGTGGAATTCTTCACCTGGGTTTCCGCCAATTCCCGGATCACTTCCCGGTAGCGGCTGCGCAGCATCAGGAATGCAACCAGTGCGGCCACCAATATAATCAGAACAAAGTGAACGAAGCTTCGAAACCGCCGGCGCATGCACATCCCTCCCGGGAAAGGATATGCGCCGGCTGATGGAAAATTACAGCTTCTTCATGTGGGCCGAAGCAGTTTTCGCCATCAGCTTTTTGGTTCCGATATCGTCAAAAGCGATTTCCAGCAGGGCATCACCGCTCATTTTCAGGACGGACAATACCATTCCTTTGCCAAAAGCGGCGTGCATCACCATATCCCCCTGGTTTAAGTCCAGATAGGGAGCCTTAGCATTGGCTCCAATGGAACTTTCCATTGGTTTGCTATAGGTCCTTCTGTTATGGGAAGCATAAGCGGAATAACTCCCGCCGCCATAGCCATAGCTGCTTTCCTGGGGCTTCCGGTAACCGCCCTTCTTTACCACGCACTCCTCCGGGATCTCCTTTAAGAACCGGGAAGGAAGCGCCGCTGAGGTGCGGCCAAAGATCATACGCTGTCTGGCATGGCTGATGGTCAGGCTCTGCTTGGCCCGGGTAATGGCCACATAGCAAAGCCGCCGCTCTTCCTCCATTTCCTCGGCGTCGCCAATGGCCCGCATTCCGGGAAACAGGCCATCCTCAAAGCCCACCAGGAACACATGGGGAAACTCCAATCCCTTGGCAGAGTGCATGGTCATCATCACCGCGGCATCGTCTCCGGCATTGTACTGTTCTAAGTCCGTATAGAGGGCAATTTCCTCCAAAAATCCTGCCAAAGTTGGCGCTTCCGTATTCTCCACATAGGAGTTGATGCTGGATTTTAACTCCCGCACGTTTTCCAGCCGGGTTTTGTTTTCCTCCGTGTCCTTGGCGTTCAGCATATCCACATAGCCGCTTCGGATCAGCAATTCATCGTAGAAATCCGGCAGGCTCATGCCCTCGTCCAGCAACTGGGCCATTCCCTCGATCAGCGCGGAAAACTGCATCAGCTTCATGGCGGCCTTCTCCAAGGGTGCATAGGAATAAGGATCGGAAACCACGCTGTACAGCGGCTTATGTTCCGCCTCCGCCAGCCTCTGGGCCGTCTCGATGGTCTTGCTTCCCAGTCCCCGGGGCGGGTTGTTGATGATCCGCCTTAAGCGCAGATCGTCCGCCCGGTTGTTGATGACGCACAGATAGGACAGCATATCCTTGACCTCTGCCCGGTCAAAGAATCTCGTACCGCCAATGACACGGTAGGGAATGCCGTTGCGCTTCAGCGCAAATTCCAGAGCGTTGGACTGGGCGTTGGTGCGGTAGAGAATCGCGTAATCCTTAAAATTCTTCCCCTTGGAACCGGAAATGATTTTTCCGGCCACAAAATTGCCTTCACTTCCCTCGTCTGCCGCTTCATACACCGTGATCGGTTCTCCCTGGCCATTGGCAGTCCAAAGGCGTTTCCCCTTGCGGCCCAAATTGTGGGCAATCACGGCGTTTGCAGCATTCAAAATGGCCTGGGTGGAGCGGTAATTCTGCTCCAGGCGGATGGTACGGGTGCCCCGGTACTGCTTTTCGAAGTTCAGAATGTTTTCAATGGTGGCTCCCCGGAAGCGGTAGATGCTTTGGTCATCATCACCCACAACGCATATATTTTCATACCCTCCGGCCAGCAAAGAGGTCAGAAGGTACTGCATGTGGTTGGTGTCCTGATACTCGTCCACCAGGACATACTTGAATTTGCGTTGGTAATACTGCTTCACATCCTCGTTTTCCAGCAGCAGCTTTACCGTGACGTAGATGATGTCGTCAAAATCCAGGGCATTGTTGTCCTTCAGCCTGGTCTGGTACTTCCCATAGGCCCGGGCAATGTGCAGCGCCCGGATATCGCCGCTGCGTTCCGCCCGGTCCAGCATTTCCTGGGGCGAAATCATCTTGTCCTTTTCCCTGCTGATGGCGCCAAGAACATATTTTGCCGGGAAGGTCTTATCGTCCAGCCCCATGTCCTTGACGACCTCTTTCATGACACGCTCGGAATCGGAGGAATCATAGATGGTAAAGCCTCTGGTATAGCCCATCCGCTCAATGTCCCGGCGCAGAATGCGGCAGCAGGCGGAGTGGAAGGTCATGGCCCAAACATCCTGGGCCTCAGGGCCAAGGAGGGTGGAAAGCCGCTCCTTTAATTCATTGGCCGCCTTGTTGGTAAAGGTGATGGCAAGGATGCTCCAGGGCACCGCAGGCTCCACGGCGCAGAGATTATCCGCCCGCCAGCGGTCGTATTCCGAAGGCTCCTCCCCCAGCGCTTCCAGAAAGGCCACGTCCTCCTGCGTCACCGTATCGGGGATTTCGGCCGAATCGCTGCCCCGTCCAAAGCGCATGAGATTGGCGATCCGGTTGATCAGCACCGTGGTTTTTCCGCTGCCCGCACCGGCCAACAGCAGCAGCGGGCCTTCCGTTGTCAGCACCGCTTCCTGCTGCATATTGTTCAGCTGGGAAAACTGGGCGGCAATATAGCGCCGCCGGGCAGCCAGGAACCGGGAATCCAAAAGTTCATTCATAGTCGCACCTATCCAAAATACATGATGCGACTATTTTAGCGCATTTTTGTCAAAAGGTAAAGCCCAATTTTACGCCATCAATTCCCGAAGCATGGCCAGGGCTTTTTTCTCGATCCGGGATACCTGCACCTGGCTCACCTCCATGACCTTGGCCACCCGCTGCTGGGTCAGGCTGTGGAAATAGCGGAGCTTGACCACCATTTTTTCCCGTTCCGGCAGGGCTTCAATGGCCTGGCGAAGGGCGATCTTCTCCACCATCCGCTCCTCCGATTCCGTATCGGTCAGGATGTTTTCCAGGGAAAAGCCCTCCTCCCCTGTCTCCCGCTGAATGGATTCCGTCGCGGCTGTGGCGGTTTCCGCCAGGGCGATCTCTTCCGGGGAAAACCCCGTCTGCCGGGAGATCTCCTGTACGGTGGGATCCCGGCCCAGAGCGGCAGTCAGGCGGCTCCGGGTGGATTTGATGGTGGCCGCCTGCTCCTTCAGGCTCCGGGAGACCTTGACAGCGCCGTCGTCCCGCAGGAAGCGGCGGATCTCTCCGGCGATTTTGGGGACCGCGTAGGTGGAAAACTGGGTGCCGTATTCCAGATCAAAGCCTTCCACTGCCTTGAGAAATCCCAGGCATCCCAATTGGTACAGGTCATCCGGTTCGGCGCCCCTGCCCAGAAAGCGGCGGGCCACGGACCAGATCAGCCCGGAATTTTCCTCCACCAGCTTCTCCGTAGCGTCCCGGTCGCCTGACTGGGATTGGGCGATCAGTTCTTCCAGCCTGCTCATTGCCGCCGCTGCAGCTTACGGCGCATATGCACCGTGGTTCCCTTTCCGGGCTTGGAGGTGATTTCCAGGGACGTCATGAAGCTCTCCATAATGGTGAAGCCCATACCGCTGCGGTCGTTTCCGCCGGTGGTATATGTAGGCCGCCGGGCCTGCTCCACATCGGCAATGCCGACCCCCTTGTCCTTCACCACAATATCCAGCACGGCATCCTTCAAGATTCGGCAGCGCAGGGTGATATTGCCCAGCTTTTCCGGATAGGCATGGACGATGCAGTTGGTCACCGCCTCCGAAACCGCCGTGCGGATATCCCCAAGCTCTTCCAAAGTTGGGTCCATCTGTGCCGCAAAGCAGGCCACCGCCGACCGGGCAAAGGCCTCGTTTGCGGACTTGCTGGGAAAGTCCAGAATCATATAGTTATCGAATTTCATGATACAGCCTCCTTAATTTCCACCAGTTTATCGATTCCCGACGCCCGGAATACCCGCATGGGCTGGGGCGCGATTCCTGTCAGCAGCAGATGTCCCTCGATTTGGGTCATGTTCCGCAGGGCGTTGATCACCACGGCGATCCCCGAGGAATCCACAAAGGAGACATCCCGAAAATCTAGGACACAGACATCCGGTGTGTAAGCTTCGATTTTGGCCGCAATGGCCTGGATATAGGCTTTGGCGCAGTGGTGGTCAATTTCTCCTGTCAGTGCCACCGTCAGCCGCCCCTCCTCCAAAAAGCTGGTAAAGTGCATAAAAAGTCCTCCTTAGAAAATTGCTGTATTCAGTATAGTAAACTCGTTATACTTTTTCAGTCGGAATCAGGTACAAAAAAAGAAAACCGGCAATTCATCTGCCGGTAAGGATAATTGGAATTTGCCGGGAAAGCCGCCATAGCACTTCTCCGGTTTATCCGCCGCAAGCCGCCCCTTAACGGATTTGCCGTCGGAATACACCTTCTCCTGCACGCTGTTCCTGCTTCGTAAATTTTAGGAAAATCTCAAGGAAGTCTCAAGAAAAGCTTAATATGGGCGGCCTATATTTTCAATCGGTAATGATGTAAAATATAAATATGAAACTTCTGCCATATCAATAGGAGGAAAAATATGCCGGTCACAGATATTCTCATTCGCTCAGTAAGTGGATTTATTTTTGTCGTACCAGGGATTTTATTGTATTTTTATTATCTGAAGAAATCCGGAAAAAGGCAAACACCGCTCCATATCACTACTGTATTTGTGTTCTGCTATTACCTGATTGGAATACTGACCATGACAGGCATTGGCAAATTAAAAGCATTTTCCCCCAAAATCACGTTAATTCCCTTTTTAGATATGCTACATGGGCCAATCGACACGATTTTAAATATTCTTCTGTTTCTTCCATTAGGAGTTTTTCTTCCGCTGTTGTTTCAGAGGTATAAGCGTATCCGCGAAATTGCGGTAACGGGTTTTCTCCTTTCGTTGTCCATTGAGCTTGTTCAGATGTTTGGCAGGGGCGCAACAGATGTCAACGATTTGATAACAAATACAGTAGGTGCAACATTGGGATATTTCATTTATAAGTTGGTATCTAAGCCAATGCCAAAAGAACTGTGTGAAAAATTCCAGGCAAATAAAATAGATGATCGAATCGAAATTTTGTTTTTTGTAGTCTATTCCTTCGTGATCATGCTCACAATTCAGCCGCTGGTTATTCACACGTTGTTTCGGCTCGGATGACTGGTAAGCTTACCGACCCCCATCCAAGCATTTCAGCAACCAGTTGTCACGGCTTTTGGTATCAAAGAAACCCGATTTTTATAAATAGCAAAACCCGCAAGGATTTTACTTGCGGGTTTTGTGTATTTTGTTTTACAGCTTCTTCATAGCCGCTTCGCTCTGCACAAGGCTTGCAATCAAATCTCTTGCCTTCTGGGCCTTTTCCCGTTCGGCGTTGACCACCGCCTCGGGCGCACGGGAGACAAACTTCTCATTGCCCAGCTTAGCTTCCAGCCCGGCAAGGTTTTTCCGGGCCTTCTCCAGCTCCTTGGCAATGCGCTCCAGCTCCTTGGCCACATCCACCAGCTGTCCCATGGGAATATACAGCTTGGCATCCGCCGTGGCGCAGGTCACCATACCATCCAGGTTCTCAGGCTCCTTTTCCAGCATGGCGACCGAATCGGCGTAGGCCAGCCGCTGGATAAAGCCCTCGCCCTCCAGGAACACCTGGGGCTTGGAGGTCAGGATGAACAGGGCCGCCTTTTTGCTGGGGGGTACATTCATCTCGGAACGGCGGTTGCGGATGGCACGGATGGCGTTCATAACGGACTCCATATGGCTTTCCTCGGCCTTGAAGGCCAGATCTTCCCGGTATTCCGGCCATTTGGCGACGATCAGGGCTTCGCCCTCGTGGGGCAGGCTCTGCCAAATCTCCTCGGTGATGAAAGGCATAAACGGATGCAGCAGCCGCAGGGTCTGGTCAAGCACATACACCAGAACGGAAATGGCGGTCTGCTTACGGCTTTCGTCCTCGGAATACAATCTGGCCTTGGTCAGCTCAATATACCAGTCGCAGTAGGTGTCCCAGACGAAGTCATAGACCTTCTGGACGGCGACGCCAAGCTCGTACTTTTCCAGATTCTCCGTGACCTCGGCGATCAGGGTGTTCAGCTTGGACAGCACCCATTTATCCGCAATTTCCAGCTTGTCCAGCTCAGGCAGTCCGCCTTTGGCGTCCTCGTCCAGGTTCATCAGGACGTACCGGGAGGCGTTCCACAGCTTATTGGCAAAGTTGCGCATGGCCTCGCACCGTTCCACATAGAAACGCATGTCGTTTCCGGGAGAGTTTCCGGTGACCATGTTCATCCGCAGGGCGTCACAGCCGTACTTGTCGATCATCTCCAGGGGGTCAATGCCGTTGCCCAGGGATTTGCTCATTTTACGGCCCAGATTGTCCCGGACCAGGCCGTGGATCAGTACGGTGTGGAAGGGCGTCTTTCCTGTGTGCTCACAGCCGGAAAAAATCATTCTGGCAACCCAGAAGAAGATGATGTCATAGCCGGTGACCAGCACGTCAGTGGGATAGAAATAATTTAGGTCCCCGGTCTTTTCAGGCCAGCCAAGAGTCTCAAAGGGCCACAGGGCCGAAGAAAACCAGGTATCCAGCACGTCGGGGTCCCGCTCAATATTGGTGCTGCCGCACTTCCCGCACCTGCAGGCGTCCTCCCGGGACACGGTGATGTGACCGCAGTCGGCACAGGTCCAGGCAGGAATCTGATGTCCCCACCACAGCTGACGGGAAATGCACCAGTCCCGGACATTCTCCATCCAGTTGAGATAGGTCTTGCTGAAACGGTCGGGGACGAATTTCGTTTCCCCGTCTTTCACCACCCGGATGGCTTCCTCTGCCAGGGGCTTCATCTTCACAAACCACTGGGCGGAGATGATCGGCTCCACATCCTTGTGGCAGCGGTAGCAGGTGCCCACATTATGGCTGTACTCCTCCACCTTCACCAGATAACCCTGGGCCTCCAGGTCGGCCACGATGGCTTTCCGGGCATCGTAGCGGTCCATGCCCTCATATTTTCCGCCCAGTTCGTTGACCTTGCCGTTGTCGTCCAGCACGCGGATAATTTCCAGATTATGGCGCAGGCCCACCTCAAAGTCGTTGGGGTCATGGGCGGGGGTCATCTTGACGCATCCGGTACCGAACTCCATCTCGGCGTAGTCGTCGGCCACAATGGGAATCTCTTTGTTCACCAGAGGCAGAATGACCTTCTTGCCCACAAAATCCCTGTAGCGCTCGTCATTGGGGTTGACGCAGACGCCGGTATCTCCCAGCATGGTCTCCGGGCGGGTGGTAGCCACCACCACTTCCCCGGTGCCGTCGGCCAAAGGATAACGGATGTGCCACAGATGGCCGGGCTTGTCCACATATTCCACCTCGGCATCGGACAGGGCGGTGACGCAGTTGGGGCACCAGTTGATGATCCGGCTGCCTTTGTAAATCAGCCCCTTTTCGTACAGGGAGACGAACACCTCCCGAACGGCCTTGGAGCAGCCCTCGTCCATGGTAAACCTTGCCCGGTCCCAGTCGCAGGAAACACCCAGCTTTTTCTGCTGTTCCACAATGCGGCTGCCGTACTGGTTCTTCCAGTCCCAGACCCGCTCCAGGAATTTTTCCCGTCCCAAATCATAACGGGTCAAGCCTTCCTTTGTCCGCAGCTCCTCTTCCACCTTGATCTGGGTGGCAATGCCCGCGTGATCCACGCCGGGCAGGTACAGCGCGTTATAGCCCTGCATGCGCTTAAAGCGGATCAGCGTATCCTGCAAGGTATCGTCCATGGCATGGCCAATATGCAGCTGGCCGGTGACGTTTGGGGGCGGCATGACGATGGTGAAGGGCTTTTTGGATTCGTCCTTTTTTGCGTGGAAGTAGCCGCCCTTCTGCCACATGTCATAGATCCGGGACTCCACCTGCTGGGGTTCATAGACCTTTGGTAATTCTCTTGCCATTTTCTTTCCTCCTTATACAAATGAAAAACGCCCTGAGAGAATAACTCTCAGGGCGAAAAAATTCCGCGGTACCACCTGAATTCCCTTTCGGGCACTCATAAGCTGTAACGGGCAGACCCGTCCTTCCCTACCGGATTTCAGGAAAGCTGCTCCGGGGCGACCATCCGCATCCTCCCATATGCCCTCACACCAACCGGGCACTCTCTGCATGGGTTTGGAGGCGAAACCTCCCCATCAAGGCATTTACTACAATAAATTAACATATACTTTGGTGAATGTCAACTAAAATCGCAAAAGTTTGCCGCGGAAAAGCGCAGAAAATTTAACCGCATTACTTGACGAAGGACGGATATTTTCATATAATGAAGAAAATTTTGATATTGCGAGATGAACGCTATGAAACTCTCCCTAGTGGTTCCCTGTTACAATGAAGCGGAAAATGTTGCCGCGTTTCAAGAGGCCGTCATCGGCGCCTTTGACGGCTGCGGCTATGATTATGAGATCGTATTCATCGACGATGGAAGCCGCGACGCCACGCTGCACAACCTGAGAAAAATCCATGCCGCCCAGAAATGTCCGGTAAAAGTGGTTTCCTTTTCCCGGAACTTCGGCAAGGAGGCCGGGCTTTACGCAGGCTTGCAGCACGCCTGCGGAGACTATATTTCCCTGATCGACGCCGATTTGCAGCAGCGGCCGGAAATCGTCCGGGATATGGTCAAAATTCTGGACGAGCAGCCGGAATATGACGTGATAGCCGCTTACCAGGACCGCCGCAGTGAGGGCAAAGTGCTGTCCTTCTTCAAGAAAAGCTTCTATGCCATCATCAATAAGCTTTCGGACGTGACCCTTCAGCCAGACGCCAGCGATTTCCGCACCTTCCGCAGAAGTGTCCGGGACAGCATTCTGGAGCTGACGGAATACCACCGCTTCTCCAAGGGAATTTTCGCCTGGGTCGGCTACAGCACCTGCTTCATTCCCTACACGGCCTGCGAGCGGGCCGCCGGTACCACAAAATGGAACTTCTGGAAGCTGACGGAGTACGCCATTGAGGGAATCATCGGTTATTCCACCGCCCCCCTGCGCCTGGCCACCGTCCTGGGCGGCGTTTCCGGCATCGCCGCAATTTTTTATCTGATCTGGGTGATTCTGGAAAAGCTCATCAAAGGCATTGACGTCCCCGGCTATGCCACCATCATTGTGCTGCTTCTCTTCTTTGGCTCCATGCAGCTGTTCTGCATCGGCATCATTGGAGAATACGTAGGAAGGACCTTCGAGCAGAGCAAGGACCGGCCGGTTTATATCGCGAAGGAAGTTTTGGATTATAAGGAAAAATAAGGAATTCCCCGCTGCTTTTGGGCAGCGGGGAAATTTTTCATTACAGGACGTGAACGTTTTCTTTTTCAAAATCAACATAGGCGGTATCGCCCACCTGATAGATTTTCTTGTTCTTGGGGTTAAAATCCGTGATCTTGACCAGAGCATCCCCCACCATTACATGGTAGTTCTGGTAAGAACCCATGAAGCAGGAAACAATGACCCGACAGGGCAAAACGCCTTTGTCTGCCAAAACTGCGGATTCCGGACGCAGCACCAGGGTGCACTCCTTGCCCTCCGGCAGTTCTTCAACGCCTACAACGGGAACCGGAACACCTTCCACCGTCACCGTGCCGCTGCCGCCGGACTTGGCGGTCAGTTTTCCCCGGAGGAAATTGGCTTCGCCAATGAAATCCGCTACGAATTCGCTGGCCGGATGATAATAGATTTCCTGAGGGGACCCAATCTGGGCCACAACGCCTTTCTCCATAATGATGATCTTGTCGGACAGCGCCATGGCCTCGGACTGGTCATGGGTAACATAGATGGCGGTGATCCCCGCTTCCTGTTGGATGCGGCGGATTTCCGTCCGCATGGAGACACGCAGCTTGGCATCCAGGTTGGACAGCGGCTCGTCAAACAGCAGCACACCCGGCTCCAGGACCAGCGCCCGTGCCAGCGCCACACGCTGCTGCTGGCCACCGGAAAGCTGGTTGGTCATGCGCTCCTCCATCCCCTCCAGGCCCACAAGCTTCAGGATTTTGGTGACTTTTTCCCGGATGGTTGCCTTGTCCAGCTTGCGAAGCTTCAAACCATAGGCGACGTTATCAAAAATGTTATAATGGGGCAGCAGCGCATAGCTCTGGAACACCATGGCCGTATCCCGCTTGTTAGGTGTCAGCGCATTGATGGGCTCGCCGCCTAAGTAAATCTCCCCTTCATCCGGGCTTTCAAAGCCCGCGATCATGCGAAGGGTCGTGGTCTTTCCGCAGCCGGAGGGGCCAAGCAGGGTCACAAAGGAACCAGGCTCAATTTCCAGAGTGGTATCCTTCACCGCATAGAAATCCTTGCCGGTCTTGGGATCCTGATAGATTTTCGAAATATGTTCCAGGCGAACGCCCTTCTTTTCTTTTGCCATGTCAATCGGCCTCCTTTAGTTTCCGGCTGGTTCCGAAAAATTTGATGAACAGATTCATAAGCAGCACCGAACCGTAAGTAATCACGATCAGAATCGTCGCAAAGGCACAGGCGATGCCGTAGGAGCCTTTTTCCGCGAATTCGTTGATCTGCACGGTGATCAGCAGGAATTCCGGTGTCACCAGCAGAATGATGGCGGAAATGGCGGTAATGCTTCGGACAAATGCCGTCACCAGGCCGCTCAGGAAGGAATCCTTGATCAGGGGCAGCGTCACCGTCATAAACACCTTGAAGCTGTTGGCTCCCATATCATAGGCGGACTCTTCGATGCTCTTGTCGATCTGCCGCAGGGCGGAAATACCGCTTCGGGTTCCGGTGGGCAAGGAGCGCACCACAAACACGATAATCAGGATCGCGGCGCTTCCATAGATGCCCGCCAGGAAGCCGGTGCCAAATACGCCATTGACAAAGCCGCGGATGTAGCCGATGCCCAAAACTGTACCGGGAACCGCCATGGCCAGCATGGAAACAAATTCGATAAAGCCCTTTGCCCGGAACTTTCTCTTGACCACCAGATAGGAGATGATCATACTCAGCAGCGCCGTAATCGGAGCCGCCGCCAGGGACAATAGGAACGAATCCTTAAAAGCCTTGAAGCCCTTATACTTTTCAAACACCCGGACAAACCATTTGGTGGTCAATGTGAAATCATATCCCCAGGTATTGAACAAAGCGCCAAAGGGAACACAGATGTACATAATGATGACAAACAGTGCGATCAGCGAGCACAGGATCGTCAGCGGAACGGTGACGCTGCGGTCCTCAATCAGCATCCTTCCCCGGGAGGCCTTGCCGGTCAGGGTCGCGGCAGTCCTCTTTTCCAGCACATATTTCTGCACCAGATACATAGCCAGGGTAATGGTCAGCAGCACCACAGCCATGGCCGCCGCGCCCTGCTTGTCATAAGCGCCGGTGATCTGCAGATAAATGGTGGTGGCCAGCGTATCATAGGAACCGCCGATGATCATGGGATTCGCGAAATCCGCGATGGACTCAATGAAGGTCACCAAGAACGCATTGCCCAGGCCCGGCAGGATCAGCGGCAGGGTCACACTGGTAAATACCTTGCTGCGGGAGGCGCCCATATCCCGGGCGGCTTCCTCCAGGGAAGGGTCGATGTTTTTCAGCAATCCTTTCAGCATCATATAGCACACCGGGAAAAACGTCAGCGTCTGCACAATGACGATTCCCCAGAAACCATAGACGCTGTTATCATAAATCTTCAGCAGATACCGGGTGATGATTCCCGCCTTGCCGAAGAGCATAATCATGGAAAGGGAGAGCACAAAGGGAGGCGAAACAACGGGCAGCATGGAAACCACCCGGAACAGTCCCCCCATAAACTTGGTGCGCACCTTCACATACACTTCCACATAGGCAAACAGCAATCCAACAATGGTGGAAAAAATGCCCACCGTCAGACCGACCTTCAGGGTGTTGGAAATGGCAGTGCGAAAGGTTTTCATTTGAAAAATCCGCTTAAAAATGGACATTGTCAGTCCGGTTTCCGTACCGTAGACGCTGTCCACCAGCAGAATTGCCAGGGGATACAAAATAAACAGGGTCAGAAACGCGATCAATACCACGATGGTTGTGACCATAATCGGGTCAGCCAGCAGCTTTTTCCGTTCCAGAGCCGCACCTTGGCGGGTAGCCATCCATGGATTCCTCCTTTCATACTGTTTCTTTATAAAAATGTTTTATTTTTATAAAGAAGGCACCGCCTGACGGCGTTGCCGTTTTCGTGATTTTTAGATAGAAAATCACGAAAACCCGTCTCATTATGATCTTCCTATTAAAAAGTTCAATTCTAGCGAATGAAACTTTTTAATGGAATATCAGTATCAATGGGAGCAGATATAAAAGGGGGATGGAGGTGTGCCTCCATCCCCCGCAGATATGCTATTACGCAGTGAAATTACTCGGTCTGGAAACGGGCATCGCCGCCGCCCAAAGCGTTCATAACTTCTTCGATATAGGTGCCGATGTTGTTCTTGGCGTCCTCAAAGTCATAATCCATGACGTTCTCAGGATCCAGGCCAAATTCGGCGGCCACAGCGGGCTGGGTTGCGTTGTCGATCAGCAGGAACTGATAGGAGCCGTTGTCCTGGGCCAGATTGACGCAGTCGGGGCTTAGCGCGTACTCAATCCACAGCTTGGCGGCATTGGGGTGGGCACAGCCCTTGAAGATGGCGGTGGCGCCGATCTCATAGGAGGTGCCGGAGGAAGGGATCACCAGTTCAATGTTGCCGTAGCCGTTGTCCACGATCTGGGTGATGCCATCATGCAGGAAGCCGATGCCAATGACGCACTCGCCGGTGCCCACATTCTTGGAGGGGCCGGAGCCGGACTTGGTGTAAACCTCGATGTTCTTGTCCAGGTCAACCAGGTACTGAATGCCTTCATCGTGGCCGTACTTCTGGATCATGGTGTTGATGACCAGCTTGGCGGTGCCGGCAGTATTGTAGTTGGACAGCCAGATCAGGCCTTCATACTCGGGCTTCAGCAGGTCCGGCCAATCCTGGGGCGCTTCCAAATTCTTGCGCTCCAGCTCATCCGCATTGACCATGAAGCCAAGGATTCCCTTGTAGATGCCATACCAGTAGCCATCCACGTCCCGGTAAGCGGCGTTCATCAGGTGGGAAGCGTTCTCCGCCTCGTAGGCCTCCAGCAGGCCCTCAGCAGCGCAGACATTGTAGGGGTCGGTCGTGCCGCCAAACCAGACGTCGGCAGAGGGAGAGCCGTTCTCTTCTTCGATCTTGCTCTGGACTTCGCCGGTGGACAGGCGCTGGTACTGGACCTTGATGCCGTACAGCTCCTCAAACTTTTCACAGGCAACTGCCAGATACTCCTCTTCACAGGAGCCGTAGACGACCAGCGTACCCTCCGCCTGAGCGGCGGCAATCAGTTCGTCCATGTAAGATACTTCAGCGGCCTCGGTCTCCGGCGCATCATCGGCGGCGGGAGCGGGAGCAGCCGTAGTCTCGGGCGTATTCCCGGAACTGCCGCAGCCGGCAAACAGGCCGACGACCATCAGCAGGGACAGCAGGATTGCAATCAGCTTTTTCATTTGTCATACCTCCATTTTTTGCTTTTTCCAGCAAAAACATTATATATTCCAAACAATTGCCTGTCAATATGCAATTTCTATTTTGTACATTTCACACAAAAACTGTTTGTGTTTTTTAGATATTCCATATATTGCCAACTTCTTTATTTTTTCATTGGGATATGCTATAATCTGTATTGAAAAATCTACCATATGGAGGTGCGTTTGCATGAAGGATAAAAAATATGCCGTATTGATCTATCCCTACTTTTCCCTGCAGGAAATCACCTGTCTGACTTCCTGCCTGACGATTTGGTTCGGGGAAGAATTGGATATCATCGCCAGTGAAAAGAAGCCCTATATCAGTGAGGACGGATTCCAGGTGATCCCGGCCAAAACACTGGATGAAGTCAAAGCTTCCGACTATTCCTGCATCATCCTCCCCGGCATCCTCAATCCCCTGCCCGCTCTCCATGATGACAAGCTGATCCAATTTTTACAGGAAGGCAAACATTCCGATACGGTATATGCCGCCATTTCCTCCGCCCCGCTGCTGCTGTCAAAAGCCGGAATATTGGATAATAAGGACTTTACCGCCGGATATTTCATGCAGATGGTGGATATATTTCCTTTTATTGACGGGGAGCATTTTGTTCATAAGCCTTTGGTCGAGGACGGGAATGTGATTACCGCCATCGGAATGTTCTTTCGGGAGTTCGCGGAACGGGTCCTGGTCCGTCTGGGATATGATGTGGGCAGTGATTTCATGTTGGCCGGAAACCGGGCGTATTCCGAAAACGATTTGACGTTTTATTGGTCCGACGCAGACTATCGGGAATTTCTGGAGGAATTGAAGGAATACACGAAATGATTCAAAAGAGGGCTGTGTTCCAGCCCTCTTTATTCGTTCTCGTCCATGTACTTTTGTATCCGTTTCAGGAATGCGGTGCCATACCAGGCCGCCTTGATTTCGCCCACACCGGAAACTTTCCGGAATTCCGACATGGTCCGGGGCCTCTTTTTCGCCATGTCCGTAAGGGTCGCGTTGGAAAAAACCATGTAGGCAGGGATTCCGGCTTTTTGGGCCAGCTTCCCGCGAAGCTCCTTCAGCGCATCGAACAGGTCCGCCTCCTCCCCTGCCAGCTTCCGGGAACCTATGGCGGGAGCAGGCTCCTCCGGTTCGGCCGCCACCTTCATCTCCACGGCCTTTCCCTGATACAGCACCTGAGAGGCCAGGGCTGTCAGGCGCACCGTCTGATGCTCCTGCTCTGACATGAGATAGCCTTCCGCTTCCAGATGGTCGATCATGGCATGGATATCGCTGCGGCTGCGGTTTTTCAAAAGCCCATAGGTGCTCAGTTCCTCCAGCCCAAGCTCCTGAATCCGCTTATTGCGGCTTCCCCGCAGAACATTTCCGATCAGATTGACCCCGACCCAATAGCCCAGCTGGTCATGGATCCGCTTGACGCAGGACAAAATCATCTGAGCCTCTTTGGTAATGTCCACATCCGCAAAGCCGCCCCGGCAATTGCCGCAGCTGCCGCAGATTTCCGGGTGCTTCTGCCCAAAGTATTCCAAAATATAGCCCCGCAGACAGGTTTTTGTCTTGCAGTAGCCCACCATGGCCTCCAGGCGGGCGATATCCTGCTTGTGGATCATCTCCCGCTGGGCCGGGTCAAGCTCCTCGTTTTCCGACCCATTGTTGATCAGAAACCGGGCGGTAGAAACATCCGAACCGCTGTATAGCAGGATACAGTCCGCATCGGTGCCGTCACGGCCGGCACGGCCCGCCTCCTGGTAGTACGCTTCGATGCTTTTGGGCATGTTGTAGTGAATGACAAAGCTGACATTGGATTTGTCGATGCCCATGCCGAAGGCATTGGTGGCAACCATGATGGGTTTGCGGTCATAGAGGAAATCCTCCTGGTTGGCGCTGCGCTCCTCTTCCGGCAATCCGGCATGGTAACGGGTAACTCCATAGCCCCGGTCCTGTAAGTCCTCACAGACACTTTCCACCTTTTTCCGGGTCGCGCAATAGATAATGCCGCTCTTTCCGCTTCTGGCGGCCAGCAGCCGGCGCAGCTCCTTGTCCTTGCTCTCCGGCTGAAGGACTTCAAAATAAAGGTTCGGACGGTCGAAGCCGGTAACCGTCCGCACCGGGCTTTGCAGCTGCAAAATCCGCTCCACATCCTCCTGCACCTGCTTTGTGGCGGTAGCGGTGAAAGCCCCCACCACCGGGCGGCGGGGCAGACTGCCGATAAAATTTATGATCCGCAGATAGCTGGGGCGAAAATCCTGTCCCCACTGGGAAATACAGTGGGCTTCATCCACCGCAAGGAAGGAAATGGGTAGCTTCGCGGCAACATTGCCAAAGCCCGGATAATCCAGCCGCTCCGGCGCCACATAGACGATCTTATACTTTCCCGCCAGCAAATTTCGGTATACCGCCTGCACCTGCGCCCCGTTCAGCGTGCTGTTGATATAGGCCGCGCTGACACCCGCCGCTTTCAGCGCCATCACCTGATCCCGCATCAGGGAAATCAGAGGAGATATGACCAGGGTGATCCCGGGCAGCAGCAGGGCCGGAAGCTGATAGCACATGCTTTTTCCGCCGCCGGTGGGCATGATGCCGAACACATCCTTCCCGGCCTGGACACCGTCGATCAGTTCCTCCTGCCCGGGGCGGAATTGGCTGTAGCCAAAAATACGCTGCAGCAGTTCTGTCTTATCCATCGCCTTCTCCATTTCCGTTCGTTTGTTTGCCGTCATTGTCGCATACTTTTCGCAAAAATGCAAGGATTATTTACACGCAAAGATAACGCGTTTTGTGTAAAGAATGAAACAAACTTCCGCCGTCCCGGCTTTTTCGTTGACAAAATTCTCCCCAGGGATTACAATATACCTCATAAACCAACGAAATTATGAGGTGATTTCCTATGGATTCCAAACTGCGCACCGAAACCTTATGTATTCAGGCGGGCTACACTCCCGGCAACGGCGAACCCCGGCAGCTTCCCATCATTCAGAGCACGACCTTTCAGTATGCCACCTCTGAGGATATGGGCAAGCTGTTTGATTTGGAGGCGGACGGTTATTTCTATTCCCGGCTGGCAAACCCCACCTGTGACGCGGTGGCTGCCAAGATCTGCGCCCTGGAGGGCGGCAGTGCCGCTATGCTCACCGGTTCCGGCCAGGCTGCCAACTTTATGGCCGTATTCAACATCGCGGGCTGCGGTGACCATATCATTGCCAGTTCCGCAATTTACGGCGGCAGCTTCAACCTGTTCTCTGTTACCATGAAAAAGATGGGCCTGGAAACCACCTTTGTTGATCCCGACTGCACCGAGGCGGAACTGAACGCCGCCTTCCGGCCCAACACCAAGGCCGTCTTTGGCGAAACCATTGCCAACCCTGCCCTGACGGTGCTGGACATCGAGAAGTTCGCCAGAGCGGCCCATGCCCATGGCGTCCCTCTGATCGTGGACAACACCTTTGCCACCCCCGTCAATTGCCGCCCCTTCCAGTGGGGGGCCGATATTGTCACCCATTCCACCACCAAGTACATGGACGGACACGGCGCTACGCTGGGCGGCGTCATTGTGGACAGCGGCAAATTTGACTGGACAAAGCATGCCGGTAAATTCCCCGGCCTTTGCACCCCCGACGACAGCTATCACGGCGTCACTTATACGGAACGCTTCGGCACCGGCGGCGCTTTCATCACCAAGTGTACCGCCCAGCTGATGCGGGACTTTGGCTGTGTCCAGTCCCCCCAGAATGCCTTTATCCTGAACCTGGGCCTGGAAAGCCTGCCTTTTCGCATGAAGCAGCACTGCGCCAACGCCCAGGCCGTCGCCGAATACCTGCAGGGCCATGAAAAGGTCAAGTGGGTCAAATACTGCGGCCTGAAGGATGACAAATATTACGACCTGGCCCAGAAATATCTGCCCAACGGATCCTGCGGCGTGATTTCCTTCGGGCTGTATGGCGGGCGCCAGGCAGCTGAAACGTTCATGAAGCACTTAAAGCTCGGCTCCATTGAAACCCATGTCGCCGACTCCCGTACCTGCTGCCTCCATCCGGCCTCCTCCACACACCGTCAGATGACGGACGCCGAACTGGACGCCGCCGGCGTTGGCGCCGACCTGATCCGCCTGAGCTGCGGCCTGGAAAATGCCCGGGACCTGATCGAGGATATCGGCCAGGCGCTGGAAAACGTATAATCAGGAGGTTTCGCTTTGCCCATTCAGATCCCCAATGACCTCCCCGCTGCGGGAATTTTGCAGAATGAAAATATCTTTATCATGAAGCAGACCCGGGCGGAGACCCAGCACATCCGTCCTCTGGAGATCGTGCTGCTGAACCTGATGCCCACCAAGATTGTCACGGAGACGCAATTAAGCCGCCTGCTGGGCAACACCCCGCTGCAGGTGCACCTGGAGCTGATGATGGTCTCCACCCACAAATCCAAAAACACCCCCCAGGAGCATCTGCTCACCTTCTATAAGACCTTTGACGAACTCAAGGACCGGAAATTTGACGGTATGGTCATCACCGGAGCGCCTGTGGAGCAAATGCCCTTTGAGGAAGTGGACTACTGGCCGGAGCTGTGCCGGATCATGGAGTGGAGCAAAAGCCACGTCCATTCCACCTTCCACATCTGCTGGGGCGCCCAGGCGGGACTTTACTACCACTATGGCATCCAAAAGAAGCCCCTTGCGGAAAAGCTCTTCGGCGTCTATCCCCACCATGCCGATTATAAGCGGGCCATCCTTCTGCGGGGCTTTGACGATGAATTCTGGATTCCCCATTCCCGGCACACCACCGTTGACCGTGCGGACATTGAGAAGGTGCCCGGCCTGAAAATTCTGGCCTCCTCGGAAGAGGCCGGGGTCTATGCCGTTATGAACAAGGAGGGCCGCCAGATTTTCGTCACCGGGCACTCGGAATACGAGGGCGACACTCTGGAAAAGGAATACCTGCGGGACAAAAACCAGGGGCTTCCCATCCATGTTCCGGTCAATTACTATCCCGGCGACGACGATACCAAGGCGCCCATCGTCCGCTGGCGGGGACATGCCCATCTGCTGTTCAGCAACTGGCTGAACTACTTTGTCTACCAGACCACGCCGTATGATATCATGGCAGTCGGTAAGGAAGCCACACCGAGGTGATTTTATGTCCGGTTATATCCTGGATTTACGGAAAGTAGTTGGCCACCGTCCCCTTTTGCAGGTCGGCGCCAGTGTGATCGTAGAAAATGCCCAAGGGGAAGTACTGCTGCAAAAACGTGCCGACAACCACTGCTGGGGCTATGCCGGCGGCTCTGTGGAGCTGGATGAAATCGTGGAGGATGCCGCCCGGCGGGAGCTGTTTGAAGAGACGGGCTTGATCGCGGCAGATTTGGAGCTGTTCGGCGTGTTCTCCGGGAAGGATACCCACTATGTCTACCCCAACGGTGACGAGGTATCCAACGTGGATATCGTTTACCTGTGTAAATCTTACTCCGGTGAACTGAAGAAACAGGACAGCGAAGTGGAGCAGCTGCGCTTCTTCCCGGCGGATGCCCTGCCCGAAAAGCTATCCCCGCCCATTCGCCCTGCCCTGCTTCGCTGGGCTGAGGGAAAGCGCTGACTGCAAAAAATTTACACTGTAATCCGCCCTTCCGTGTTGAAACGGGAGGGCGGATTTTGTATAATAATGGAAAATCTACATTGCGAGGTCACACTATGATAACAACTTGTCTTTTCGATTTGGACGGCACCCTGCTCCCGATGGATCAGGAAATCTTCGTAAAGAGCTATCTGTCCCGGCTGGCAAAGAAGATGGCCCCCTGCGGCTATGATCCCGAAACCCTGGTCAAGGCCGTTTGGGCCGGTACGGCGGCCATGGTGCAAAACGACGGAAGCTCCACCAATGACGCGGTTTTCTGGCGGGTATGCGACGGTTTTTTCGGCAGGGACACACGGGTTGATGAGCCTCTGTTCGAAGCCTTTTACCGGGAGGAATTCCAGCAGGTCCGCCGGGACTGCGGCTTTAATCCCCTGGCCGCCGAAGCCATCCGGCAAATCAAATCCATGGGTTTGCGCACCGTGCTGGCCACCAATCCCCTGTTTCCCCCTACCGCTACCCGGAGCCGTGTCCGCTGGGCGGGGCTGGATCCGGATGACTTTGAATGGATCACGACTTATGATAATTCTTCCCACTGCAAGCCAAATCCTGATTATTACCGGGAAATTCTGGACAAACTGGATTTGAAGGCAGATGTGTGCCTGATGGTGGGCAACGATGTCTCTGAGGATATGGTTGCCGGCACCCTCGGCATGAAGGTGTTCCTGCTGACTGATTGTCTGATTAACAAAGAGAATGCTGACATTTCCCAGTATCCTCACGGCGGCTTCCCGGAGCTGCTGAACTACATCCGGAGCGTGTGACATGAATTTACTTTTGATCCTTTGCGTCCTTCTCGCCATTGTGCTTGGGGGAAGCTGGTATGCTTACCGCGTGGCATTTTTCTCCCCTAAAAAAGGCCGGGACCGGATTCCCGTCCACAATGGTCCCCAATTTGCGCCGTACCGGGAGGAAATGGAGCGAATCTATAACCGGCTCAATGAGCGTCCCTGTGAATTTGTTACCATTTTTTCCCACGACGGGCTGAAGCTTTCCGGACGGTACTACCATACCAATGACGGTGCCCCTCTGGATATCGGCTTTCATGGTTACAAAAGCTCCTGTTTGACGGATTTTTCCGGCGGCTCCGGCCTGAGCATCCAACTGGGACACAATCTCCTGCTGGTAGACCAGCGTGCCCACGGAAAAAGCGAAGGCCGCACCATCTGTTTTGGCATTCAGGAGCGCTGGGATGTTTTAAGCTGGGTGGACTATGCCCTGGAGCGCTTCGGGCCGGATACGAAAATTCTCCTTTACGGCATCTCCATGGGCGCGTCCACGGTGCTGATGGCGTCGGACTTGGAGCTGCCCGAAAATGTCAAGGGCATCATTGCCGACTGCCCCTATTCCTCCCCCAAGGCCATTATCCGAAGCGTTGCCGGAAAGCGGGGCCTCCCGGTGGGCCTGGTCTGGCCCTTTGCGGTAATCGGAGCGAAGGTTTACGGCGGCTTTGATGTCCAGGAAACCGATGCCGTCCGGGCCGTGAAAAACGCCAGGGTGCCGATTCTTTTGATTCACGGAGAAGCAGACGGCTTTGTCCCCTGCGAAATGAGCGAAGAGGTCTACCGGGCCAACACGGAAAAGGTGCAGCGCCACACCTTCCCCGGTGCCGATCACGGCATCAGCTATCTGGTGGATACACCGAGATACCAGAAGACCGTAACGCAGTTCGTGGAAAAGGTGATGGCACAGTCCGCCTAAAAAGTCAAGAAAGAACCTTGGAAGCTCCATTTCTGGGACTTCCAAGGTTTTTTATCGTTCGTATTTACTTGGCTTGTGATGCAATTACGGGAAGCTGGGTGCCGTCAGCCAGCAGAATATAGTCCACATTTTCCAGCACAATGGGGACATCCGCCTCAAGGTGCCGATACCGCTCCACCGGGTTGCCATTGCGGTCAGTCAGCGGAATCCGGCTGCCATCCTTCATCACCACTTCCCAGGGCTTCTCCCCTTCTATAAAGTACGTAAAATTGACGTTTGCCCGGCTATAGTCCAGTTCGTCACTGTCGTCTCCGTAATAAACGGTCGCGCCGAAGGGCCGCAGGATAATCGAATTGACCGTCACATCCACCTGGACCTCTGATTCGCCTGTCAAGCCCAAAGCCTGCATTTTTCTTGGCTCCGTCAGGAATTCCATTTCGCTTTTATCGATCTCAAAGGAGAAATCAAAGTCCCAGGTGCCTTCCGCTATGGTTTCCTGTTCCGGGAAGCCGTGGACAATATCCTCGAAGTGGATATGCCACGTCACATCCCGTCCGAAGGGATCTTCCGTGCAGAATGCCGGGTCCGGGGTAACATGGATCACATAAGTCAGCGTATTATTCAGGCCGTCGCCGTCATCCTCCCAGCTGCATCCGCTATCGGCGACCAGTCCCGCCGAGCAGGTTAGCGCGGCATCGTCGGATTTGGGCAAAAAATCGTTTCTCGGCCCATAGTATTCGTTTTCCAGGAACCGTGTCAGATCCACATCCGCCGGAGCCGTAACGCCCAGCATGATATAGCCCTTTGTCCCGTCGCTGATGGCGGAGCGCAGTTCCATTGTCCAGCCGTTCTGCTCCTGGCTGATGCCGATGTACTGCTCGTTTTGCTCAATGAACTGCACCTGCCCCTGGGACAGCTCCCCTTCCTTCGAGAAAAAGGGTACAAACCAGTTTTTCACCACCGCGCTGGCCGTCACCGCCAGCAGCGAAATAAAAACCGCCGCGATCAGCAGCTTGGAAGCTGTACCGCCAATGGAGCGGCGGCTTTTTTCTTTGCGTGTCATTTGCATTACCCTCCTGTAGGTTTCCTCGGAGGCGGTTACTTTGGAAAAAGCTGCCTGATAATCTTCCTTAAACATATTCCTCCACCTCCTGTAAAGCTTTCTTGAGCAATTCCCTGCCCCGTTTCAGTTGGGTACACACCGTATTTTTCGGCACCATCAAAATATCCGCGATCTCCTGCGTGGAATATTCCTCATAATAATGCAGGTAAATGGGCACCCGGTATTTCTTCGGCAGCGCCATCACCGCGTAAAAAAGCTCGGAGTGGGCCGGACTGTCGAAGGTCAGCGCGGCGGCGTAATCCTCGTAGGATTCGTGGCGCCACCATCTGGCCCGCACCAGGTTCTTGCACTCGTTGATGGTCACCCGGATCAGCCAGTTTTTCACATGGGCGTCGCTTTCGAAATCCTTCCGCTCCTGCAAAAGCTTGAGGAACACATTTTGCGTCACATCGTCCGCATCCGCCGCCGATTTTATGTAGTTGAAGGCTACCCGGTAGACGGTATCGATATACCGCTGGGCGTAGCTGGTAAACTGCTCATTCGTCAACATGATTGTCTTCTCCTTGAAAAGCTTTTCAACTATAATACACATCAGGCAGCGGGTTTGATTTCATAGATCAGGAAAAAAAGTTATCAATATCATAGCACATTGGGAAAATTTTCACAACAGGCTTGATTTTACGGAAAAATCGAATACAATAGGACCTATATTTTATTTCTGAAAGGCGGGCGGTCTTATGAACAAGATCTGCATTCCCCAGGGCTATCAGCCGGTTCTGGATGCTTATGACACCCAGCGGGCCATTGCCTATATCAAAGAGACCTTCCAGGAGGAGTTTTCCAAGGCGCTGAATTTGAAGCGCGTCTCCGCTCCCCTGTTCGTCACTGGTGATTCCGGTCTGAACGACAACCTGAACGGCTACGAGCGGCCTGTATCCTTCGATATTCCCGCCGTGGGCAAGGATGCCCAGGTGGTGCATTCTCTGGCAAAGTGGAAGCGTCTGGCCCTGAAGCGGTATCATTTCACTGTGGGCAACGGATTGTACACCGACATGAACGCCATCCGCCGGGATGAGGAGCTGGACAATGTTCACTCCATCTATGTGGACCAGTGGGACTGGGAGAAGGTCATTACCCGGGAAAACCGGAACTCCGAATACTTAAAACTCATTGTCCGGGCCATTGCCCGGGCCATCTGTGACACCAATGACCGCCTGCATGTGCGCTTTCCCCAGCTCCGGGTGGAACTGGGCCGGGAGGTCTCCTTCATCACCACCCAGGCCCTGGAGGATATGTATCCCGGCTTGGAAACCGGTGCCCAGCGGGAAAACGCCTATGTCAAGGAGCACAAAACCGCCTGCATCATGCAGATCGGCCGAAAGCTCCGGTCCGGCAAGCCCCACGACGGCCGCGCCCCCGACTATGACGACTGGAGCCTAAACTGTGATATTTTCTTCTGGGACGAGGTTCTCAACCGGGCTTTGGAGGTATCCTCCATGGGCATCCGTGTGGACGCGGAATCTCTGGACCGCCAGCTGACGGAAGCGGGCTGCGACGACCGCCGGGAGTTGCCCTTCCACAAGATGCTCCTGAACAACGAACTGCCCCTGACCATCGGCGGCGGCATCGGCCAGTCCCGGCTTGCCATGCTGATGATGGGCTGCGCCCACATCGGCGAGGTACAGTCCAGCGTCTGGGACGCGGAAACCGTCAGCGCCTGCGAGCAGGCCGGAATCCCGCTGCTGTAAAGGAGCGTACACCATGATTTTCAAAGAAAAAGAAATTAAGCTGAAAGATGGCAGAACCGCGCTGCTGCGGTCGCCTGCTGTTTCTGACGCGGAGGAAATGCTGCAATACCTGATCAAAGCCGCCGGGGAAACCCCTTTCCTTTTGGCCACCCCGGAGGAACGTGCCATGCCCATCGAAAGAGAGGAAGCCTTCCTGCAGGAGATGCGCGGTTCCGAAACCAAAATGATGATCGTCTGTATGGTAGATGGAAAGCTTGCGGGAACCTGCCAGATCTCCCGCAGCCCCCGGTGCAGGATCCGTCACCGCGGCTCTATCGGTATTGCCCTGCTGCAAGAATTCTGGGGCCTTGGCATCGGTACCGCTATGATGACGGAGCTGATCTCCACCGCAGAAGACTGGGGCCTGCAGCAGCTTGAGCTGGAGGTCATTGAGGGCAACCACCGGGCAATCAGGCTATATGAAAAAATGGGCTTTGAAACCGTATCCGCAACGCCCAATGCCATCCGCCTGGAGGATGGGACTTTGCTGAAGGATTTTCTGATGGTGCGGAAGGTATAAAAAATCGGGGTTGGCACGAAAAGTGCCAACCCTTTTGCTTAATAGTAGAAGTATTTATAAAATGTGGGATAGACATTCAGCAGCTGCTGCAAATTGGTGCGGGAATTGGAACCGGGGTCGTTGATGGTAAAGCCCGAAGCCGTCAGGCTGGTTCCGCCCGTATAGCCCGTGATCACCACCCAATGCTGGGAGCCTGCGGCGTTCCGCGCGCCAAACAGGACGGACTTCCCCTGCTTCAGCTTGCTGTAAACGGCCTCTAAATACCCAGACCCATTGGTCACCGGGGTGTAATGGCTGGGCCAATAGACACTGCCGGAGGATGTATAGGTCAGCTGCTTTGCCATGGCATTCGGATAAATGGTCGTGCCGGTGCGGTAGGATTCCATCATGGCAATCGCCGTGGTAGCGCACCCGATTTGGGCAAAGGTTTTCCCGGAGGTGCCAATGGTGGTGTTTGCCCATCTGCTGTCCGTCTGCTTGAAGCTGGGAACTTTCAGCGCCACAGCGGAATAGCCGCCGCTTCCCGACAGGTACTGGGTACTGACATAGCCCGTTTTTGTGCCATGGTACAGCACCCTGCTCCATCCATTGGCGGCAGACAGCTGGATCACGACCTCCCCCTTATTCAGGGAAGCGACCTTCCCGTAAGAGGTCCCCGCACCGCTGCGCACATTCAGGCCGCCGGACTGGGTGGCAACCGTCACAGGGCTGCCCTGCACCACGGTAATGTAATCGGCATGGCAATAGCCGTATTTTCCCTTGGCGTACTCTACCTTCCACCAGGAGCCGGATTGGGAAATCAGCGTGACATAGCTGCTCTTATTCAGTGAGGCAACCACGCTGGCGCCGGCAGATGCCTGGCTTCGGACATTCAGATTCCCGCTGGCCGTGGTGACGGCACCGGCTTTGGAGCTTTCCGTGGCGGCATTGGCCGCAGGCGCCATCCAGAACAGGCCGGCAACGAGAATAAACGAAAAAAACAGAGACAGGATTCTTCGAATAACGTTCACCTCTTTTGTAGAATTCTGGCACATGTGCGTATTTATTGTAACATATTTGTAACCGCCTGTGAAGACACCAAAATCTGGAAGGCCAAAGGAGCACGTCAAATCTACAGCAGAAAAATATTTCAACTTTTTTGCAGAGAATTAGCAAAATATATAAAAATCCCGGTATTCTCGAAAGAATACCGGGGATTTTCTCTTGGCGGAGAAGGAGGGATTTGAACCCTCGAAACCCTTTTGGGGTTTACACGATTTCCAA
>JAUNJE010000041.1 GCA_030533415.1 Eubacteriales bacterium | reverse complement strand
TGGTGGAGTGTAGGGGATTCGAACCCCGTCTGGCGTGCATGTGAACCAGTATATTGACACGGCGGTCGCTTTGGAAACGGTTCCGGTTTAGGCCACTCCATATACGCCATTACCCACCATTACCAAAACTTTCTTCCTCACTTTCTCCTCCTTCATAAACTCAACAATTGCCATGAAGAATCCGACAAACGAACTGAGTGAGGAGAGCCATGCGACGGATGTTCCTTCTGCGACTGCTAACAATACACCGATTACAACCATATTATGGGCTCTATGAAAGAGCCCTGTGGTGCGGGCATGGGGATTTGAACCCCAACGCATTGCTGCACAAGAACCTAAATCTTGCATGTCTGCCAGTTCCATCATGCCCGCATATTTTGTTTTTCCTCTATTTTTACACGGAGAGGGGACCGAGGTGGAGCGCTTCGCTTGATCCACGATTTATAAAAACAGGCAGTGCCTCTTTTTATTGAAGCCATTTTAGCACAGGGAGGACCGGATGTCAATGAAAACTGCTGGGAAACCTCCACTCTGGCCAGCAAATTGTACAATTCTTTTCACCTTTACCCTTGACAATCCGGATGGATGCTTGTAAAATAGATTCGGTATGGTGTACACTGCCCCAGTATTCAGCTGGGCACTGTGTTTCATTGATAACCGGCGGAAAGAGCCGGGGTATGCGTTTTACGCCTCGTGGCGTTTTGCTAAATTTCCGGCCGGGGCTTGCCCGGTTGGTTTTCGTGCACAATTTCACATGGGGATATAAGCGCCCACCCCTTCTACGCCCATTTTTACTAAGAAGGAGGTGTGCTGCACATTTATGGAATGGTATCACATTCTGATGATCATCGTTGGCATTCTGGTTTGCCTGGGACTGGGCTTTGGCTTGGGCTTTGTTTACCGGAAGAAGGTCGCGGAACGGGAAATTGGCTCCGCCGAAACGGAAGCTACCCGCCTGATCAACGAAGCCATCCGCAGCGGTGAGAGCCGCAAAAAGGAAATGCTTCTGGAAGCCAAGGATGAGATCCATAAATCACGCGCAGAACACGACAGGGAAGTCAAAGAGCGCCGCGCCGAGCTGAGTAAGCAGGAGCGCCGCTTGGAACAGAAGGAAGCTGCCCTGGACAAGAAAACCGAGGCCTTTGAGCGCAAGGAAGAGGAGCTGTCCAAGCGTCTTCAGAAGATCAGCGAGACCCAGGCACAGACCGAGGAACTCAAGCGCAAGCAGATGGAGACTCTGGAGCAGATCTCCGAACTGACCCAGGAGCAGGCCAAGCAGTACCTGCTGCAGAGCGTGGAGGACGAGGTCCGCCATGAGGCTGCCATGAAGATCAAGGAAATCGAGCAGCAGATGAAGGACGAGGCCGAGGAAAAGGGCCGGGAGATCATCGCCACCGCCATCCAGCGCTGTGCCGCCGATCACGCTGCCGAGACCACCGTTTCCGTGGTGACGCTGCCCAACGATGAAATGAAGGGCCGCATCATTGGCCGCGAGGGCCGAAATATCCGCACCTTGGAGACGATCACCGGTGTTGACCTGATCATCGACGATACCCCGGAGGCCATCACCGTCAGCAGCTTTGACCCCGTTCGCCGGGAAATTGCCCGGCTGGCGCTGGAAAAGCTGATTGTTGACGGACGCATCCATCCCACCCGCATTGAGGACATGGTGGAAAAGGCCCGCAAGGAGGTCGACCGCACCATCCGGGAGGAGGGCGAGAGGGCCTGCTACGAGACCGGCGTGCATAACCTGAACCCGGAGCTTGTGAAGATTCTGGGACGCCAGAAGTACCGCACCTCTTACGGCCAGAACGTGCTGAACCACTCCATCGAGGTGGCCCACATCGCCGGCCTGATGGCTGCCGAGCTGGGCGTGGACATCGCCATGGCGAAGCGGGCCGGCCTGCTGCATGATCTGGGCAAGTCCATTGACCATGAGGTGGAGGGAAGCCATGTGCAGCTGGGCGCTGATCTTGCCCGGAAGTACAAGGAAAATCCCGTCATCGTCAACGCCATTGAGGCCCACCACGGCGACGTGGAACCCAAGACCGTCATTGCCGTGCTGGTGCAGGCTGCCGACGCCATTTCCGCTGCCCGCCCCGGTGCCCGCCGCGAAAACGTGGAGAACTATATCCGCCGCCTGGAGAAGCTGGAGGAACTTACCGGCTCCTATCCCGGCGTGGAAAAGGCTTTCGCCATTCAGGCGGGCCGGGAGGTTCGGATCATGGTCAAGCCCGAGGTGGTTTCCGAGGACAACATGATCCTGCTGGCCCGGGACATTGCTAAGAAGATCGAAGCCGAGCTGGAATACCCCGGCCAGATCAAGGTCAACGTCATCCGCGAAACCAAGGCTGTGGAATTCGCGAAATAAGCTACGAAACAACACCGCATCCGGTGCAAAAGCCGGATGCGGCGTTTTTCTGTTTCCCCCAATAATATGAAACGCTGTTTATGCACTGGGGTGCGCCGCTTCGGCGGCGCACCTTTTTGCAATTTTCTACTAAGCGGTTCGGCGAACCGCCCCAAAATAGAGCCGGTCCATTTCTTGCCGCCGCCAAGCGGCGCGGTAAAAAGGAACGCCGCCTGTTTATCCGGAAACCGTATTATTGCTTCTTCCAAACCGGGTAGCAGACCTCCGTGACGAATTCATTGGCATCCGCCGTTTCATAAGGGCTGACGTGGTAGATGTTGAAGGCCGGCCCGTCAAACTGATAGCCGTTATCCACGACCCAGGTGAGTACCGCATTCATGATCTCTCCGATCTGCTCATAAGGCCCCTTATAGGTGGCGCAGGCCGCGGTCACCTCCGGCAGCGTGCGGAATTTTACATGCTCGGTATCGGGATAAGTTCCCTTCACCGTTCTCTGCACCTCTACATCCGCGTCGGATTCTTTATACTCCCGGTCGTGGAACATCGCGCAGGCATAGCAGGGGGAGTCGGGAATCAGGTTCATCCCGGCGGTCTCCTGCATCAGGATCTGCCAAAGCATCCCCTCCTGCTCATAGTGGGGAATGGTCATGCGGACGGTGGCGGCGCAGCGCCGGGGAAATGTTTTTATGGTTACATCGTATTGCATCGTGCTGTCATCCTTTCTCAGCCGCTGAAGGGCTGTATCCAGGAGCCGCAGCCGCTGTTCGGTCTGCTCCGAAAGTTCCAGAAGCTCCGCCTGCTTTAGCCGCAGGTGCCGCTCCAGGATGTCCTTATCGGTATAGTCGGCCAAAATTCCGGCAATGGCGGAAAGGCCGAACCCCATATCTTTCAGGGATGTGATCCGGCCCACAATGGGCAGCTGGGTTTCGCCGTAGTAGCGGTAACCGGATTCGGGGTCGGTCTTTACGGGCCGCAGCAGGCCGATCTCGTCATAATGTCGGAGCATACGGATGCTGACTCTGGACAGTTTTGAAAATTCTCCGATCTTTAGCATGGGGGTACCTCCGGAATCTGTTTTTGAGCTCAGAAATATTGTAATGCCTGCCACTGTGTGAGAGTCAAGGGGGATTTTCAAAAAAAGCTCCGCAAAAAGCGGAGCTTCCTCAAAAAGCAATATCCTGCCGGGTTTCCCGGGAGAACGGCAAGGCCGGTGCACTTCAGGCGTTCCCCCGTTCTTCACCGCTTATCCCGCAAAAAGGCAAACACACGGCTGTTAAAATCCTTCGCTTCCTCATAAAGGCCATGGCCGTATTCGGCATACAGGTGCAGCTCCGCATTGGGAATCCGCGCCGCGATTTCCCGGAACGCTTCGCCGCCCAGCGTGCGGTCCTGTTCCCCGCCGATCACAAGGGTGGGCGCCTGAATTTGAGAAAGATCTTCCCAGGTGTCGTGGGCCAGGCAGGCCCGGGCCTGGACGAAAAAGCGGTCATAGGATTTTGGCCTTGTCAGCTTTGCTATCAGCGGGATCCCCAAGCGGTTCCGGCGGTAATAAGCATCGGAATAGATGCGGCGCATATTGCTGTCCATCAGGGCAGTAAAATCCCCCTGCTCCGCCAGGGAAAGCCATTCCGTTACGGATTCCGCCAGCACCGGGTTGGGCCGGGACGCGGTTACCGCAAGAACCAGCCTGCCCACGCTTTCGGGGTAATCCATGGCCAGATACTGGGCGATCATACCGCCCATGGACACGCCGAGCACATCCGCCCTGGAAATCCCCAGCGCATCCATGGCCCATTTTTGATCCCGTGCCATATCCCGGGTGGTGTAACCCTCGGTCAGGCGGTTTTTACGGCTGAAACCATAGACGGTGTATTCCTTCGCGAACATCCGGTACATCAGCGCTACAGGCAGGGCGGTGCCTTTCACCGTGCGCAGGCCGTCTCCCAGACCGGGAAGCATAACCAGTATTTTTTCTCCGGTTCCAAAACGGACGTAATCCATGTCCGTATCCGGGAAAGGGATGTTTCCGTTTTCGGCATTCCACAGCATAAGCGCACCTCCTGAAAGCAGATAAGGGCAGCTTTTTCAGCCGCCCCAACAAATTCAGCATATCACAGTTTCTTACGGCTGTCAATTGTTTTTCTTTCCAAGTTTCTGTTTTCTCCATTTTATACGGATTTTACCAAACTTTTTTATGGAAGTTTCCGTCTTGAAAAACAGAAAATTTTCCGCTATAATATTTATACAAAGAGGTGATACCAATGATCTAGTTCACCGAAGATTCCCATGAAAAACGGAATCGAAAGACGTGCTTTCCAACCTCTTCCGATTACATAAATTTCTAAGGACCTATAATACAGGAATTGAAACGGGAGCAATTCAGAAGCAAGAGAAAGCAGCGTCCAGTCTAAGAAAGCGAGGTTACCCAATGATTGAACCCACCTTCCCCATGAAATAACCCTCGACAGTTACCAAAGGCTTGGAACTGATCGAGGGTTATTTCTTTTTGGCACGCTCCCTTGGGAGCGGATTTTTTTGCGGATTTTTTGATTTTCCTCTTGACTCTCCCCTTACGTCATGGCTTATAATCCCAATAGACAGGAGGGAAACACCATGAAAACCGTAACACAAACCGCTCGCCTGACCGGTGTCAGTGTGCGCACACTGCACCACTATGATGCCATTGGCCTGCTGAAGCCTACGCGCGTGACGGAAGCGGGCTACCGGCTATACGATGACAAAGCGCTGGAACGGCTGTATCTCATCCTGCTCTTCCGGGAAATCGGATTCCCCCTGAGAGACATCAAGGGGATTCTGGACGCGCCGGATTTTGACCGGAACCGGGTATTGGAAAAGCAGATCGAACTTCTGAAGGCCAAGAGGGTCCATCTGCAGAACCTGATTCACCTGGCCGTAGGAATTCAATGGATTGGAGTGAGAGATTTGCATCTTGACGGATTTGATGTAAGGAAAATCGACGATTACAGCACCCAGGCAAAGGCCCTGTGGGGCAAGACGGACGCCTACCGGGAATTTACGGAAAAGAGCAAAAACCGTACCCAGGAGCAGGAAAGCGCCCTTGCCCGGCAAATAATGGACTTCTTTGTCCGGCTGGGCGCCATGAAGGACCAGGCCCCGGACAGCGTCGCCGTCCAGGACTGGGTAAGGGAATTGCAGGCGTTTTTTACGGAGCATTTCTACACCTGTACCCCGCAGATTTTAACCAAGATCGGCGAAATGTACGCCGGCGGCGGCAGTATGACCGAAAACATCGACG
Source organism: Eubacteriales bacterium (assembly GCA_030533415.1). Lineage (GTDB taxonomy): Bacteria > Bacillota > Clostridia > Oscillospirales > Oscillospiraceae > Faecousia. The sequence goes on along the minus strand of JAUNJE010000041.1, from coordinate 18,502 downwards.
CCGAAGGCGGAGCAGGCACCGCGCAATTCGCCCTGCAGGCCATTAAAATCTATTGCAGCCGGTAAGGCAGGCCCATCGGGATTCCCGATGGGCTTTCTTACGCATGAGACAGGCTGGGAATCCGCAGCCTGTTCCGGGCAAAATCCGCAAATGCCTCTCCTTTTACAAAAAAGGTGGTGTCCGCTTCCTTATATTCCCGGCAGTCAAAACCCGCCGTATCCGCCGGGGCAAAGCCCAGGCTCACCTTTTTCACGCCGCTGCCAAAGCTTTTCAGCACGTCCTCCAGAAGGATGTCCCGGGAGGAAAAGACATTGTGAAGCAGCAGCTCCCCGCCATCCCATTCGCCAATGGCCCAGGTATCCAACGCACCGTTATAGTAGACGCACTCCCGCAGAAACTGCGCCGCATAGAAGAAAATCAGCCCGGGATTGCCCGTCATATAGCAGGCGGCAGGGAAGGTGCTCTCCAGTATGGCGCGGCGCAGCTTCTCCCTGTTTTCCGGTACATCCATGGAAATCCTTTCCATGCGGCAAGGGCCGGTTTGGGAAAGGATTTTGCTGTAAACATACTCTTTTTCCGGTGTAAAACCGAATTTTGGATAGAAATCCAGCACACTGTCATTGGCGAACAGGTACACGCCATCGGCGTCTGCGGTATCCTTTTCAATCTGCTCCATAATGGCCCGGATATAGCCCCGGCGGCGGTATTCTTTGGCCGTCATCACCGTCCCCAGCTGGTACAGGCGCCTGCGCTGTCCATTGATGACCATATCCGTCCGGTTTAGGGACACGTTGGCCACCACCCTGCCGCCGGTGACCACAGAGTAAGGCTCGTAATCACCGCCCCAGAAGCCCATTTGGTACCAATTCTCAAAACTCAGACCGAAAGTTTCCTCCGCCAGGGCATTAAAGCTCCGGCGGAGCGTTTCGTTGTTTCGGTAACGCTTCACAATTCTCATCGGGTTTCCTCCGCTGTAAATTCCCCGAAAAAACACCCGGGATCAACGCGGTATGCTTCGTCCACCAAAAGATAATCACAGCCGTATTTTTCGCACAGTTCCAGATTCCGGACATTCTCCCGGACCAGCTGCTCAGGGCTCAGCCGGGAATCCTCCAACCGGGTCTCAATGGCGTTGGCATACCTTCGGATGTCGTCAAAATGTGTTTGAATGTATTCCGGTGTCATCACCAGCCAGCGGCAGCGGATCTCGCTGAGATATTCTCCGCCGAAGTCCTCCCGCCAGGTAAAGGGAATATAGCACCCCTCTACCACCAGATTCTGCCTATTTTCAATGGCAGTCTTGACCATCTCCCGGACAATGGGCCAAAGTTCATCCGTCAGGCTCTCATCATCGTACACCGTCAAAGATGTTTTTCCACTGCGGATCAGGCCCATTTTTAAATGGTCCATGGAGAGATAGGGGTAGTGATGGGTTTCCAGCAGCTTCTGCGCCAGGCACGTCTTGCCCGTATGAGACGCGCCTGCAATGAGAATGACCATATCTTTCCTCCTGTTTTGCTAATTTCCTGCATGATGGCACGAAAATACACAATGTGCAATTCCGGGGGCCAAGGGCAGGGCGTCTAGCCTTTACAGCAGCTTTCGATCTTATCCGCCGCGCCCTTCGCGCCGGGGCATGACCGGAAGCCTTCGGCAATGCGGGCGGCGTTTTCCCGGTAGGCGGGTTCTTCCAAAACCTTTCTGACGGCTTCCCGGATGGCCTGGGGGGTGGCCGATTTCAGATGGATTCCCGCTCCCAGTGCCTCAACCCGGGCGGCTACGCCGCCCTGCTCCGTGGTCCTTGGCAGCATCACCAGAGGGACTCCAAAATACAGGCTCTCACTGGTGCTGTTCATGCCGCAGTGGGATACAAAGGCATCCGCCTGTTCCAGCACCGCGATCTGGTCCACCGAAGGATAGACGGTGATTCCCTCCGGCAGGGGCCCAAAGCCGGCAATATCCACCTGCTGTCCCACGGAGAGGATCACCTGCCAGGGCGTGTCCTTCAGGGCGTCTATGCAGCTGCGGTACAGGGGCAGCAGGTCGTTGTTCACCGTACCCATGGAAATGTACACCAGCTTGTCCCGTGCCTTTTCCACCTTCCCCGCGGCGGGACGGATGGAAGGCCCCACGAAGGCATACTTACCGGAAAAGGTCTCCGCACAGGGCTGGAACTGGGGCGAGGTGTAGACGATGGTATCCGTCCGGTCGTCGCTGGCGATGATGTCCAGGATGCTTTTCACGGGATAGCCCCTTTCCTGCAGGCGCTTGATCTGCCTGTTCACCGCGCTCATGGAGAAGACCATGGAAAACAGCTCTTTTACGCTCCTTTTCATGATTTTGGCGGAATATTGATTGAAGGCGAAGGTGGTGGTGGAGCAGACGAAGGGGATGCCCAGCTTCATCGCCACAGCCTTGCCCCACACCGCCATGGAATCCGCCACGATGCAGTCCGGCCGCAGACGCGTCATCCCGGCGCAGACCATTTCGTCCAGAGCCAGGGTGGTATCCACCAGCACCCGGGTGGACAGCGCCAAATCGGAGCCGATCCTAGTCCCTTCCCGGGGCGTCAGGTGCCGCTCCGCGTCAAATTCGTCGCAGGCCACAAAAACCGCTCCGGCAGCTTCGATTTTTTCCTGAAACATGCGGTAGGAATAGTACAGCACCTCATGCCCCCGGGACACCAGCTCCCGGACAACTTCCAGGGTGGGATTGGTATGGCCATGGGCGGGGATACAGAAAAAGACGATGCGGCTCATACTATTCCTCCCCGCCGATTTCCTGAAACATCTGCGCAAAATACTTGTCCGCCAGTGCCTTCGGCGGAATGGCAATGCCCTTTGCTTCATCGGCCAGCACCAGAATGGTCTGGCCGGGGTGCAGGCCGAAGATGTCCCGGGCCTCCTTGGGAATGACGAACTGTCCTTTTTCTCCGATTTTGACCATCCAAGCGTATTTTCCCTCCGGACCTTTCATGGCTGTTCCTCCTGTAAGTATGATTGGTTATACTAATCATACTTTATATCCGGGAAAAAGTCAAGCCGATCCGCACTTTCTTTCCCCATTGCACATACCATAATCAGAGGTGATTTTTTGTCTATTGTGCCAACGGATACACCTATGACCTCCGCCCTGTGCGAGGAAAGCATTCGCTCGCTTGCCCAAGCCTATCCCTTTTTACGTACCGAAGTTCTGACCACCACGGCCTTCGGCCGTCCCGTCCTGGCGCTGATGCTCGGCGATGGGGAGCGGCGGGTCCTGTACACCGCCGCCCACCACGCCAATGAATGGATCACCGCCCCCGTGCTGCTGAAATTTGTGGAGGAGCTGGCGGAAGCGGTGCAAAGCGGCGGGACGCTCTACGGCGTGGAAGCCCAAAACATCGTAAAGGCCGCCACCATCTACGCCGTTCCCATGGTGGATCCCGACGGGGTGGACCTGGTCACCGGCGCCATTGAGACGGGAACGCTGGAATACGAAACCGCCCACCGCATGGCGGACAATTACCCCGACATTCCCTTCCCCGACGGCTGGAAGGCCAACCTGCTGGGGGTAGACCTGAACCTGCAGTATCCCGCCGGGTGGCTTCAGGCCAGGGAGATCAAATTCTCCCAGGGCTATACCAAGCCCGGTCCCCGGGACTATGTGGGCCGGGCACCGCTGAACCAGCGGGAATCCATCGCCCTGGCAGAATACACCGAGCGGATCGATCCCACGCTGGTGCTGGCCTACCACACCCAGGGGAAGGTCATCTTCTGGCAGTTCCAGGACTATGAGGTTCCCGGAGCCAGGGAGCTGGGGGAGGAATTTGCCCGTCTCAGCGGCTACGCCCTTGCGGAGGTTCCTTACACCTCCAGCTTCGCCGGATACAAGGATTGGTTCATCCAGAATTTTCGCCGCCCCGGCTATACCATCGAGGCAGGCTCCGGAAGCAACCCTCTGCCCATTACCCAATTTGAGGAAATCTACCGGGACAATCTGGGCATTCTGGTAACCGCCGCCCTGGGCCTTCCGGGCGGTGCGTAAAGCCCCATTTTTCCGCCGGGAACCGTTTCCCGGCGGAAATTGCTTTCCGGAAAAAATAGAAGAAAATGCCGCTTTCCCTATTGACGTACACAGCAAATGCTTATATAATAAGCACATGCTTAAAAACAACCCATCCTCAGGAGGGAACACCATGACACAGCGGGAACGGCAGATTTTGCAGCTCATCGAAGCAAACCCCATGCTCTCTCAGCAGCAGATTGCGGACAAGCTCGGCATCACCCGGTCCTCGGCGGCAGTGCATATTTCCAACCTGATCAAAAAGGGCTGCATTGCCGGGAAGGGCTACGTCCTGCGCAGCGGCAGCTATACCGTTGTGGTGGGCGGCGTCAATGTGGACATTGGCGGACGTTCCCTGGCCCCGCTGGTAGCGGCGGATTCCAACCCCGGTGTGGTGACCATGAGCCTCGGCGGCGTGGGACGGAATATCGCCCACAACATGAGCCTGATGGGGGTGGATGTGCGGCTGCTGACAGCCTGCGGCGACGACCTGAACGGCGAACGGGTGGGCGCATCCTGCTCGGAGCTGGGCATCGATATGAGCCATGCCCTGCGGATCCCCGGCGCCGCGACCTCTACCTACCTCTATCTGACCGCGCCGGACGGTGAGATGGTTCTGGCCGTTTCCGACATGGCGGTCTGTGAGAAGATCACGCCCGCCTATTTATCTGCCAATCTGACGGTTTTGCAAAACGCCCAGGTGGTGGTGGCGGATGCCAACATCCCGGCGGAATCTTTGCGGTATCTGGCGGAAAACTGCACCTGCCCTTTGTTTGTAGACCCTGTTTCTACGGCCAAAGCAGAAAAGCTGCGGCCCATTCTGCATAAAATCCACACATTGAAGCCAAATAAACTGGAAGCGGAGCTATTATCCGGTGTGAAGATTGAAAGCAAAGAGGACGTGGCCAAAGCGGCGGATAAGCTGACGGAACTGGGCCTTCACCGGATGTTCATTTCCCTGGGGGCGGACGGCGTTTACGCCGCCATGGGTTCCCACCGGCTGTGGCTGCCCAACATCCCTGGCCGCATGGTGAACACCACCGGCTGCGGCGACGCCTTCATGGCCGCGCTGGTCTGGGCCTATCTGCAGGGCAGCGATCTGGAAGCCACCGCCCGGGCGGGCCTGGCCGCCAGTTCCATCGCCATGGAATCCGGGGAGACCATCAATCCCGCCATGTCCACGGAAGCGCTGAAGCACAGAATGGAACAATTCAAAAACTAAAAATCAAGTAAAGGAACGTGATTTTTTATGAACATGAACAAATACCTTGACGTCAATCCCGAGGTTGCCGCCGCCGTTGCCGAGGGCAAGCCCGTGGTGGCCCTGGAGTCCACCATCATCTCCCATGGTATGCCCTATCCCCAGAATGTGCAGACCGCTTTGAACGTGGAGCGCATCATCCGGGAAAACGGTGCCGTGCCCGCTACCATCGCCATCATCGGCGGCCGCCTGAAGGCCGGCCTTACTCCCGAGGAGATCGAGTACTTCGGCAAGAAGGGACAGGCCATCCACAAGGCCTCCCGCCGGGACCTGGCTGTGCTGTGCGCCCGGGGTGAGGACGGCGCCACCACCGTTACCACCACCATGATCATCGCCCACATGGCAGGCATCAAGATCTTTGCCACCGGTGGCATCGGCGGTGTGCACCGCGGTGCGGAGACCACCATGGACATCTCCGCCGACCTGGAAGAGCTGGGCCAGACCCCCGTCATGGTGGTTTGCGCTGGCGCCAAGTCCATCCTGGACCTGGGCTTGACCCTGGAATACCTGGAAACCAAGGGCGTGCCCGTCATCGGCTACGGCACCGAAGAGCTGCCCGCCTTCTACACCCGCCAGTCCGGCTTCGGTGTGGACTACCGCATCGACACGCCCGAGGAACTGGCCGCAGCCTTCAAGGCCAGCCAGGAAATGGGCCTGAAGAGCGGCATGCTGGTCACCAACCCCATCCCCGAGGAGTATGCCATGCCCTTGGACACCATCAACGCGGCCATCGACCAGGCCATCTCCGAGTGCAAGGCCAAGGGCATCCACGGCAAGGAAACCACCCCCTTCCTGCTGGCAAAGGTGTCCGAGCTGACCGGCGGCGACAGCCTGGCTTCCAACATCCGGCTGGTGTACAACAACGCAAAGGTCGCGGCGCAAACCGCTGTGGCGTACAGCAAACTGTAATTTTCATGCGGCACGTGCTCAGCGTGCCGCATTTCCTTTTATCAAAACAGCGCTTTTCGCGCTCTGCGGCCCGGTAAAATTGCCTGTGCTGGAAAAAAGTGCAACGACAGACAAGAAGGTACATTTTTAGGCATTTTCAAAGCGTCCGTCTTTCGGTATACTTAAATTGATAATATTGCCTAAATATGTAGGAGGTAACTCTATGCGTTATGGATATTTTGACAACGTACACCGGGAATATGTAATCGACCGTGTCGATGTGCCTGTTTCCTGGACCAACTACATCGGCCTGAAGGATATGTACGGCGTTTTCAACCATACCGCCGGGGGCTATTTGCTTTACAAGTCTCCTGAGTATCACCGGATCACCCGTTTCCGGCCTAACGGCGTTCCCATGGACGGCCCCGGACATTATGTATACCTGCGCGATGACGAGACCGGGGACTACTGGACAATTTCCTGGCAGCCTGTGGGAAAGCCCAAGGAACATTATTCCTGCCGCCATGGCCTGAGCTACAGCAAATACCACTGTGATTACAGCGGTATCGACGCCGAGCAGACGCTGTTTGTGGCCATGGACGATCCGGTGGAAATCTGGGATGTGAAGCTTCGCAATGATTCCGGGAAAAAGCGGAGGCTGTCGGTGTATTCCTACCTGGAATTCAGCTTCCACCACATCAACATGGACAACCAGAATTTCCAGATGAGCCTGTATGCGGCTGGCAGCCGGTATGCCGATGGCGTGATCGAGCATGACCTTTACTATGAAGAAGACGGCTACCAGTTCTTCACTTCCAACTTTACCCCCGACGGTTTTGACTGCCTGCGGGACAAGTTCATCGGTCCTTACCGCACCGAACGCAACCCCATCGTTGTGGAAACGGGCAAGTGTGGCGCTACCTTTGAAAAGGGCGGCAACCACTGCGGCTGCCTGAAAAAAATCATAGAGCTGCAGCCCGGTGAGGAAGCGCGGCTGATCTACCTGCTGGGCGAAGGCGGTCTCGCCGCCGGCCAGAAAATGCGGGAGAAGTATACCGAAGCCAGAGTCGATGAAGATTTTGCGCGGCTTTCCAAATTTTGGGAGGAAAAGCTCAGCTGCCTGCAGGTATCCACCCCCAACGAGGGTATGAACACGGAGCTGAATATCTGGAACCTGTACCAAAGCGAGATCAATGTCATGTTCTCCCGGTTCACCTCCTTTATCGAGGTAGGCGGCCGGGTGGGCCTGGGATACCGGGACACGGCCCAAGACGCCATGATGGTGCCCCACTCCAATCCCGCCAAATGCCGCAGCCGCCTGATGGAGCTGCTCCGGGCGCTGACCAAACAGGGCTACGGCCTGCACCTGTTTGAGCCAAGATGGTTTGAGCCGGAAGAAAAGCAGCAGTCCTTCAAATCCCCCACGGTGGTCCCCACGCCGGACAAGAGCCAGATCGTCCACGGCCTGAAGGACGCCTGCGCCGACGACGCCCTATGGCTGGTCAGCAGCATCGTACAGTACATCCGGGAGACTGGAGAGCTGGACTTCGTGGACGAAGTGGTCACCTACGCCGACGGAGGCGAAGGCACCGTTTATGAGCATATGAAACGCATTCTGGACTTCTCCGCAAAAGAGGTTGGCCGCAACGGCATCTGCAAGGGCCTGCGGGCGGACTGGAATGACTGCCTGAACTTAGGCGGCGGAGAAAGCGCCATGGTCAGCTTCCTGCACTACTGGGCCATCGGCAATTTTGTGGCCCTGGCGAAAAAGCTGGGAAGAACGGAAGACGCCGCCCACTACGAAGAAATTGGCAAAACCGTCAAGGAGACCTCCGAGCGGGTCCTGTGGGACGGCAAATGGTACATCCGGGGCATCACTGCGGACAACCGGAAAATCGGCACCCAGAACGATACCGAAGGCAAGGTCCATATGGAATGCAACACCTGGGCGGTGCTCAGCGGCGTTGCCGGCCAGGCCCATGGCATTTCCGCTATGGACAGCGTGGACGAATACCTGTTCACAGAATATGGCCTGATGCTCAACGCCCCCTGCTTTGAGACGGTGGATGACAGCATCGGCTTTGTCACCCGGGTCTACCCCGGCCTGAAGGAGAACGGCGCCATATTCAGCCATCCCAATCCCTGGGCCTGGTGCGCGGAAGCGGTGCTGGGACGGGGCAGCCGGGCCATGAAGTTCTATAACGCCCTTTGCCCCGCGCTGCAGAATGACAAAATCGAAGTGCGGGAATCGGAGCCGTATTCCTACTGCCAGTTTGTGGTGGGCCGGGACCACACCGCCTTCGGCCGAGCAAGGCATCCGTTCATGACCGGCTCGGCCGGGTGGGCTTACTATGCGGCCACCCAGTATCTGCTGGGCATCCGGCCGGATTTCGACGGTATGGTGGTGGATCCCTGTATTCCCGCGGACTGGAAGGAATTCTCCGTCAACCGCAAATGGCGGGGCGCGGAATACCGTATTCATGTGACAAATCCCAACGGTGTGGAAAAGGGCGTTTCTTCCATTCACGTGAATGGAGAAAAGGTGGAAAGGCTTCCCATCCTGCCGGCGGGCAGTGTATGTCAGGTAGAAGTCATTATGGGCTGAAAAAGAGAGAGGAGCGAATGGAATGGTCAAATTCGGAACCGGCGGCTGGAGAGCCGTCATTGCGGATGAATTCACCAAGGCAAATATCCGGCTGGTGGTTGCCGGCCTGTGCAAACTGATGCAGCTGGAGGGATATGGGGGCGCCTCGATCTGCGTAGGCTATGACCGGCGTTTTCTGTCCAAGGAGTCCGCCCACTGGGCGGCGGAGGTGCTGGCCGGCTATGGCTTCAAGCCGCTGGTGGTAAACCGTTCCTCGCCGACACCGCTGATCATGTTCACGGTGAAGCAGATGGAACTGCCCTACGGCATGGCCATTACGGCAAGCCACAATCCGGCGATTTACAACGGCATCAAAGTGTTTACAGCCGGCGGCCGGGACGCGGATCAGACCGTCACACAGAAGATCGAGGAGCAGATTGCCCTGATCCGTCCGGAAGACATCCCCTCCATGGACTACGACCAGGCCTTTGCCGCCGGAATCATCCAGGAAGCCTACCCATTCAATGAATACATTGACAGCATTCTCCAGGTGGTGGATGTGTCCAAGATCAAGCGTTCCCGCCTGCGCATCGCCATCGATCCCATGTACGGCGTCAGCCAGAGCTGCCTGCGGACCATTCTGCTGACCTGCCGCTGTGACGTGGACATGATCCACGAGCAGCACGACACCCTGTTCGGCGGCAAAATGCCCGCCCCCAGCGCAGACGCGCTGAAGCTGTTGTCCAACTATGTGGTGGACAACCGGTGCAATCTCGGCGTTGCCACCGACGGAGACGCGGACCGCCTTGGCGTCATTGACGAAAAGGGAGAATACCTCCATCCCAACACGCTGCTGGTGCTGCTGTATTACTATCTGGTGAAATACCGGGGATGGACCGGCCCCTGCGTCCGGAACAACTCCACCACCCATCTGCTGGACCGGATGGCACAGGACCTGGGAGAAACCTGCTATGAGGTTCCGGTGGGCTTTAAGCACATTTCCGCCAAAATGGCGGAAACCAACGCCATCATCGGCGGTGAATCCTCCGGCGGCTTGGCCGTCCGGGGACACATTGCGGGCAAGGATGGAATTTACGCCGCCGCGCTTCTGGTGGAAATGCTGGCCGTCACGGGCAAATCCGTTTCCCAGCTCTACCAGGAGATCACCCAAAAATACGGAAAGCTGCATTACGAGGACGCCGACTTTACCATGACCAACGCCCGGAAGCAGGAGCTGCAGGAAGCGCTGTTTGTCCGGATGGAACTGCCGGATTTCGGCACGGCCGTGGAGAAGGTCAGCCGGGAGGATGGCTGCAAGGTCTATTTCAAAGATGGAAGCTGGGTCATTTGCCGGTTCTCCGGCACGGAGCCATTGCTGCGGATGGCCGCGGAGGGAAATACTCCCGCCCAGCCGAAGGAATATCTCAGGATCTGGCGGGAAGCGCTGGGACTATAATGGGAAAGCAGGACCTGCCCGGGCGGGCAGGTCCTTTTTCCAATTTCCTTTTTCCTCCGAATGTGTTATAATGGCGTCAGGAGAAGGCAGGTGGAATTATGACAAGACCAAAGATGTCCCTAAAAGTAGGACTGATGACAACCATTGTAATATGCTGGCTGGTGCCGATCCTGATCGTGGTGGCCCTGGCGGCGGTGCTTCTGGGCAGCAGCTACCAGCAGTCCGTTCAGCAGAAGATCAACGCCGCGGCGGAAAACGCAATTGGCCAGGTGCAGATGCGCCTGCAGGACGCGGTGGACGATTCCAAGATGGTATCCTATGACGGTGTTGTCCGCAGCTCCTACCGGGAATACCTGCAGGAGGGCCACGGCGTGCAGCTGTACCGTGCCGCCAATGATTACTTGAACCAACGCTTTTCCCGGGATGAAAAATATAAAGCGGTATTTATCAGCTTCTGGGATGACCGGATCGCCCAGCCCTACGTCCTTGGCAGCGATGCCACCGGATATGAAGTAACCCTGGCATTCCGTAACCATACGGATACCATTTTGGAAGCAATGGCAGACGCGGATACGGCCATCCGGTTCCTTCTGCTGGACGGCGAGCTATACATGGCCCGGAACCTGCTGGACAGCGGCTTTACCGCTTACGCCACCGTGGTGATGATGCTGGATGCCGGTCTGATCTTCGGCCCGTTGGATGCCCTGAGCATGGTCAGCGATGTGCAGATCACCCTTGGGGACTGCCTGTTCCAAATCGACTCCCAGGGGCATCTTGTGGAGCCATCCCAGCAGGATGACCAGGTAAATCAGATGGCCTTTTCCGCCCCGGTGGACGCCTATTCCTTTTCGGTGACAGCCAGAACGGCGGAATATAACCTGTGGGAGGACAATCCCTGGCTGCGCTGGGCGGTGGCGGTGGTTGCCCTGCTGGTTCTGCCGCTGCTGATCGTGGTGATTGTGCTGTTTACCCGCCATGTGAGTGCCCCAATGCAGATTTTGGCTCAGGCCAATGTGCGGGTACAGGCCGGGGAACGGGGCTATCAGATCACAAAGCGGCCCCCCAATATGGAATTTGAAAAACTTTATACCCACTTCAACGAAATGTCCACGGAGCTGAAAAACCAGTTTGAGCAGTCCTATCTGGAGCAGCAGGCCACCCAGCGGGCACAGATCAAGGCCCTGCAATCCCAGATCAATCCCCATTTTCTCAACAACACCCTGGAGATCATCAACTGGGAAGCCCGTCTGGCAGATAACGAGCGGGTCAGCGCCATGATTGAGGCCCTGTCCACCATGCTGGACGCGGCCCTGGACCGGGATGGGCGGAATCAGATCCCGCTGAAAGAGGAGCTTGGCTATGTGGATGCCTACCTATATATCATTCAGGAACGGTTGGGGGACGGCTTCCATGTATACAAACAGATCGACCAGTCGATTTTGGAGCAGCGCATCCCACGGCTGATTTTGCAGCCCATTGTGGAGAACGCGGTGGAGCACGATATCACCACCCGCCACGGCGGAAGCCTCTGGGTCCGGGCCTACCGGAGGGAAGCGCAGATGGTTTTGGAAGTGGAGCACGACGGAACCATGACCGAAGAGGACCGGAAGAACATTCGCGCCCTTCTGTCAGATACCTCCCCGGAGGGAAACCAGGTGGGTCTGCGGAATGTCCACCAGCGGCTGCGGCTGATCTACGCAGAACAGGCAAGTCTGGACATGACGGAAACCGGTACCGGAACCATTCTTGCCAGAATTTGTTTTCCGGTCTGACCCGCCGGAAGAACATGGAAGGAGAAAATGCCATGAAGCGAATCACAGCATTGCTGCTGGCGGCCGGGCTGTGTATCAGCCTGAGTGCCTGCGGCGCGGACGGGGAAAACGCGGTAACGGACAGTACCGATACCGGGGTCACCCTGAACGTCGTCACCTCCTACGGCGGAGATGACGGCAACCGCAGAAATTATATGGCCGCTGTCGCCTCCTATGAGGCGGCCACCGGCAACCGGATCAACGACGGCTCCGCCGTGTCCAACGAGGAGTGGAAAAACAAGATTTTGACGGATTTCATGACCGGGTCGGAGCCGGACGTGCTGTTTTATTTTACCAATGCCGACGCCGATCCCTTTATCAACGCCGGCAAAGTGGTTTCCATTGAAGAGATCCGTCAGGAATATCCCGACTATGCCACCAACATGAAGCAGTCCATGATGGCTGTGGCCTCCGATGGCAGGCACTATGCGGTTCCTTCCTCGGGCTATTGGGAGACCATGTTCGTGAACAAGCCGGTGCTGGATGCCTGCGGGATAACCGTTCCCGGACCCGATTATACATGGGATCAGTTCCTTTCCGACTGTGAAACCATCAAGGCGGCGGGTTACATCCCCATCGCCTGCTCCCTGTTTGAGATTCCCCATTATTGGTTTGAGTTTGCCGTTATGAACAACGGTTCCATTTCCAACCATCTGGAGATTCCCACCGTGGATTCCGAGGGCCGGCTGGTGGAGGATGAAGTTTCCCAAAAGTGGATCGCCGCCCTGGAGGACATCAAGGCGCTGTACCAGGCCGGGTATTTCCCGGACAATACCCTGACAGCCACCGATGCGGAAACGGTAGCCATGTTCGGCGACGGCAAGGCGGCCTTCCTGCTGGACGGCTCCTGGAAGGTGGGCTATTTTACCAAGAATTACCCCCAAAGCCTGGAGGACTATGTGGTTTCCTACGTGCCCGGGAAGGGGGAGCGGCCCGCCTCCGACGCCATCGGCGGCATTTCCATGGGATATTTCATTACCCGCAAAGCCTGGGACGACCCTGCCAAACGGGAGGCCGCCGTGGAATTTGTCTTTCATATGACCTCCGAGGAGGTTTTGAGCACCTTCGTTACCACCGAGGTGACAGCTCTGGTCAACGGCACCGAAACCGCGGGCCTGAATACCATCCAGCAGTCCGCCGCGGATGCCAATGTCCATATTACCGGCGTTGTGGGCGCGGTGCAGGACGCCATTTCCGGCGAAGCCAAAAGTGAGCTTTTCGCCAATATCCAGAAGGTGGTTACCGACCGCATGACCGCTGCCGAGGCGGTGGAATCTGCAATCCGTCTGAATTGATGAAAGCCCAAAACAGTTGATTTTTTATCTTCACCGCGGTATGATAAAGATAAAGGGAGTGGGATAATGTACCGGGTTTTATTGATTGACGACGAAAACAGAATCGTAGAGGGCCTGCGCCGGGTGGTTCCCTGGGCGGACTACAACTGCCAGGTGGTGGGAACCGCCAGCGACGCGGAGGAAGGCGCCGAGCTGATAAAGAAGCTTCGGCCCCATATTCTCTTTACCGATATCCGTATGCCGGGACGGGATGGACTGTCCATGGTAGCGGGCCTGCGCAGTGAATTTCCGGATATGCAGGTAGCCATTCTGACGGGCTACCGGGACTTTACGTTTGCTCAGGAGGCCATCCGGCTGGGCGTCACCCGTTTTCTGCTGAAGCCCTCCAAAATGGACGACATCAAGGAAGCCCTGCAGACTATGGTGGAGCATCTGGACAAGAATACCGTGGCCGATACGGAGGATGAACACAGCCAGCATGCCGGCAGCTTTATTGTCAACCAAGCCCTGAACTACATGGAGAAGAACTACCAGCAGAAGCTGGCGCTGCAAACGGTGGCCGACTGCTGCTATGTCTCCCAGTGGCACCTTTCCAAGCTGCTGAACCGGTATGCGGGAAAGAGCTTTTACGACATTCTCAACGCCATCCGCATCAACCGGGCAAAGGAACTGCTGGCGGACCCCAAGCTGAAAATCGGGGAGATCAGCGAGATGGTGGGATACGCGGACACCGCGCATTTTGCCAGGACCTTCAAAAAACTGGTTGGCATGAGTGCCAATGAATACCGCAATTCCTTGGGGAACCTCTGATTGCGGAAAGGCGTATCGGAATTAAAAACATACTTTTTCTGCCAATATTTCCTGAGAGAGTGATTTTCGAGATAGAAAACCACGAAAACGGTCGCATTATGATCTTCCTTGGATGTTGCCGTGTATCAGCACCAAAAAACCGGAAAGGTGATCCTTTCCGGTTTTTTCGTTTTATTCTGCTGTGGTTTCGGCCACAGTCTCGGCAGCCGGCTCAGCCGCCTCCCAGACAACGGGGGATTCTGCGGTACAGATGGCAATATAGGTATTGCCCATGCCCAGGTTCAGCTGTTCGCCATCCTCGGTCAGGAACCGGAAGGGAACGTCATCGCCGTCGCAGGTCCAGGTGATGGGAACCAGCTTACCGCCGCAGGCGAAGTAGCCTGTACCGCCGGCCAGGAAATCGGCCTCGTGGTAGATGCCGTTCATGTGGATGCTGGTATACATGACGATCACATTCTGGAAGGCCTCAGGCTCTCCGGTGGTTCCGTCAGCCATGGCCGCGCCATACTGGTTGTAGACATATTTGTCCAGGGAGGGATCGTACTCCATAATGGTTTCCTTCTTGGCCTGGTTGTAGGTCAGGGTGATGGTGATCTTCTCTGCCGTTTCCCCGTCCGCAGGTGTGCCGTCTTCGGTGAAGGTCAGGCAGTAGTCCTTATCCGCAGGCTGGGTCAGCGACATACCCTGGGACTCGGCATAGGCCATAATGCCAGAGCCAATGCCCATCAGGCAGTGCTCCCAGCCAAGGCTCTTGTCCCGCTCTTCGTCACGGAAGGAGGCGCCGGTGGAGGCGACCACCCAGGCATCAATGTTGAAGTTGTCGATGCCCCGGTCTCTGGCGTCGCCCAGGGCCTGGTCGGAGCCGCCAGCGTGGCTCAGGATGGCGTCATAGTGCTGTGCGATGTCGTTGAACATCAGCCGGGTGGAGCGGGTGGAACCGATAGCTTCCACACCGGAAATATCGGTGAACAGGGCCAGACAGCGGACAATGGAGCCGTTTACATACATTTCCATCAGGATATCGGCGTCATTTACGCCCACATGGGGGATGGCGCCGGGGATATTGCTGATGGTATTGGCGAAGATCCGGCCGGTAAAAGGCTCGTCCAGGATCTCTCCGTTCAGGGGGTTAAAATAGACGGGGGCGGGCTCGGTGGCCGGCTCTGTCACGGGTTCGGTGGCCGGCTCGGTGGGAGCAGTGGTCACAGCAGGAGCCTCAGAGGGGGCGTCCGCAGCGGTGGTCTCGGGGGTCTGCGTCTGATTGCCGCAGCCACACAGCAGCAGGGCCAGTGCCAGGGTCAGTGCGATGATTCTTTTCATGATTCTCGTCCTTTCGTAAAATGATCCGTGTGGGGTTATATGGTAAATTGCGGCTTATGTGCCAGGTAAAGGCAGCATAGCAATTTATCGACAGGTGAAAGCATCATCCGGTATTTATTCTGTCTCTGTCTCCATCCGGATACCGTCCATGGTTTTGCCCATGGAATAATAGAACACATTGTCCCGGGAGGGATTCAAGTTCGGCATCAGGCCCCGCTGGGCATAAACGGCGTAGTAGCCAAACATAACCGGGATCATCCGGCCGTCCTCAGTCAGCTTTTTGTACAGGTTATAATAGTTGCCGCTGTCTTCCAGGGCACTCAGGCACATGGCGTAGAGGGTGTCATTGGCCAGGCCGCCCCGGCTGCCGATCTCACCATAGGGCCGGAAGAATTCCGTCAGGTCCATATTGGCGGACAGCCGGGTCAGACCCAGATAAATGTCGAAGTCACCGTTATACAGGTTGTTTTTATAGACGGTGCTGGAGCGCTCCATGGTTGTGCAGGGCAGGCCCAGGTCCGTCAAAGTCGCCGCGATGCTGCGGGCGATTTTTACCCGGGCGGAGTCATCGCTGTTGACCAGCAGGCGAAGGGTCTTGGTACCGCCTTCTTTTTTGGTAGGGATCTGGTAACCGCGCAGGCGGTCCATGAATTTCAGGGAATCGTATTCGTACCCGGCTGCCAGGGATTTGCTGTAATACGTCTCCGTAGGCGCGCAGGGCAGCGTCACCGTATCCACCATGCCGTTATAGACCTCTGCCAGGGTAGCCCGGTCAA
The DNA here is from genome assembly GCA_030533415.1 of Eubacteriales bacterium. Taxonomy (GTDB): domain Bacteria; phylum Bacillota; class Clostridia; order Oscillospirales; family Oscillospiraceae; genus Faecousia. The sequence goes on along the minus strand of JAUNJE010000041.1, from coordinate 2,257 downwards.
TGGCGTAGGTCAGGAAGGTTCTGAGAGTACCGTCCTTAAAGAAGTCGCTCCATGTGATGTTGCAGCCGATATACATAAAGTAGCCGCTTTCGATTTCCCACAGCTCGTAGTCACAGCGGTATTCCGCGAAGGACTCGCTCATGGGGTTTGTGCAGACCACGCTGACACTGCCGAACTGAAATTCGTCCCGGACATCGGCAATGGAGGAAACCTCCACCAGGTCAATGGAAGCGTCGGTAGCCGGGATCTTCAGACTGCCGCACCACCAGTTTGCCACCCGCTGGAGGCTGGCGCCGGCGACGCCTTCGGTGAATACATAAGGACCGGTGCCCAGAGGATGCACCGCTTCCACCTCGGAGGCCTTGACAATGGGCACATCCAGCAGCAGGGGCAGATTGCCCATGGAGGTGTCCAGATAGAAGGCGATGCCGCCGTCATCCAGGGCCTCCACGCTGTGCAGGTGGTAGAACCGGTTCTTGTAGTAGTCGTTTTCCTTGGCCTTTTGGTAGGTCGCCACCACGTCCTGGGCGGTGACCCGGGTGCCGTCGGAGAAGGTGGCGTTGGCTTCCAGGTAAAATACCCAGGTTTTGTTACTGAGGTTGACCTGGTAACCGGCGCACAGGATGGGGGTCACATTCTTTTTGTTGTCCACGGCGAACAGGCCCTGGTACATCAGCGACATCAGCACGCGGTTGGTGTAGTCGCTGCCGAACAGGGGGTTTAATGAGCGGTCCGGGTAGTAGGCTAGGGTCAGCTCTTGGGTGTCCTCCTCTTCGGGTACCAGGTCCTCCGGGTCCTGGCCTTCCAGCAAAATGGCATCGCCGGTGGGGACGTAGCCGGAATTGTCGATTTTTTTGCTGCATCCGGAGAAAAGGCTCCCCAGCATGACAGCGGCAAGCAGCGCAGCCAGGAATCGTTTCATAGGGCTTCCTCCTTACAGCAGATAACGGCGCCCTGGGAGCCCCGGGCCCCCTTCGTCACCCGGTGGGACCAGAACCGCTGGCTCTGGCAATAGGTGCAGGCATCGCTGGTCTCGATGTGGGAAACTCCCGCCCGGCCCAGAGCCAGGGCATTGATCCCCTTCAGGTCCAGATGATATTTTTCGCCTTTTTTTTCAATATAGGCGTCCACCGCTTCTCCGAAGGTTTCCCGCATGGCTACGGGAACGTCGGCGTCGGTTTCAAAGTGGCACTGGGCAATGTTGGGGCCGATGGCGGCGCGGATATTTTCGGGTTTGCAGCCAAAGCTTTTCACCATGGCTTCCACGGTTTTGGGGCCGATGGCCTTGGCGGTCCCCCGCCAGCCCGCGTGGGCCGCGCCAACCGCCCCGGTGACGGGGTCGTAAAACAGCAGCGGCGTGCAGTCGGCGGTGAACACCAGCAGGGAAACCCCAGGGGTGCAGGTCACCAGAGCGTCGCACTCCGGGTAATCCCGGTGGCACAGGCCAACCGCGTCTGCTTCCGTCACCACCCGGACGATGTCCGAATGGGTTTGCCGGGTCATTACCAGCTTTTTCGGGTCAAAGCCCAAGGCGTTTGCCAGAATATGGATGTTTTTCTCCACATTCTCCATGGTGTCCGCCTGGCAGTATGCCAGGTTCAGACTGGCCTGGGCCCCGGTGCTGACACCGCCATAGCGGGTGGTGAAGCCGTGAGGGACGGCAATGCCCTGCGCAGTCAGATATTCAAGTGTTCCGTTTTTTTGTGTAGTAATCATAAGCTCAGTTTGGTGATTTGGGAGTGGAAAGGGAGGAACGGAGGGTGGAAAATGGAACGCCGTCATCAAGCAGCGCAAGGATAACCGCATCTTTGAACCACGGAGGGCAGCGGCCTGTCACAATTTCACGTTTCACTTTGTCAAAAGGGCCTTATCCGTTCATCTTGTCTTTCTGCATACAGCACTTTTTATACTTTTTTCCGCTGCCGCAGGGGCAGGGGTCATTGGGGCCGACCTTCTTTTCCTTGCGGACGGGCTGCTTTTTGACGGTGGTTTTGGTGGCTGCGGCGGTGCCGGTTTCCTTGGCCACCTTCTCACGCTTGACCTCCTGGTTGGTGCGCAGCTGCACTAGGAACATCCGGCGGATGGTTTCCTCCCGGATGGCCGCGATCATGGCTTCAAACATCTGGAAGCCCTCTTCCTTATAGGCAACCACAGGGTCGTGCTGGCCGTAGGCCCGCAGGCCGATGCCCTGCTTCAGGTCGTCCATGGCGTCGATGTTGTCCATCCAGTATTCGTCCACCACCCGGAGCATGACCAC
>JAUNJE010000073.1 GCA_030533415.1 Eubacteriales bacterium | reverse complement strand
AGATCGGCGCTGTCTCCCTCCAGAGGGAATACCCATTCATCTTCGTTCTCTTCGTTGGCCATTTCCGTTACCAGCACCACGTCGATGGGAAAACGGATTTCCCGGTCAAAGGGGCTGGCACAGCGGTCACAGATGCCGTGGATGCAGGTGGAGATTTCCCCCGTCATCACCAGGACGCCAGCGGTGTTCCGCACCGTACCTTCGGCCTTCACCGGCTCGGACACGGGATAGCTCACACCGTAACAAAGATCGCTCAGATCGACATTGGTGGAAAAGGAAACAGCCGCGCCGGGACAATCAATGATCTTGGAAAGTCCTAACAGCATACTTTTCCCCCTTCTCACAGTCATGCCTAGATATTATATAGGGTTTTTCCTCATTTGTCAAACATTATTTTTACAAAATCGCCGGGTTTCCCGGGAGAAAAACACAGCATCTTGTGGTGACAGCGGCTGAAAGCCGTGCTATACTAAATAAAAAGCCGAAAGGAGGACGAAGATGGAATTTCATGAGCTTTACCGTCCCCTGACCGCCGCACCTTTCCGGGACAGCACGGTTTACCGGGAAATTCTGCCGCTGCCGGTCCTGCGGCCCTGGGTCCGGTGTTTTTGGGAGTTCCATGGCGGCAATGGGCTGTCCACATTGGTGACGCCGGATACCTGCATGGATGTCATCTTTGTATTTGGGGAAAGGCCGGGGACATTGTTCTGCGGGATCGATGATACCACCGTCTGGGCAGTGGCCGGTCCCGGCGGCAGGCAGACGGAACAGTTTGCCATCCGGTTTTATCCCTGGGCAGCGGCGCTGTTTGCCGAGGATACCCTGCGGGACGCGAAAAATTTGCGGTGTGAGGCCGGGGCGTATTTTCCAAAGCTGCAGGAGGAATTGGCGGGCAAGTTATCCGCAGTGCGGACCCTGGAGCAGCGGGCGGCGGTGGCGGAGTGCTGGCTCCTGGCCCATCTGGACGCGCAAAGCCTCAACGGTGATGTCCTCCAGGCGGCCTGGGAAATCGTGGAAAGCCGGGGCGGTCTGCGGATGGGGGATTTGAGCCGGAGCCTGCACATCAGTATGCGGCAGTTGGAGCGGCTGTTCCGGGAGCACATGGGGGTCAGCCCCAAAAAGCTCTCCGGACTGATCCGCTATCAGAGCCTGTGGCGGGAGGTGCTGTTTGACCGGGATTTTAATATCCACGACGCGGTACTGCGCTACGGCTATACGGACCAGGCCCATTTATTGAATGATTTCCGAAAATACCATCTGCTGTCCCTGTCCAATGCCAGGGCATTTGCCTATGGAAATATGTCGCATTTTTACAAGACAAGGCCGTGACCGCTGGGCTATTATAGGCCCATGGAGGTGACGATTGTGAAAAACATAAGCTGCTGTGGAAGCAGCTGCGGCGAATGCCAGTACCGCAAAGATCTGTGCGGAGGCTGTATGGAGACGGGCGGGAAGCCATTCTATACGCCGGATAAGCCCTGCCTAATCTATAGCTGCGCCGTGTTGGAACGGGGAGGAAGCAGCTGTGCCGGCTGCGGAGCCCTTCCCTGCGGAATTTGGCAGGAGACCCGGGACCCGCAGTTTACCGATGAAGCATTTTCTGAGAGTATCCGCCAGCGCATTCAAAAACTGAAGGAGGAAAACATATGCTGAAATTTATGACCCCGCTTCTGGTTGTCCGGGATATGGCCCGCTCCAAGGCCTTTTACACGGAGCTGCTGGGGCTGGAAATTGTGACCGACCTGGGGGCCAATGTGACGTTGACCGGGGGAATTGCCCTGCAGACGCTGGAAAGCTGGCAGGGATTTATCGAAAAGGAGGAAATTTCCTTTGGCGGCGGCTGTGGGGAACTGTACTTCGAAACCTTCGGAATCGAAGAATTTGCTGAAAAATGCGCGGAGAAAGGGGTTCCGCTGGTGCATCCGCTGAAAGAGCACGGCTGGGGACAGCGGGTCATCCGCATTTATGATCCCGACGGACATATCCTGGAAATCGGGGAAGCCATGCCTGCGGTGGTACAGCGCTTTTTAGACAGCGGCATGAGCATTGAACAGGTTGCTCAAAGAATGGGAATTCCCCTAGAATACCTGACGCAGCCTCCGCAGGGGTAGGGAACAGAGAGTGGAGAGTGAAGAGTGAGGAGTTAAATCATTCCTCTTTTCACTCTCCACTTTCAACTCTTCACTCCTAACTCCTCACTCCTAACTATCCAAAGTGTTTTGGTTCTATTTCACGGCCCTGGGACATACCCTGTGGTAAACCCATGGCAGGAGCCCTCTCCTGCCGGAAGAGGAGGCTGGCTATGGATAGTATTTATGCCGACATCGCCGCCCGGACCGGCGGCAATATTTATGTAGGCGTGGTGGGGCCGGTGCGCACCGGAAAGTCCACCCTGATCAAACGCATCATGGAAGAGCTGGTGATCCCGGGCATCGACGACCCCTACCGCAAGGAGCGGGCCAGGGATGAGCTGCCCCAAAGCGGTTCCGGGAAGACCATCATGACCTCAGAGCCGAAATTCGTCCCCGAGGAGGCCGTGGAGATTTCCCCGGACGGCACCACCAAGCTGCGGGTGCGGATGATCGACTCGGTGGGCTACATGGTGGACGGCGCGGTGGGAGCGGAGGAGGACGGCACGCCCAGAATGGTGACGACCCCCTGGTTTGACCATGAGATTCCCATGACCCAGGCAGCGGAGCTGGGAACGAAAAAGGTCATGGAGGAACATTGCTCCATCGGCATCGTGGTGACCACCGACGGCACCATCACGGACATCCCCCGGGAGGACTATGAGATTGCGGAACGGAAAGCCATCACGGACATGAAGAGAACGGGAAAGCCCTATCTGGTGATTGTCAACTCCCGCAATCCCGGTGGGGAAGCGGCGGGGATGGTGAAGAACCATATCTATAAGGAGTACGGGATCAACGCCATTGTCGCCGACTGCCAGGCCCTGGACACCGGGGGAATCGCCGGGCTGCTGAAGGCCCTGCTTTATACCTTCCCCATGGCGCAGCTGCAGGTCCACCTGCCCCGGTGGCTGGACGCCCTGGAGCCGGAGCATCCGGTAAAAATGGCGCTTTACCAGGCGCTCCTGCAGCGGGCGGGGGAGATCGGGAACCTGGGCCAGGCGGAGACGGCGCTCCAGGGCATCCAGGACATGGAGGAAGTGCAGGATTATACCCTTCGCAGTGTGGATCTGGCCAGCGGCATTGTCACCTGCGCCATTGTCCTGCCGGAAGCGCTCTACTATGAAATCCTCAGCGCCAAGGCGGGGCTTTCCATCGAGAACGACGCACAGCTGCTGTCGCTTTTGATGGAGCTGGCGAAGGTCAAGCAGGAATATGACAAGATTTCCGATGCCCTGTCCGCAGTGAAGGCAACGGGCTATGGCGTGGTCATGCCCGCCGCCGGGGAAATGAAGCTGGAAACCCCGGAGATCATCCGCAAGGGCGGAGCCTTCGGCGTAAAGCTCAGGGCCGGCGCGCCCTCCATCCACATGGTGCGGGTGGACATCGACACGGAGATCAGCCCCATGGTTGGGGACGAAAAGCAATCCCGGGATCTGATTACCCAGCTGACGGGAGAGGACCCGGAGAAGCTGTGGCAGAGCAATATATTCGGCAAATCCGTGTATGACCTGATTCAGGAGGGGCTGACGGCGAAGCTGGTGCAGATGCCGGAGGATGTCCGCGGAAAATTCCGGGGCACGCTGACCCGGATCGTCAATGAAGGGGCCACGGGCCTGATCTGCCTGATTTTGTAGCGGGAAATTAAGGAACCTCTGAACCATCCGGTGGTTCCCATGCTTGACAATCCTTCCTGGGCGGGGTAAAATAGAGAAAATTTCCAAAGGAGGAACCCGCCATGTCCATCACCATTGAATATTTGTGGAAAGACCGCAGGCGGCGCTTGGGACTGCCCCTGAGCTTCACCCGCTACAGACTCTCCGAGGACCGCCTGTTTGTATCCGAGGGCTTTTTGAACATCAAGGACGACGAGGTCCTTCTGTACCGCGTCCGGGACATCGATACCAGGCGCAGCCTGTGGCAGCGGATTTTTGGCGTGGGCACAGTTACGGTCATGTCCTCCGACAAGACCATGCCCAATCTGGTGCTGAAAAATATCAAAGACCCTGTTTTTGTCAAGGAGCTGATCCACCGGCAGGTGGAGGAAATGAAGGTCAAGCGCCGTGTCCGCTTTGGGGAGATCATGACCACCAATGCCGATGATGACGATGACGCGGACGATATGGATGACGATGTGTAATTTGTCTGTCCCATTGCGATACCAGGCACGCAGCAATGCGTGCCTTTTTCTTGCGCAAAGAACTGCACCGCACCAAGGCCCCCTTGTGCAAAGGCGACCAAAGGAAGTGCCTTGTGCTGGCTGGTCACGGCGTAAGCCGCGACTGGGGGATTGTTGCAGCAAGCAGTATGTTGCCGCACAGATCAAGGCGAAAACGGCACCGTTAAGAAAAACTTAACCGTATTTTCAAA
>JAUNJE010000040.1 GCA_030533415.1 Eubacteriales bacterium | reverse complement strand
GTTCTGGGTGACTTGGTGGTGGACAAGGCGGTTACCGCCCAGATCGACAAAGACGCGGTCGTCAAGGCCCCGGGCATGAAATACCGCCACTACGCCCCCTCGGAGCCGGTGGTCATCGTCTCGGGGAGCCGGGAAAAGGCGGCCGAATATATCCGCCGCCATTTTGTCCCCGGCGACCGGGTGCTGTGCTTCCAGGAGGAGCTACCCTTGTATTCCGGCTGCAATCCCCTGTCCTACGGGCAGGAGGCGGATGTGAACACCCTGTCCGCTGGGCTGTTCGCCGCCCTGCGGGAGCTGGATGACCCCAGCATCCACCAGGTTTTCGCCCGCTGCCCCGTAGGCGGCGGCGTGGCCTACGCCGTTCAGAACCGGCTGAAAAAGGCCGCTGCTTTCCACATCGTGGACGCGGAGGCGGAGGTATGATTCTGGGCATCACCGGAGGCAGCGGCTGCGGAAAAACCACGCTGCTGAACATCATCGGGGAAAACGGCGGCCTGGTTCTGGACTGCGATGCCATTTACCACGAGCTTCTGACCTCCGACAAAGCGCTGCTGACTTCCATTGGCGCCCGTTTCCCCGGAACCCTGGAGAACGGCGTCCTGCAGCGGAAAAAACTGGGGACCATTGTCTTTTCCGACGAAAGTGCCCTGAAAGACCTGAACCGCATCACCCACAGCGCCGTAAAACAGGAGGTTTTGCGCCGCCTTGAAGGCCATTGGGGCCTTGCCGCCATTGATGCCATTGCCCTGTTTGAGAGCGGCCTTGCGGAGCTTTGTGACCTGACCGTGGCTGTCACCGCGCCTGCGGAGGACCGGGTACGGCGGCTTATGGAACGGGATGGTATTTCCGGGGAATATGCCCGCAGCCGCATCGGCGCCCAGCACAGCGACGCCTGGTTCCGGGAAAAATGCGGCCACGTTCTTCTCAACGATGGCACCCAGGCCCAGTTTTATAACAAATGCCTTGCATTTTTGCGGCAATACGGTATAATAGAGTAACAATGTAATACTGCTTCTTTATAAAAATGTTTCATTTTTATAAAGAAGGCGCCGCCTGACGGCGTTGCCGTTTTCGTGATTTTTAAGACAGAAAATCACGAAAACGCATCTCATAATGATCTTCCTATTAAAAAGTTCCATTCTGGCGAATGAAACTTTTTAATGGAATATCAGTATAAGGCGGGAGAGTACTCCCGCCGTTACTGCGCCATTTTTATTGTAAAGGAGATTTTGACTATGACCACTGATGAACTCCGTGAATCCCTGCTGATGGCCCCCAAGAACGGCTTTGCCCGCATCAGCGCCGAAGACCGCGTGGAGATGGAAAGCTACTGCAAGCGCTACGCCGCCTTTATGGACGCCTGTAAGACCGAGCGGGAAGCCACCGCCTGGGCGGTCCGTGAAGCGGAAAAGCTGGGCTTTCAGCCCTTTGTCCCCGGTATGACCGTGAATCCCGGTGACAAGATCTACTACAACAACCGGGGCAAATCCATTGCTCTGGCCGTCATCGGCACCGAACCTCTGAGCAAGGGCGCCAATATCTGCGCCGCCCATGTGGACTCTCCCCGGATGGACCTCAAGCCCAATCCCCTGTATGAGGACGCCGAGATTGCCTACTGCAAGACCCACTACTACGGCGGCATCAAAAAATACCAGTGGCCCACCATCCCCCTGGCCCTCCACGGTGTGGTTTACCGCAAGGACGGCAGCGTCATTACCATCACCGTTGGGGAAGATGACGCCGATCCCGTGCTGATGGTCACGGACCTGCTGCCCCATCTGGCTGCTGACCAGATGCAGAAGCCCCTGGCCAAGGGCATTGCCGGCGAGCAGCTGAATGTCATTGTGGGCACCGAGCCGATTGAGGGTGAGGGCGCCGACCTGGTAAAGCTGAACATTATGAAGCTACTGAATGAGAAGTACGGTCTGATCGAAGCTGACTTCCAGTCCGCCGAGCTGACCATCGTCCCCGCAGGCCGTTGCCGTGAGGTTGGCCTGGACCGGAGCCTCCTCGGCGCCTATGGCCACGATGACCGGGTCTGCTCCTATGCGGAGCTGGAGGCCCTGTTCACCATCGGCCAGCCCACAAAGACCGCCGTCTGCATTCTGGCGGACAAGGAAGAGATTGGCTCCGTCGGTATCTCCGGCATGCAGAGCCACTACTTCGAGCACTTTATGGGCGCCCTGTGCCGCTCCCAGGGGGTAAAGCTGGAGGACTGCTTCGCCGCCTCCTTCTGCCTGTCCGCCGATGTTTCCAACGCATTCGACCCCAACTTCCCCGAAACCTGTGACCGCCGGAACAATTCCGCCCTGAACTACGGCGTCTCCATCTGCAAGTACACCGGTTCCCGGGGCAAGGGCGGCGCCTCCGACGCCTCCGCCGAAGCCATGGGCCATGTCCGTACCACCTTCGACAATGCCGGTGTCATCTGGCAGATGGCTACCCTGGGCAAGGTCGACCAGGGCGGCGGCGGCACCGTAGCCGCCTACATGGCAAACCGGAACATCGTCACCGTGGACGCCGGTGTCCCTGTGCTGAGCATGCACGCTCCCATGGAGCTGGCTTCCAAGCTGGACTGCTACGAAATGATGCTTGCCTGCAAGGCGATCTACCTGGCATAAGCGTTCAGGCTCCCCCTTTTGGGGGAGCCTCAGAGTGTCGAAAAAGCAAGATGGAACGTAGAAGTTTACCAATTTGCACTGCACCAAAGCCTCCCTTGTGCAAAGGGAGGTGGGGCGGCGCAAGCCGCCTCGGAGGGATTGTGCAGCTGAATGTTACGAATTCGCATTGGACTTCGGCGAAAAGGAAACATTTTACCGCGTCAATCCCTCAGTCACGCTGTTCGCGTGACAGCTCCCTTTGCACAAGGGAGCCTTGGGCGCTCCCGCGCCAGAGGGTTTATCGACAGTCTGAGGCTCCCCCTTTTGGGGGAGCCTGATGAGACTTTCTTGGACTTTTCCGGCAAGGGCCTTGCGGCCCGTTGCAGCGCACCCGCTGTCCGCCATTAAACGGCAATAAAAATCGCATCCCTTCCCATCACCGGCAATTGACATTTTTCGGAAACCAGTGTATAATAGCTCCAACTTCATAGGACAGTTCGTGACCATCCTGTCGGTAAACAAAACTAGGGAACCAGATGGGCGCTTTGCGCTCATTTTTTATTGGGTGCAGTCACGTTCTGCGCCCAAATTTTATTGTCAGGAGAAATACCCATGAACAAACACACCCGTTACCTTGTCCACGCCGCCATCATCGCCGCCCTGTACGCGGTGCTGACCCATCTGCAGAATCTTCTGCTCCCCGGCAGCACCACCTGGATGATCCAGATGCGGCTGTCCGAAGCGCTGTGCGTCCTGGCGTTCTTTACGCCGGCGGCCATTCCGGGGCTGACCATCGGCTGCCTGGTTTTCAACATCACTTTTGCCGCCGCCCTGCCCCTGGATTTCGTGGTCGGGTCCCTGGCAAGCTTCCTGGCCGCCCTTTTCATGTGGCTGACCCGGAAATGGTGCGTCAAGGGCTATCCCCTCTTTGGCATGCTGATGCCCGCGCTGACCAACGCTATTCTGGTGGGCTGGGAGCTGGCTGCTTACATCGGCGGCGGTTTCTGGCTCAATGCCCTGTATGTTTTCATCGGTGAGGCCGCTGTGCTGCTGGTACTTGGCTCCGCCCTGTACTTTGCCATGAAAAAACGGCATTTGGAGCAGAAACTGTTTGCCGCATAACGGCATAAAAACGCAGAATACGGCACGCAAAAGGAGGTAATCCCCATCCTTCTGCGTGCCGTTTTCCGTATTTTCCATTTTGTGGTTCTCTCCTTGTTTTTTTGGCAAGACTATGCTATGATAGCCCGGCAAAGGAAGTGACAGCATGATCGATTTTCATCGACTGAAATTATCCCAAAAGGAACCTTATGAGCAAATTTTATTTTCCTGCCCGCCCCGGGGCTGTGAATATTCCTTCGCCAACCTGTTCCTCTGGGGCAGGCAGCAGGCGGCCCTGCTTCACGGCTGCGTGGCCCTTTTCTCCCACTTTTACGGCCGCAGCGTCTATCCTTACCCCATCGGGGCCGGAGACCGCAGGGCTGTAGTGGAGGAAATCCTGGCCGATTCCAAACAGCGCGGCATCCCCTGCCGCATCACCAATGTGTGCGGCGCCGACCGGGCGGAGCTGGAAGACTGGTTCCCCGGAAAATTCCTCTTCCGCACCGACCGGGATGGCTATGACTATGTCTACGCCACCGATGACCTGGCCGACCTGCGGGGACGAAAATTTCAGAAAAAACGCAACCATTTCAACCGTTTCCGGGCCGAACATCCGGACTATGAGATTCAGCCCCTGACCCCCTGCAATTCGGCCATGGCCCAGAGCATGGTCAACGACTGGTATCACCACCGCATTCAGGAGGATCCCCATGGGAACTACCTGCTGGAAAGCATTGCCATGGCCAGGGCCTTCCAGAATTTTCAGAATCTGGGAATGGAGGGCATTCTCCTTCTGGACGGCGGTGAGGTACTGGCTGTGACCATGGGCTCCCGGCTGTCCCGCGACACCTTCGACATCCATTTCGAGAAGGCCCGGGAGGATGTGGATGGGGCTTACACCGCCATCAACTGCGAATTTGCCCGTTACCTCCGTCTGAAGTACCCGGAGGTAACGTTCCTTGACCGGGAGGATGACCTGGGCCTGGAGGGTCTGCGGAAGGCCAAGCTGTCCTATAACCCCCACCACATGGTGGAAAAATGCTGGGCCTATTTGGCGGAGGATATCCATGCGGATTGACTTTCCCACCCCGGAGCGGGTGCCCCAGCTCAAGGCCCTTTGGGAGCTGGCCTTTGGAGACAGCCGTGCGGTCATTGATGCCTTCTTTTCCACAGCCTATGCCCCGGAGCGCTGCCGGTGCGTCACCATGGATGGACAAGCTACCGCCGCCCTTTACTGGTTCGATACGGAATGCGGCGGACAGAAATTGGCCTACCTCTATGCTGTGGCCACCCATCCCGCTTACCGGCACAGAGGGCTTTGCCGGGCACTGATTGGAGACACCCACGCTCTTTTGGCCGGGCTTGGCTATGAAGGCGCCCTTCTGATGCCTGCCCAGGAGGGCCTTCGCCGCATGTACGGCGCAATGGGATACCGGGACTGCTGCAATGTGTCGGTATTTGACTGCGCCGCAGGCGTCCCTGTCCCTCTGAAAAAGGTTTCTACCGGGGAATTTGCCCGCCTGCGGCGGGAATTTCTGCCCCGTGGCGGTGTCATTCAAGAAGGAGAAACCCTAAACTATCTGGCAACTTACGCCGCGTTCTACGCAGGCACGGATTTTCTGCTGGCCGCCAGCGCCGGGGATGGGCAGCTGTGGGGCATGGAGCTTTTGGGAAACCGGGATGCCGCCCCAGGAATCCTGGGAGCGCTGGGATATCCCAGGGGAACCTTCCGCACCCCCGGTAGCGGGATTCCCTTCGCCATGTTCCATCCGCTGAAACCAGACGCAATGGCCCCTGCTTATTTCGGGCTGGAGCTTAACTGATAATGTGAATCAAGAGTTGAAACAGTGAAAGCATTCTGAACGGCTGTCATCCTGAGGGTCGCCGCCAAAGGCGGCGGAGTCGAAGGATCTTCGCATTTGCTTTTTCTTGGTACGTAACTTAAGTGCCAAGATCCTTCGACTCGCTCCGCTCGCTCAGGATGACAACTGGTGTGTTTTCCCGTTTTTTCCAAACAATTCAACTCTAAAAAATCAGTATGACACGCAAAAGAGACTGTCCCACGTACAGTCTCTTTTCCATCAAAACAGAAGGCTAAGGCCGTAAATGACCACCAGATGCAGCGGATAATAGAGGTAGAACAGCGTCCCCATACGGCATTTTCCCCGCCGGCCGCTGTACAGCATCAGCAGCGGCACCGCTGCCAGCGCCCACCATTGGACGCCCCCGTAGGCCGCCGCCAGCAGAACAAGTCCCAATGTCAAAAGCGCCAGCTTCCTCCATTTTGTCTTTCCAAAATAGACCAACACAGGCAGCAGCACGCCCCAGATGCCATAGTCCACGTCGAAGTCCGTTTGGGGCAGCAGCATTGGCAGCATAAGGCAGACAAAGCAAGTTCCCAGCGACACCCCCAGGGCCAGGAAAACCGCCCGCGCGTCCCTGTGCTTCCAGGCATTGTCAACGGCGCAAATCAGGCACACCGACAGAGTAAATGTCACCAGGATACATTGATACAGCGAGCCCATCGCCCCGAAATACACCACCTGGCACACCAGCGCCAGCCCTGCCAGCCGCAGCAGGTATTTCCCACGGCTGTGGGTATAGCGGCAGCCCTCCGCGATCATGTAGGCATAGATGGGCAGCGACAAACGTCCGATGATGCGAAGAACATCAAACTGCGGCAGCAGCTGCAGCCCCACATGGTCGCAGGTCATGGCCAGCATGGCAAGGATTTTCAGTTGGTTGCCTGTCAGGCCCGGCTTTTGCCCTGTAACAGCTGGCATGTTCCCACCCCCTATGTATGGGACTATCTTACCATTGAAGGGGATATCTTGTCAACTGCGGCAAAAAAACAGCGCCCTGCGGGCGCATGGGCAGCAAAAATGAAGTAACCCTTGACCGTTTTGCATGTACTCAAAACAGCCAAGGGCTACTTCATTGAATTCTTGGTATCTAACATCCTTGGTTAACCTCTCTTTCTACAGGATCAGACGCATCTTCCATGACAAAAATTGAATCACTTCCGGATATGGATTTTTGTTGACAGATTTTTATAAAACGGAAGAAGATTGGAAGCGCCGCGTCTGTTTGGTTCCGCAGACGATTGGGAACCTGAGCTTAAGAGATCATTGGTATCACCTCTTTGTATTTATAAAATAGCACAGATTTTTGGAAAACGCAATATGGAATATTATATAAATTGCACGATTTTCCTTTTGGCAAAACGCAGAAATCCGGTATTTTGTGCAAATACCTGTTGACAACCACGGCAATGGCATGGTATCATGAATTTGTTGGGGCGCCGATATGGCGCTCTCTTTTTTCTGCAAAATCCCAACGCTTTTCCCCGATTTGGCAAGGTATACATGGAAACGCGGCAAAATTGCGAAGAAATTGGCTTTCTGCGAATTGACGTCATTTTTTGCGGATGGTATAATGGATTTTGTAAATTCGCAAACCCTTATGACTGACGGATCAGTGGAGCACCACATGGAGTAAGGGCATATCCCCCAATTGCCGACCGTCTGGGCACACTTTCCCGATGTAAGGGGTAAGTGCGCCCTTTTTTGTTTTCCATCAAGGAGGTAACACATTGAAAAAAGTAGGTATCGTCATGGGCAGCGACAGCGATCTGCCGGTCCTGCGCAAAACCATGGACACTCTGGCCTCGCTGGACATTCCCTATGAGTGTCATGTTTATTCCGCCCACCGCACCCCCGGGGAAGCCCGGGATTTTGCCGCATCCGCCCGGGAAAAGGGCTTTGGCGTGCTCATTGCCGCCGCCGGCATGGCTGCCCATCTGGCCGGCGCCATTGCCGCCAACACCACCCTTCCCGTCATCGGCATTCCCTGCAAATCCACCTGTCTCGACGGCATTGACGCACTCCTGTCAACGGTTATGATGCCCTCCGGCATCCCGGTTGCGACCGTTGCCATCAACGGAGGCGTGAATGCCGCTTTGTTGTCCGCCCAGATTCTGGCCGTCGAGGATGCCGAACTGGCCGCCAGACTGGACGCCAAGCGCCAATCCGACGCCGCCAAGGTATTGGAGAAGGACGCCGCGCTGCAATCTGACCTGAATTCGTAAGAGAAAATATGATTATCGGGCTTACGCGGCAGGGTGTTGGAATTCGCCGGAAGATATGCAAAACCGTAAGACATTGCTGCACAATCCCTCCGTCACGGCTTGCGCCGTGCCACCTCCCTTTGCACAAGGGAGGCTTGGGTGCCCTGCAAGCCTGGCTTGCTGCGTGAAATCGATAAGCATAAAAAGAACTATTCACTCCAAGGAGGATACCTGATATGGGTGGTTTCTTCGGGGCAATTTCCCGCAAAAACTGCATTTATGACGTCTTTTTCGGCACGGATTACCATTCCCATCTGGGAACCCGCCGGGCCGGCATGGCATTCTATGACCAGGACCGGGGCTTCCAGCGCCAGATCCACAACATCGAAAACACCCCCTTCCGCACCAAGTTTGACAGCGATATGGCAAAATTCAGCGGCAATGCCGGTATCGGCTGCATTTCCGATACCGATCCCCAGCCGCTGCTGGTGCGCTCCCACTTAGGGATGTTCGCCATTTCCACCGTGGGCATCATCAACAATGCCGAGGAACTGGTATCTGCCACCTTTTCCGGGCCTGGCAACCAGTTCATGGCCATGTCCTCCGGCAATGTCAACCCCACGGAGCTGACCGCCGCCCTCATTAACCAGAAGGACAATATCGTCGACGGCATCCGCCATGCCCAGGATACCATTGACGGCTCCTGCACCATCCTGCTTCTGACCAAGGACTGCATCATCGCGGCCCGGGACAAGCTGGGCCGCCTGCCCGTGCTGGTGGGCCGGAACGCCGACGGTTGCTGCGTTTCCTTTGAATCCTTTGCCTATCAAAAGCTGGGCTATCAGAACTTCTACGAGCTTGGCCCCGGTGAGATCGTGAAGATCACCGACAGCAGCGTGGAACAGCTGGCCGCTCCCGGCGAGAAAATGAAGATCTGTGCTTTCCTGTGGACCTACTATGGCTATCCCAACTCCAACTACGAGGGCAAAAACGTGGAGGTCATGCGCTACCGCAACGGAGAGATCATGGCCCGGGAGGAGGAAAAGAACGGCACCATGCCCGAGGTGGATTACGTTGCGGGCGTGCCTGACTCCGGCCTTCCCCACGCCATCGGCTACGCCAACCAATCTCACAAGCCCTTCGCCCGGCCCTTTGTCAAGTACACCCCCACCTGGCCCCGTTCCTTCACCCCTGCCGATCAGGAGATGCGCAATCTGGTGGCCAAAATGAAGCAGATCCCCGTGCCGGAACTGATCCAGGACAAGAAGCTATTGTTTGTGGACGATTCCATCGTCCGGGGCACCCAGCTGCGGGAGACCGTGGATTTCCTCTACGCCAGCGGCGCCAAGGAAGTCCACATGCGCTCCGCCTGTCCTCCCATTATGTACGGCTGCAAATACCTGAATTTCTCCCGGAGCAACTCCGAAATGGAGCTGCTGGCCCGGAAAACCATCCAGAATCTGGAGGGCAAGGAGGGCCAGAAGCATGTGGATGAATACGCCGACAGCACCACCGAGCGGGGCAAATGTATGCTGAAAGCCATCTGCGAGGAGATGGGCTTTGACTCTCTGGGCTACCAGTCCCTGGACGGACTGCTGGAGGCCATCGGCCTGGACCGGGATAAGGTCTGCACCTACTGCTGGACCGGTGAAGAATAAGCACCGCCAAATCATGAAAAGGAGCAACACAATGGATCATAAAAATTCCTACTCCGCCAGCTATGCCGCCGCGGGTGTTGACATCACCGCCGGCTATAAGGCTGTGGAACTGATGAAAAAGCACGTCGCCCGCACCCGCAACGAGGGGTGCCTGGACGATGTCGGCGGGTTCGGCGGCTGCTTTGGGCTGCCTGTTGCCGGTATGGAGGAGCCGGTCCTGGTTTCCGGCACCGACGGTGTTGGCACCAAGCTGAAGCTTGCCATCCTGACGGACAAGCACGACACCATTGGCATCGACTGCGTCGCCATGTGCGTCAACGACATTATCTGCGTCGGCGCCAAGCCTTTGTTCTTCCTGGACTACATCGCCTGCGGCAAAAACGTCCCTGAGAAGATTGCCCAGATCGTGGCCGGTGTGGCTGAGGGCTGTGTCCAGGCGGGCAGCGCCCTGATCGGCGGCGAAACCGCGGAGCATCCCGGCATGATGCCCGAGAACGAATACGACCTGGCAGGCTTTGCCGTTGGCATCGTTGACAAGAAGAAGATCATCGACAATACCAAAATGGAAGCGGGGGACGTGGTCATCGCCCTGCCCTCCACCGGCATCCACTCCAACGGCTTCTCCCTTTGCCGGAAAATCTTCGATATCGACAATAACAATCCCGAATTGTACGTTCCCAGGGAGGAATTGGGCGGCAAGACCATCGCCGAAGCCCTGTTGACCCCCACCCGAATCTATGTCAAGCCGGTTCTGGCCCTGCTGGAAACCGTGCATGTCAAGGGTATTTCCCACATCACCGGCGGCGGCTTTTACGAAAACATCCCTCGCTCCATCCCCGACGGACTGTGCGCTAAGATCGATAAGGCGAAGGTCAATATTCTGCCCATTTTCGACCTGATCGCCAAGTGGGGCAATATCCCGGAGCGGGACATGTTCAACACCTACAACATGGGCGTTGGCATGAGCATTGTGGTTCCCGCCGGAGAGGCCGAAACCGCACTAGACATTTTGAAAGCCCATGGAGAGGATGCCTATATCATCGGCTCCATCATTCGCAGTGAGGAAAAGGTGATTCTCGAGTGAAAACCAACATCGCGGTTCTGGTCTCCGGCGGCGGCACCAATCTGCAGGCCCTGATCGACGCCCAGGCCCGGGGGGAATTGGGCGGCGGTGAAATCACCGCTGTCATCTCCTCCAAGGCCGGCGCCTACGCCTTGGAGCGGGCGAAAAAGGCCGGTATCCCCGGCTATGTGCTGCCCAGAAAGGACTTTGCTTCCAACCGGGCCATGACCCTGGCTCTGGTGGAAAAGCTGAAAGCCCTGGACATCGGCCTGGTGGTGCTTGCCGGCTGCATGGTCATCTTCACCGGGGAGCTGGCAGAGGCATTCCCCAACGCCGTTATGAATGTCCACCCCGCCCTGATTCCCTCTTTCTGCGGCCAGGGCTTCTATGGCCTGCATGTCCACGAAGCGGCTTTGGCCTATGGCGTGAAGCTCTCCGGGGCTACGGTGCACTTCGTCAGCGAAGAATGTGACGGAGGCCCCATCATCGCCCAAAAGGCGGTTGCCGTTCAGCCGGACGATACCCCCGAAACCCTCCAGCGCCGCATTATGGAGGAAGCGGAGTGGAAGCTTCTGCCGGAAGCCGTCCGCCTGTTCTGCCAGGGCAGGCTCAGCGTAAAGGGGCGCAGCGTTATCATAAGCAAGGAGGAAACACCCCTATGAATGTTTACGAAGTCAAATCCATGGCCCAGCGCCTGGAGGGCAACGCCTATCCCGGCCGGGGCATCGTCATCGGCAAGTCCCAGGACGCAAGCTCTGCCGTTGCCGCCTATTTCATCATGGGCCGCAGCGCCAACAGCCGCAACCGCATCTTTACCGAAAAGAACGACGCCGTTTATACGGAGCCTTTTGACGTATCCAAGGTCGAGGACCCCAGCCTGATCATCTACGCCGCCATCCGGAAAATCGGCCGGAACCTGATCGTCACCAACGGCGACCAGACCGACACCATTTACAAGGGCCTGGCAGCGGGCATGAGCTTCGACGAGGCCCTGACCAGCCGCTGCTTTGAGCCGGACCCGCCAAATTTCACCCCCCGGATCAGCGGCCTGATGACCTTTGCCGACGGGGACTTCACCTACAAAATGAGCATCCTGAAATCCGGCGACGAGGACGGCTCCTTCTGCAACCGTTTCGGCTTCCACTATGTTCCCAAGGCCGGACTGGGCCACTTCCTTCACACCTATGTTTGTGACGGCAATCCCATCCCCACCTTCCAGGGGGAGCCTGAGCGGGTGTCCATCCCCAACGATATCGACGCGTTCACCCAGGAGATCTGGAATGCCCTGGACGAAAACAACAAGATATCCCTGTACGTTCGCTACATCGACCTGGCCACCGGCAAGGAGACAAGCCGTCTGGTCAACAAGAACAAGTGAGGTAGAACATGAACGAATTTGAGTTGAAATACGGCTGCAATCCCAACCAGAAGCCCTCCCGCATCTACATGCAGGACGGCTCCGACCTGCCCATCACCATTCTGAACGGCCGCCCCGGCTACATCAACTTTCTGGACGCCCTGAACTCCTGGCAGCTGGTCAAGGAGCTGAAAGAGGCCACCGGCATGGCTGCCGTGACTTCTTTCAAGCATGTATCCCCCACCTCTGCCGCCGTGGGCAAGCCTCTGTGCCCCGAACTGAAAAAGGCCTGTTTTGTGGACGATGTGCCCGGGCTGGACGACAGCCCCCTGGCCTGCGCTTATGCCCGTGCCCGGGGCACCGACCGGATGTGCTCCTTCGGTGACTGGGTTGCCCTGTCCGATGTCTGCGACACCACCACCGCCAAGCTCATTGCCCGGGAGGTCTCCGACGGCGTGATCGCCCCCGGCTACACCGGCGAGGCTCTGGCCATCCTGAAAGCCAAGCGCAAGGGTGGCTACAACGTAGTTGCCATCGATCCTAACTACGTCCCCGCCGAACAGGAGACAAAGCAGGTCTTTGGCATCACCTTCCAGCAGGGCCGCAACAATTTCAAGATTGGGGAGCATCTGCTTCAGAACATCGTAACGAAAAACAAGGAACTGCCGGAATCCGCTAAAATCGACCTGATCATCGCGCTGATCACGCTGAAATACACCCAATCCAACTCCGTCTGCTTTGCCTATGACGGTCAGGCCGTTGGTGTAGGCGCCGGACAGCAGTCCCGGATCCACTGCACCCGCCTGGCGGGCACCAAGGCCGACACCTTCTTCCTGCGCCAGCATCCCAAGACCTTGCGCCTTCCTTTCCGGGCAGACCTGGGCCGCGCCAACCGGGACAACGTCATTGACGGCTATATCAACGGCAATGAAGAGGACGTCTGCGCCGACGGCATTTGGCAGAACTACTTCACCAGCCAGCCCGAGCGGCTGACGGAGGAGGAGAAAAAGGCCTTCCTTTCCGGTTTTGACGGCGTAGCCCTCGGCTCCGACGCTTTCTTCCCCTTCGCCGACAATATCAAGCGCGCCAGGGCTTCCGGCGTAAAATACATCGCCCAGCCCGGCGGCTCCATCCGGGACGACCTGGTGATTGAAGAGTGTGACAAGAACAACATGGTCATGGCCTTCACCGGAATGCGCCTGTTCCACCATTGATTCAGAGTGAAGTGTGAAGAGTAGAACGAGTCACTCCCACTGCTCCACACTTTTATAGAAAGGTTTGGAATCTATGAAACTGTTAGTTGTGGGTGGCGGCGGACGTGAACACGCCATCATCAAAAAGCTGAAAGAAAATCCGGAAGTCACAGAGATTTTTGCCCTTCCCGGCAACGGCGGCATTGCCGCTGACGCCATCTGCATTCCCATCGGCGCGACCGATATTGAGAAAATCGTTGCCTTTGCCGTGGAAAACAAAACCGATTACGCCGTTGTGGCGCCTGATGATCCGCTGGTTTTAGGCTGCGTGGACGCGCTGGAAGCGAAGGGAATTCCCTGCTTCGGCCCCCGGGCCAACGCCGCCATCATTGAGGGCAGCAAGGTTTTCTCCAAAAACCTGATGAAAAAATACGGCATCCCCACCGCCGAATACGAGGTATTTGACGACATGGCTGCCGCGCTGGCATATCTGGAAACCGCTCCCATCCCCACCGTCATCAAGGCCGACGGCCTGGCGCTGGGCAAGGGCGTCATCATTGCGAACACCCGGGACGAGGCCAAGACCGCCGTCCGGGACATGATGGAGGGACATATCTTCGGCAAATCCGGCGACCACATCGTCATTGAGGAATTCCTCACCGGCCCGGAGGTTTCCGTGCTTGCCTTCACCGACGGAAAGTGCGTCAAGCCCATGGTGTCCTCCATGGACCACAAGCGTGCCGGGGACAACGACACCGGCCTGAACACCGGCGGCATGGGCACCGTGGCACCCAATCCCTACTATACCCCCGAAGTCGCCCAGGCCTGCATGGAGGAAATCTTCCTGCCCACCATCTGCGCCATGAACGCCGAGGGCCGCACCTTCCAAGGCTGTCTGTACTTCGGCCTGATGATCACTCCCGCCGGTCCCAAGGTTATCGAATACAACTGCCGCTTCGGCGACCCGGAGACCCAGGTGGTGCTGCCCCTGCTGGAAAGCGACCTGCTCACCGTCATGCGCGCCTGCACCAACGGCACACTGGCAGAAACGGAAGTGAAATTTGCGGACAAGCATGCCTGCTGCGTCATTCTGGCATCCGACGGCTATCCCACCGGCTACAAAAAGGGCTTCGAAATCACCATGACGGAGGAAGCCGCCGCCCACACCTTTGTGGCCGGTGCCAAGCTGGAAAATGGGAAGCTGCTGACCTCCGGCGGCCGGGTCACCGGAACTACTGCCGTGGCGGATTCTCTGGAGGAAGCCATCCGGGAGGCTTACCGCATTTCCGACGGCGTCCGGTTTGAAAACGCATACCGCAGAAGTGACATCGGCAAGCGGGCTTTGGCCGCGCCGCGGCCCGAGGAATTCCACACCTATGCGGACTGTCCTGCCTTTCATGCGTGCGGCAAGCTTATCAACGAATACTACCTTCGGGGCGATTATGCCCCCTGCTTCCAGGGGCACCTGAAGCTGGCCCTGCAAAAATATTCCCTGGCGGAGTGTCAGGTGGGATACTTCTACTGGCGTGGCCTGGGTGTTGAGAAGGACCTGGGCAAAGCCCTGTATTGGAGCCAGCGTGCCGCCCGGCATGGTGATCCGGATGCTCCCACCAATGTAGCGGAGATCCAGCGGGAGCTTTTGGAAAACGCTTTGAGGGATTTTCATCAGTAAGGAGATACATATGGTATATCGAATTTATGTCGAAAAAAAGGAAGGCCTGGCAAACGAGGCCAAGGGCCTTCTCAGCGAAGCGCAGAGCCTGCTGGGTATTGAAAATCTGGAGAATGTCCGCATCTTCAACCGATACGATGCCGAGAATATCACCGAAGAACTGTTCCGCTATGCCGTGAAAACCGTTTTCTCCGAGCCGCAGCTGGACATTGCCAGCCCTTCCATCGATCTGCCCGGGGCCACCGTTTTTGCCGTGGAGGCCCTGCCCGGCCAGTTCGACCAGCGGGCGGACTCCGCCGCCCAGTGCATCCAAATCATCTCCCAGGGCGAACGTCCCCTGATCCGCACCGCCAAGGTTTACGCCCTGTACGGCGCCCTGTCTGACGCAGACATTGCCGAGATTAAAAAATACGTCATCAACCCGGTGGAGTGCCGGGAGGCCTCTCTGGCCCTTCCCGAAACGCTGGCCATCCAATACGACATTCCCACGGAGGTTGCCACTGTGGAGGGCTTTACCAAACTGGACAAGGCCGGCCTGTCCGCCTTTATCCAGCAGTACGGCCTTGCCATGGATTTGGACGACATTGCCTTCTGCCAGGCCTATTTCCTCCAGGAAAACCGCGACCCCACCATCACCGAGATCCGCATGATCGACACCTATTGGTCCGACCACTGCCGCCACACCACCTTCGGCACCATCATCGACGATGTTGCCTTCGAAGACGCCCTGCTGCAAAAAACCTATGAAGAGTACCTTGCTGTCCGGGAATCTCTGGCCCGGAGCGAAAAGCCCATCTGCCTGATGGACCTGGCCACCATTGCCGTAAAATACCTGAAAGCCAACGGCCAGCTGAACAAGCTGGACGAATCCGAGGAGATCAACGCCTGCACCGTCAAGGTGGATGTCACCGTGGACGGCGTCACCGAACCCTGGCTGCTGCTGTTCAAAAATGAGACCCACAACCATCCCACGGAGATCGAGCCTTTCGGCGGCGCTGCCACCTGCATCGGCGGCGCCATCCGGGACCCGCTGTCCGGGCGGAGCTATGTCTACGGCGCCATGCGTGTCACCGGCGCAGCCGACCCTCTGACGCCTGTCTCCGAGACCATTCCCGGCAAGCTGCCCCAGCGGAAAATCGTCACCACCGCCGCGGCAGGCTATTCCTCCTACGGCAACCAGATCGGCCTGGCCACCGGCATCGTGGATGAAATTTATCATCCTGGCTACGCGGCCAAGCGCATGGAGATCGGCGCGGTCATTGCCGCCGCCCCTGCGGAAAATGTCCGCCGGGAGCGTCCCGCTCCTGGGGATGTGGTTATTCTCCTGGGCGGCAACACCGGCCGCGACGGTATCGGCGGCGCCACCGGCTCCTCCAAGGCCCACAATGCCCAGTCCGTGGAAACCTGCGGCTCCGAGGTTCAGAAGGGCAACGCGCCCGAAGAGCGGAAGCTCCAGCGCCTGTTCCGCAACGGCGAGGCTTCCCGGCTGATCAAACGCTGCAATGACTTCGGTGCTGGCGGAGTCTCCGTTGCCATCGGTGAGCTTGCCGACGGTCTGACCATCGATTTGAACGCCGTACCCAAAAAGTACGAGGGCCTGGACGGCACCGAGCTTGCCATCTCCGAGTCCCAGGAGCGCATGGCTGTGGTGGTAGAAAGTAAAGATGTTGCCCGGTTCCTGGAACTGGCTTCCACCGAAAACCTGAACGCCGTGCCCGTGGCCGTGGTCACGGAGCAGGCCCGTCTGGTGATGCACTGGAATGGCAAAACCATCTGCGACATCAGCCGGGATTTCCTGAACTCCAACGGCGCGGCAAAGCACATCGACGTTGCCACCGCCAAGCCGGAGCCTTACGGCAAGACCGTCGCTGGCGGCTTCGCCGAAAACTTCCTGGCGGTTGCTTCCGATCTGAACACCTGCTCCAAGCGGGGCCTGTCCGAGCGGTTCGACTCCACCATCGGCGCCGGCACCGTGCTGATGCCCTTCGGCGGCAAAAACCAGCTGACCCCCGTCCAGGCCATGGTGCAGAAGATCAGCGTGGAGAAAAAACACACCGACGATTGCTCCTTCATGGCCTTCGGCTATAACCCCTTCATCACCTCCGCTTCCCCCTACCACGGCGCGTATCTGGCAGTGGTGGAATCCGTGGCCAAGCTGATCGCCAGCGGCGCGTCTTTTGAGGATACTTACCTGACCTTCCAGGAGTATTTTGAGCGTCTGGGCAAGGACCCTGCCCGCTGGGGCAAGCCCATGGCGGCGCTGCTGGGCGCATTTAAGGCCCAGGTAAACCTGGGGCTGGGTGCCATTGGCGGCAAGGACTCCATGTCCGGTTCCTTCGAGGATTTGGACGTCCCCCCCACTCTGGTATCCTTTGCCGTTACCACCGGAAAAACATCCGATGCGGTTTCTCCCGAATTCAAAGGGTCCGGCCACAACGTCTGCCTGCTGGAAACCCGGTATGACGAAAACGGCCTGCCCGAGACCCGCTCCCTGATGGACAATTTTGCCGTTGTCACCGAACTGCTTCGCAGCGGCAAGGCAGTTGCCGCTTACACCCCCGGCATGGGCGGCGTGGCGGAAGCCGTCATGAAGATGGGCTTTGGCAATGGCTATGGCGTGGCGTTCCGGGAGGACATTCCTCTGGATACGCTGTTCGGCTATGCCTATGGCAGCTTTGTCCTGGAAATGGCCGGGGGCATCGTGGGCAAGGTTCTGGGCACCACTACGGCGGATGGCTCCTTCTCCTATGGGAAGGAAACCCTGGCACAATCTGACGTTCTGAATGCCTACGAAAGCAAACTGGAATCCGTCTACGCATGCAACATTCCAGCCGCCCGGCAGCCCATGGAGACTTTCTCCTTTGAAGCATCGGAGCGGAAAGCCCCCGCTGTCAAGTCCGCGAAGCCCAGGGTGCTGATCCCCGCCTTCCCTGGCACCAACTGCGAATACGACTCCGCCAAGGCCGTCCGGGACGCAGGCGCGGAGCCGGAGATCATCGTCATCAACAACCTCAGCGCCGATGGCATTGCCCGCAGTGTGGAGCGCTTTGCCGGAGAGCTGAAAACCGCCCAGATGGTGTTCATCCCCGGCGGCTTCTCCGGCGGCGACGAGCCGGACGGCTCCGGCAAGTTTATCACGGCGTTCTTCCGCAACGCCGCCGTTAAAGAGGGCGTTACCGGGCTGCTGGAAAATCGGGACGGCCTGATGTGCGGCATCTGCAACGGCTTCCAGGCGCTGATCAAGCTGGGCCTGGTGCCTTATGGAAAAATCATTGACACCGATGAAAGCTGCCCCACCCTGACCTTCAACACCATCAGCCGCCACCAGAGCCGCATTGTCCGCACCCGGGTGGCCTCCAACAAGTCCCCCTGGCTGAGCCTGACCCATGTGGGAGATGTGTACAATGTCCCCATCTCCCACGGCGAGGGCAAATTCCTGGCCAGTGAAGAACTGATCCGCCAGCTGGCCGCGAACGGGCAAATCGCCACGCAATATGTGGACCTGAACGGCAACCCTTCCGCTGACGTACACTTCAACCCCAACGGCTCCCTGTACGCCATTGAGGGTATCACCTCACCTGACGGCCGGGTCTTCGGCAAGATGGGCCACAGCGAGCGTATCGGCAAGGGCTTGTATAAAAACGTCCCCGGCCAGTACGATATCCGCATGTTTGAGGCCGCAGTGAAATACTTCAAGTAAAAAAAGCCTGGATGACATTTCTGCCATCCAGGCTTTTTCGTTGGTACAAATGCGCTGCGGAATGCCGCCCTTGAAGGTTGCTCCTGACGGCATATACCTTTTTTTCACCAAGAACGCATTGGCAGGCAAGCCTGTTTGGGGCTTGCCTGCCTTTTATGGTTTTCATGGTTTTCAGCAGGAGATGCCCTTCTCCCGAAGCTTCCGGCGCAGTTCCTCCGCATCGCCGTGATAGACAATGCCCGTCATACCTGCACGGATGGAGGCTTCAATGTTGGCCGCATTGTCATCAATGAACAGGCAGCTTGCGCTCTCCAGCGAGAAGGTTTGGAAGAACCGCTCATAGATCTCCTTTTCCGGTTTCAGCAGTCCACAGTCTGCGGAAATAAATTCCCCGTCAAAAAAGCGCAGTGCCGGAATATTACGGCGGAATTCATGATAACGGTTGCTGGTATTGGACAACAGGTAAATACCGTACCCGGCCTGCTTCAGATCCCGCACCAAATCATAGATACCGTCCAGGGGCGGGATATCCTGATGCCAGTTGGCAAAGACCGCTGCCACCGCCGGATGCAGATGCTCCGGCAGCCGCTGGCAGATGGATTGGGTAGCCTGGCTGTCCGTAATGCTTCCCCGGTCCAGCTGCACCCATTCCACGGAGCGGAATACTTCCCGCCGCAGCAGCTCCTGGTCCGCAGGGTCTTCGGCAAAGGAGGCAATATAATGATTCACGTCAAACCGGATCAGCACGCCGCCCATATCAAAGACAATGTTGGAAATCATATGACCGACACCTTTCCCTTGCTGGCCTTGAAGGCGATCAGCAGCAGGATTCCGCTGATCACCGTCAGAATGGATGCCAGGGACGCCGCCGTACCAACAGAGTTGCGCACGATGTTGGTATAGCTGGCAATGGTAATGGTGGCCGTCTTTCCGGTATAGAGCATGATAGAGGTGGACAGCTCATTGATGCAGGTGACCCAGCTGATAATGGCGCCGGAAAGGACACCCGGCAGCATCAGCCGCGCCGTAACCTTGAAGAAGGTGCGCATGGGCGATACGCCCAGGTTGATGGAGGCCTCTTCCACACTGGGATCCAGCTGCATCAGGAACGCGCTTCCGGAACGGACCGTATAGGGCAGCTTCCGGATGATCATGGCGATAATGATGATGGACGCGGTACCGGTCAGTTTGATCACCGTTCCGTCAGCGGTTTTGCCCAGATAGTTGAAGGCCACAATGTAGCAAAGGCCCAGGACGGAGCCAGGGATTACATAAGGCGCCATCATCAGCATATCCAGCGCGCCGCCTGTTTTTCCCCGGCGGCGGACGATCACATAAGACAGCAGAATGCCCAGAATCAGGATGAAAATAATGGCGACCGTGGAGAACACAAAGGTATTGCGGATATTGGTCATCAGACTCTTTCCCAGCTCCGTGTAATGCTCCAGGGTGAAGCCCTCGGAGAATACAAAGTTGGAGTAGTTGGTTTTGACAAAGGAGCAGAAAATGACCACGACCTGGGGCAGGAAGGAAATCAGGCACACAACCGCCACCGGCAGCGTGACCAGGAACCGCTTCCAGCCATGGTACTCGGTGATTTCCGGCGGGCGCAGGGAGGACATGGTGTAATTTTTCCTGGCAACCCACCATTTCTGCAGAAACAGAATCAGCAAGGCGATGACGACCACGATCATAGAAATGGCACTGGCCAGATTGGCATTGCCGCCTGTCTCGCTCAGATACTCGTTATAGATCAGCACCGGCAGTGTGCGGAAATCGCCTCCCGCCAGAATGCCGGGGGTACCAAAATCCGCCAGGGCGGTCATGAACACCATCAGCGCACCGGCGGCAATAGAGGGCATTACCACAGGGACCGTCACGGTGAGCAGCCGGCGGAGCTTTCCGGAGCCAAGATTCTCCGCGCACTCCTCCACGGAGCGGTCGATGGAGCCCATGGCGCCGGAGACATACAAGTAAACGTAGGGGAACAGCTTTAACGTAAACACCGCGCAGATGCCGCCCATGCCGTAAATGCTGGGCATCTGAACCCCAAACAGCCCGCTGAGCCACTGGGTAACGACGCCGGCGTTGCCAAACAGAATAATCCAGCTGTAGGCGCCCAGGAACGGCGGACACATCAGAGACAGGATGATCAGCACATGCCAGATGGTTTTGCCGGCAATATTAAACCGGGTCATCAGGTATGCCATGGGGACACCAATGAGAATACTGGTAATGGTGGGGATCAGGCTGACCTTCAGGCTGTTCCCCAGGGCCTGGTAATAGTACTTCTTCGTGAAGAAGCGCTGGAAATTGTACAGGGTAAGACCGTCTTCCTTCGCGGATTTGAAGCTGTTGACCACAAGCGTGGAGAACGGATAGATCAGAAACAGCAGAAACACCGCAAAGATCAGCAGCTTGACCCAAAACCAGAAATCCTTATATATGGGCGCGCCACTTTTCTTTTTCAGCATGAGAGTACCTCCTGGGTTTCCTTGCAGTAAAGACTGACCTGGTTGGGATTGAACGCCACATACACCTGCTCACCATCAGGCCGGGCACTGTCCACATCCTTGGTGTATTCGTTCAGCTCCAGGATCTGGCCATTGTGCAGCTCCACTTCATATTGGATGAAGTCCCCCAGGAATACGGACATGTTGATCTTGCCCGGGATCCCCGTCCCGGCAAAGGACAGCTGCTCCGGACGGGCGGACAAAATGGCCTCCCCGGTATAGGGCTTGCGCAGCCGCATCCGGATGGCGTAGTCCGCGCCGGTCATCTGCACTGCGGCACCGGCGGGATCCTCCCCAGATACCGTGCAGTCAATGAAATTGGAAACGCCGATAAAGTTCGCCACGAAGGGATTGGCGGGCTTGCGGTAGATCTCGTCCGGGGCGCCGACCTGCATAATATTGCCGTCCTTCATAACGGCGATCCGGTCGGAAATCGCCAGGGCTTCCTCCTGGTCGTGGGTAACATAGATGGTGGTGATGCCCAGACGGCGCTGGAGCTTCTTAATGGTGGTGCGCATCTGCACCCGAAGCTTGGCGTCCAGGTTGCTCAGAGGCTCATCCATCAGCAGGACCCCCGGCTCAATGACAAAGGCTCTGGCCAGCGCCACGCGCTGCTGCTGGCCACCGGACAGCTCATTGGGCTTGCGGTCCTTCAGCGCGTCAATCTGCACCATTTTCAGTGCTTCCGCCACCCGGGGAGCGATTTGGTCCTTGGGGACCTTACGGGCCTTTAAGCCGTAGGCTACGTTTTCCGCCACATTCAGGTGGGGGAAAATCGCGTAATTCTGGAATACCATGCCAATATCCCGTTTGTGGGCCGGGACATTGTTGATGACCTTTTCATCGAAGCAAATTTCACCGCCGTCTACCGTGTTGAATCCGGCGATCATTCGCAAAAGGGTGGTTTTTCCGCAGCCGGAAGGGCCAAGCAGCGTAAAAAACTCCCCCTGTTTGATTTCCAGACTGATTCCGTTCACGGCGGTGAAGTCACCGTATTTTTTGACGGCATTTTTGATGATAACGGAATGGCTCATATATGTTTCCTCCTGAATATCGGTTGAGGGTGCCCCGATGGAATTCGGGGCACCCTCCAAATGAATTATTGAGTGCCGACTAAAGCATCAGCCGACCAGGGCGTCCTTCCACGCATCCACGATTTCCGCTTTGTTGGCAGCGGCGTAATCGAAGTTATAGGTCATGATGGCAAAGTCGCTCAGCGCCGGCAGGCCCTCGGGCGTCACATCGGAACGGATGGGGCGGCGGCCAAAGTCCACATTCTGGGCGGTCTGGCATTCCGCGGACAGTACGAACTCCACAAACAGCTCCGCCAGCTCCTGGTTGGGGCAGTTCTTTACGATGGCAACGCCATCCGGCACGGCGGAAGTTCCGTCGGTGGGATAGACGATGGCCAGATGGCCGGCCTCGCTGGTGTCATACTGAACGGCAGCCTTCTCCAGGGTGATACCGATGGGGTACTCACCGCTGTCCACGTTCTTGTGGGCGCCGGAGGAACCGGACTGGATCACCAGATTCTTGATCATGCTCTGTACGAATTCCCAGCCGGAAGCATAATCGTCATCGGCCTCGCCGTAGATCATCAGCATGGTGCACAGCTGGGTAAACGCGGAACCGGAAGAAGCGGGGTCAGCAAACGCGATCTTGCCTTCCCACTTGGGGTCAGCCAGATCCTTCCAGGTCTGGGGAATCTCATCCTCAGCAACCAGGTCGGTATTCACCAGGAACACCATGGGCAGAGGGGACTCACCGATCCAGTAGTAATCGGGATCGTACAAAGAGGAATCCAGCAGGTCGATGCAGGAGGGCTTATAAGCCTGGAAGTATTCCTTATAAGCGGCCAGAGAGTCAGCGCCGCCGCCCCACAGGACATCCGCCATAGGCGCGGCAGATTCTGCGGCGATCCGGTTCAGCAGGTTGCCGGTGCCGTCGGCAACGACTTCCACCTTGACATTGGGATACTTATCCTCAAACATGGCAACGCCCGCGTTCAGGGGGTCGGAGTCATGGGGAGAGTAAATCGTCAGGCTGCCGGAATAATCCTCAGGTGCCTTTTCAGCGGTTACCTCCTCCGTGGCCTCGGTGGGAGCGGCAGTGGGCGCATTCGTCTGCGCGGGGGCCTGGGTTTCGTTCCCACTATTGCCGGACGAGCAGGCAACCAAGCCAAACAGCATGACACACGCCAGAAGCAGAGCCATCAGCTTTTTCATATTCATTTCCTCCATATGTTAAGTCTTAATGGTATTATCTACCATCTCCCCTATTATAGCGCAGCAATTTGCATAATGCAAGAAAAAAATACGCGGATTTCTTTATATTTTCTGCCAATCCGCCCTGGCTTCGCAGCCCTGCCAACCGGCTGCCGTTTTAACCGCAATCCTCCCCGCCGGATTGCCGCACATAATCTTTGAAAAAAGCTCTGCTGCTGGCGGAAAAAGGGGGATAATGTAAATGTATCCTAATACTTTGGAAAAACCGGGGAACCTTAATTGTCAGGAGGCGTGGATTATGGAAACAGATCAATTGAAGAACAAGGTAACGGAATATCTCAGCGGGCTGGAACGGGAGGAACGCAGCGCCGCGACCAGAAAGCAGTACCGGCGGGACATTCTTTGCTTTTTGTCCTGGCTGGACAGCGGGGCGCTTACCAAGGAGGCGGCGGTTGCCTACAAGCGGGAGCTGGAGCAGGCCTGCCAGCCCGTCAGCGTGAACACAAAACTGTCTGCCCTGAACAGCTTTTTCACCTTCCTGGGCCGGGCTGACCTGCACGTAAAGCTGCTGAAGATCCAGCGAAAGGCCTATTGCCCTGCGGAAAAGGAACTGAGCAAGGCGGAGTACCTGCGGCTGGTGAAAACCGCTGAGAGCCGCAAAGACGAAAAGCTGTCCCTGCTGCTGCAAACCATCTGCGGCACCGGGATTCGGGTATCGGAGGTGCGCTATATCACGGCGGAGGCCGTGCAGCGTGGGGAGGCATCCATCCGCCTGAAAGGCAAAAACCGGACAGTCCTTCTGCCGAAGCAGCTGCAGCAGCGCCTGAGAGCCTATCTGCGGCGGGAAAAGATCACAGCAGGTCCGGTTTTTGTCACCAAAACAGGCCGTCCCCTGGACCGCAGCAACATCTGGAAGCTGATGAAGGGCCTGTGCAAGGCGGCCGGAGTGGAGGAAAAGAAGGTATTTCCCCACAATCTGCGGCACCTGTTTGCCCGGTGCTTCTATTCTCTGGACAAAGATATCGCCAAGCTGGCGGACATTCTGGGCCACAGCAACATCAACACCACCCGAATCTATATCATCACCAGCGGCCGGGAGCACCGCCGCCGCCTGGACGCCTTGGGACTGGTGGTTTAGGGCAAAAAAAGAAGCGCGGACGCATTTTGAAGCGTCAGCGCAGTTTACCACATAATTCACATTATGTAGTAAAAATGAAAATTCGAACTCCATTTTAGAGCCAGTAAGAACGGCATAACCTGCCTTCTGCTGCTGTCTGTAGACAAGACGTTACATAGCCAGCCCTAAGTTTGGTTTCATTATAGTACTAAAAAATTTTTTTGTCAATGGAAAACAGGGGATTTGGGCATGAAAAAATAAGCCTTTCCAGCCGCCAATTTTGGAAAGGCTTTGCCGTTATGTCATTTTTTGCCGAATTCTTGCCAATTTTCCCCAGGGGGATGGATCGCAGCGCACCAAAGCCTCCCTTGTGCAAAGGGAGGTGGCACGGCGTGAGCCGTGACGGAGGGATTGTGCGGTAACATCTCACGGTTTTGCCTAGCTTCCGGCAAATTCGCACTCCCTGCCGCAACAATCCCTCAGTCAAAAATCAGAGATTTTTGACAGCTCCCTTTGCACAAGGGAGCCTTGGGCGCTCCCGCGCCAGTGATTCGCGGGAAAATTGGCTCAGAAAATGATTGGATGCTTATCGATTTTGCTTGGCAAGCCCGATTTACAGCGCACAGGGAGCCTTGGGCGCGTCCAGGCTAGAACGGTTTACCACATAATGTGAATTATGTGGTAAACTGCGCTGACGCTTCAAAATGCGTCCGCGCT
>JAUNJE010000072.1 GCA_030533415.1 Eubacteriales bacterium | reverse complement strand
ATACAGTCCGAAGACTATACCGATGATAAAGCAGAATCCCACCGCCACCAGCACAACGCCGGTATCTAGATGGAAGGTCATGTCCAGACTGACAACCACCGTGTTGACAATCTGCAAAATTGCCCAGCTCAGGAAAATCCCCAGGCAGCAGCCCATCATGCACAGCACCACCGCCTCCATCAGGAACTGGGTCAGGATCGTACCACGGCTGGCGCCGATGGCCTTCCGGATGCCGATTTCCCGGGTGCGCTCGGTAACGGTGACCATCATAATGTTCATAATCCCGATACCGCCCACCACCAGGGAGATGGCGGCAATGCCGCCCAGCATGACCGTCAGCATGGAGGTGACGGAGCTCATGGTATCTTCCAGCACATTCTGAGAGGATACCTCGAACGCATCTTCATCGGCATCGAACCGTTCCAGCAGGAGCTGGGTCATAACCGTCTCCGCCGTTTCCACAGTGCCGTTTTCCGGGGCGCTGACATAAAACGCGGTAATCTCCTGCACGACGCTGCTTGACAGCCGCAGCAGGGAGGTATATGGCAGATAGGCCACCATGCTTCCGGAGGAAAACACGCTGGTCAGCGAATTGTCGTCATCGGCAAGGACCCCCACGATGGTATATTTCACCCCGCTCAGGGAAATTGCCTGCCCCACACAGTCCACATATCCGATCAGCTCCTCAGCGGCGGTTTCATTGATGACGCAGACATAGCTGTTGTTTTCCAGATCCGCCGTTTTCAGCCAGCGGCCCATGGAAAGCTGCAGGCCCTGAATGTCATAATATGCAGGAGTGGTGCCATAGACGGTGAAGGTTCCGCTTTCTCCGCCGGCGCTTCCCGTCAGGGAATCGCTGGCATAGGGCGCGATAAGGCCCAATGCGTCCTCGGTTTCCATCCACTCCTGGATGGTCTCCATACTGACGGGCCGGCCCTTGTCATCCTCAATGGTGACGGTCAGCAGGCTGCTGCCAAGGCTGGAGATGGTATCCGTAACGGAGCTGGTAGCGCCGTTGACCAGGCTGACCAGCACCACCAGGGCCATGACGCCGATGATAATGCCCAGCATGGTCAGCATGGCCCGCATTTTGTTGGAGCCGATGGAACGCAGCGCCATTTTTAACGATAGCATTACAGCGTCACCTCCGTAATCTGTCCGTCCAGAATGTGAATGGAGCGGGATGCCTGCCTTGCGACTCCCGGGTCATGGGTGATCAGGACAATGGTGTTGCCCTGACCGTGCAGTTCGTGAAAAATGTCGATGATCTCCTGGCTGGTTTTGGAATCCAGGGCGCCGGTTGGCTCGTCCGCCAAAATCAGCTTTGGATTGGTGACGATGGCCCGGGCGATGGCCACACGCTGCTGCTGGCCGCCGGAAAGCTCCGTGGGCAGATGCCTGGCCCGCTTGGACAGGCCGACCCGTTCCAGCGCCGCCTTTACCCGCTCCACCCGCTGGGCACGGGGAACCTTCTGATAAATCAGCGGAAGTTCCACATTTTCTTCGGCCGTGAGCTTGGGGATCAGGTTGAAGCTTTGAAACACAAAGCCGATCTTCTCATTGCGGATTCTGGCCAGCTGATTCTCCGTATAGGCCTCAATGGGCAGATTGTCCAGATGGTAGGTACCGGCATCCGCCACATCCAGGCAGCCGATAATGTTCATCAGCGTGGATTTTCCGCTGCCGGAAGGGCCGATGATGCTGACAAATTCCTGAGGATAAATGTGCAGAGTGGCGTGATCCAGGGCACGGACACGTTCATCTCCCACCAGATACACCTTACACAGGTCTTTGATATCAATCATGGCACGCCTCCTTATCCCCGGCCGCCGGGACCGCCGCCATTTGGCATATCGCCGGATTTCCCGCCGTTGGGCATATCTCCACCAAAGTCGGCCATTCCGCCGCTGGGCATTCCTTCCGAATTGCCGTTGCCCATGTTTCCAAATCCCCTGCCACCAAACATACCCGTAAAGGATTCCGATTCGGTATAATAGACGGTATCTCCCTCGTTCAGACCGGATTTGATTTCCACATAATTGCTGTTGCTCAGGCCGGGAACAACATCCACCTTGCCGCCGTATTCCTGGGTTTCCTCGTCATAGGCGGTATAGACATAATAACCGGTGCTGGTCTGGTGCAGTGCGTCCACAGGGATGAGGATTGCGTCGTCCACGCCCTCAATCCGGATATCCACACTGGCTGTCATGCCGGACAGCATTCCCTCCACCTTGTCCAGGGTAATCACCGCAGTGTAGGTACCGTCAGAGGCAGTTTTATCGATCTCGGTGACAATTCCGGTCAAAGTCTCATCACTGACGGAACTGACGGTAACGTCCGCCTGCTGGTCCAGCTCCAGCGAGAGTATGTCGGATTCATCCACACTGATGGTAACGGACATGCTGATATCGGGAGACAGCGTCACAATATCCGTGATCCCCGTTCCATTATCCAGATCCGCAGCGGAATACACACTGCCGGAAATCGGCGCCGTCAGGCCGCCGTACCGCTGGATCCGCAGCAGCTCCAGCAGCGTTTCCTCTGCCTCGCTTCTGGTCCGCAGCAGGGCGTCATAGCTTGCGCTGGAACTGGTGTCTGTCAGGGTAAACAGCGTGGTATAGGCATATACCTGCTGGTTTTCGCTGACCCGCACCGCGCTGATGGTACCTGCGTATCCGGTGACCATCAGGGGATTGTGAATGTAGAGGGTTCCTGTACCGATTTCGGCGCCTGCTTCATCTCTGAGCGTGACCTCCTCCCCATATTCCGGGCCGTTGTCCGTCAGTAAGATGGTGGCTTTGCTTCCGGCAACCGATTCTACGGTGCCTTCCTTCTCCTCACCGCCGGAGAGGATCACGGTCACAAGCTCCCCTTCCTCCAGTGCGTCGATCTCCACATCCAGCGCCATGTAACCGTCCAGGGAGATGACCGCCAGGGCGCCGGACTCCACCATCACATCCTCCACCAGCATACCCGCTTCTGCATAGATAAGCTTGATGCGGCCGGGTACCCCCGCAGATATGTAGCTGCTGACGGTATCCCCCTCGGCGTCGGTGATCTGGTCGTCCAGATCGTCTATTTCATCCTGCAGGTCGGACATGGCCGTTCTGACGGTCGCCATATCCACCACTGCCAGCAGGTCCCCCTCCTGAACCGTATCGCCGAATTTTACCAGAATCTCCGTCACTTCAACCCCTTCGGGGACGGAAACCACTTCGGTATCCACATTGGTCAGCATGCCGGAGCCTGACACCACCGTGCTGATGGTTCCCCGTTCCGCCCCGGCGCTTAAGACATCACCGGCCGAAGGTGCAAACCGCTCCCGGACCTGCCTGCGCAAAAAACTGACACCGATGACCAGCGCAGCAATCAGGATTGCGGCAGCGATCAAAATGGTGAGAATGACCTTGCGTTTTTTCGCCTTCTTCGATTTTCCCAGGGCTTCAAACAGGGCCTCATCCCTGACGTTCAGTTCCATCATTCCTCCGGGCGCCTGTTTTTCCGTATTTTGGGGCAGCTTTTTGAACATGTTTGCTCCTTTCCATGAACACCTGTACACTCACTTTTTCCGCCAGGGGGATGGTATCCTGATTCCTGGCTCGGTGATCATATTGTATTAGATCCGGCTGAATGCACGCTGAAGTGGATGTGAAATAACTGTAAATATTCCCCAATATTTTTCATTTAACTAACTGCCTTTTTCTTATGGTGCGATCTTGTCCACCGGTCTTGGCCTATGGAATCAGTATTCAGATATGCCCTAGTCAAAACCACCGGCCGTGTGAATCTGTCAAGGGAACATTACCCCAAAAGCAGAAAAGGAAGAACCCTGTCGCCCACAAGGAATTTTCAAAAAATTTTTCTTCGTCTACAGCAAACCAGATTTTAAAATATAAACGCTCACCTTTAATATCAAAGGGTAAAAGGATGAACTCCGCAAATAAAGCAGAGTCCATCTTTTTGCCCTTAGTCGTCTATTGCCATTTTCTCATCTAAACCGGGAGGATCATTTTCCTTCTCCGTTTCCAATGCTGCCCTAAGGTACGGCGCAAAGGCTTTCCGCAGCAGCCCCGCATTTATCATCGGGATCAATCCAACATTGATGATCAACAGAATCGGTGCAAAATAGATCAAACCGCTCAGCCTCTGATTTAATTAGCCCTTTCCAACCGGCAACAAACATGGTAAAATATCCTCATCAAGAGAACGGTGTGCCGATTATGAAACAGGAAACCTTCTCAGACATTGCGTACAGCTTCCGCAAGAAGAAATCCAAGCGGGAAGAATTTCTGGAAATCATGGACGAAATCATCCCCTGGGACGAATGGGTCGGTGTCATTGAGCCTTATTACCCCAAGGGCAGATGTGGCCGCCCGCCCATGGGCATTGAAAAGATGCTGCGGATGTATCTGCTTCAGATTTGGTTCAGCCTGTCTGACCCCGCGACGGAGGATGCCATTTATGACAGCTATGGCCTGCTTTCGTTTGCACAGCCGTATACCATGCCAGCATGCAGGTCTGGCATGGTCAGAAAAAGTTAAGAATTTTTGCTCAAATAACTTAAGATATATATTGTAAAATGCTTATGCTATACGTCTGTGATATTTCTGCGCTCATGGATGAGGAGGGATAAAATGAACAATCTAAAAATCTTGATAGCGGACGACGACAGGGAAATTGTTGACCTGATTGAGCTCTATCTCGCTGGCGAGGAT
>JAUNJE010000071.1 GCA_030533415.1 Eubacteriales bacterium | reverse complement strand
CCAGCTTTACGGTGAGGCCTTCGTTGCTTTCCTCCATCCGTTGGGCGATCATTTTCGCTTGCTGGTTCATGCCGTCAGCAGTGGATTCCTCTGTGACGACCCAAAGGGTGGCTGTTTCATCTTTGGAGGTAGATTGCAAACCACAGCCGCTTAGCATCAAGACCGAAGCCAGGAAAAGTATGGATAAGTTTATAAAATGCGCTTTCATTTGTTTTTCCTCCAGCCGTTAAATGAAACAGCGGAAGCAAGACGGGATGCTTCCGCTGTAACTTGTTTATTTGCCGCCCTGAAAGTATGTTTTTAGCAAGCGATATTAGTTGTAGATCTTGTACTGCTTGCCACAAGTATCACATATGTATAAGGAAAAGTCACCCACTAAATCTGTATCATGTTTTACGAATCTTGCTGCTCCTCCGCAGGAACACTGAAAAATGGGATAACGGGGCTGAATCTCGCTTGCGGCCTCGCACTCGTGCTCAACGGTGGCGGCCATAGCGGGCAGGGTGAAGACGGATACCAGCACCATCAGAGCCAGCGCCAGGGTGAAGAGTTTTCTTAAGTTTTTCATACGGGTTCCTCCTTAAATTTTTCTTTTGGACTTTGCCGTAGGGAATCAGGAAAGAACTTCCGGTTCCTGATACATAGGATACCACTTTTTCCTATGTTTGTCAATGGCTATTTATGAAAAATAGGCATTTACTTTTTCGCATATTTTTGCTATTATTTAATTAACTACAATAAGAGGTGGGCAAATGGCAACCAGTATTTTCAAAAAAGGCTCTATCGAGATGCTCACGCTGCTGATGCTGCAGGAATCGGATATTTACGGCTATCAGCTGATTCAGCTGCTGGAACAGCGGAGCGGAGGAAAGCTGACGGTGCAGGAAGGGTCCCTGTATCCGCTGCTGTACCGGATGGTGGAATCGGGCTACATTTCCGGCCGGGATGTGACCGTGGAAACCAAGCACGGGCGGAAGCGCAGCCGGGTGCTCTACCATCTGGAGCCAAGCGGGCGGGCGCGGCTGCGGGAGCTGAAAGCGGAATATGACCAGGTACAGGAGGGAATCCAGGATGTCTTCAAAAACAGCTGCCCCATCGGATATGGGGAAGCCCGGGTATGTGAACAAAGCGGCCAAAGCTTATCTGCGGCAAGTGGGGAGGAAGCTTTCCTGCGTCCGTGCCCAAGGAGCGGACTTCTTGCGCCAGCTGGAGGATGAGGTATTTCTCTACTGCGAAGACCATGAGGAGATGGAAATGGCTGGACTTACGGCGCACTTCGGCACGCCGGAGGAGGTGGCCAATAATTTCCTGACAGAGCTGGCCCCAGCGGTGAGGTGGAAGTACGAGCGGATTCGGCAGCGGGTGTTTTATGCCGCTATTGCGATTGTGCTGGCCGCTGCTCTTTTGGTCACTGCCATGGAGGTTTATACAAATATCAAGCAGCAGAAGATATTGGATATCCATTATATTGAGTCCATTACCCGTCAGGTGGATACGCTCCCGGAGGCTACTGGACCCACTTTTTGGGTGGAACACTTTTCAAGTGAGGACAATGCCGGGGAGCATCCGGAGCAATAAAAATTGGAGGGGAAATTATGAGACGTTTTTTGGTAGCATTGGTTTGTTTGACTCTTATTTGCAGCATTCTTACTCTTCCGGCAACTGCAGCCGAGTTTTCGGAGATGCATGAGGACGGTCAGGTGGTTGTTGGTAGAACGGTGGAATATTTAGAAAACGGATATTATATCATTGAAACGATTTATAAACCCATCGTTCAGCTCTACAACAATACAACATCAGGCACAAAAATTGCGCAGTGCTATTCTTCAGGTACACTTATTTTCACTGTTCAGGTGAATGGGACCTTTACTTATGATGGTTCTACAGCAGAGGCGACCAGTGCAACGGGTTCTGTTAAAGCTTATGTTTCGGGCGTAACCCTTGAGAGTAAAGATGCCTACACCTCCGGCGCATCCGCCTATGCCACGGCTTCTGTAAGCTACGGGGGTACTACCCTGAGCAAGACCGTAAAGCTGACCTGTGATAAAGACGGCAATCTATCCTGATTTCTCTCCTGAGTGTGGGAAAACCCGGCAGTGTCCGCAATGGACGCCGCCGGGTTTTCTGCCTGTATGGGGCGGCAGGATCAGCAGAATTTCTTGAAAAACCATTGTAATCCGCCGCGGGATTTGTTATACTTAGAGTCAGACAATCCGAAACGGAGGTATTTCCGTGAAATCCATCCGCGAAATCTATAAAATCGGCAAAGGCCCCTCGTCCTCCCATACCATGGGCCCGGAACGGGCGGCGCTGCTGTTCTTGAAGCGCTATCCCCAGGCCACCTTCTTTCAGGTGACCCTGTATGGCTCCCTGAGCAAAACCGGCGTCGGCCACGGCACCGACCGGGTGCTGCGGGACACCCTGGGGCGGGAACGCACCAAAATCCTGTTCTCCAAGGAAAACTGGGAGGGAATGCACCCCAATACCATGGATTTCTCCGCCTTTGACGGGGACATCGAAATCGGACACCTGCGGGTGGAATCCATCGGCGGCGGCGATATCCGGCTGGCCGGGCAGAGGGAAGCGGGGCAGAGCGAGGAGGTCTATATCGAGCACTCCTTCGCGGAGATCGCCTATTTCTGCAAGTGGCGCTATATCCAGACCCTCAGCGCCTATGTGGAGCTGAACGAAGGGCCGGAGATCTGGGATTTCCTGATGGAGGTCTGGCAGGTCATGAAGGCCTCCATTGAGGAGGGGCTGTCCAAAACCGGCGTGCTTCCCGGCGGGCTGAATGTCCAGCGCAAGGCAAAATACCTTTATGAACAGATGCCGGAGGACAATGTGCCGGCGCTGAGGGAATTTCAGTTGATCGCGGCCTATGCTTACGCCGTGGCCGAGCAGAACGCGGACAACGGCACCGTGGTAACCGCCCCCACCTGCGGCGCCTGCGGCGTCCTTCCCGCAGTGCTGAAATACGCCCAGGTGACCAAGGGCTTCTCGGATGAGCAGATCATCCGCGGCCTTGCCACCGCCGGCATCATCGGCAACCTGACCAAGCAGAACGCTTCCATTTCCGGCGCCGAATGCGGCTGCCAGGCGGAGATCGGCACCGCCTGCTCCATGGCTGCCGCCGCGTTGGCGGAGCTGTACGGGCAGAACCTGGAGCAGGTGGAATATGCGGCGGAAGTGGCCATGGAGCATCACCTGGGCCTGACCTGTGATCCCATCTGCGGGCTGGTGCAGATTCCCTGCATCGAGCGCAACGCCGTTGCCGCCGTGCGGGCCATGAACGCCTGCAACTTAAGCTATTTCCTCACCGGCTCCCGGAATATCAGCTACGACATGGTCTGCCGCGCCATGAAGGAAACCGGCATCCACCTGGACCACCGCTTCCGGGAAACCAGCGAAGGCGGACTTGCAAAGCTGTATAACCGCAAAATGCGGGAGTAATGCTGTTTCTTTGAGCTCGAAAATCACGAAAGCCCGTCTCATTATGATATTCCATTTTTACCGTAATTAACCGAAAGGATGAACAAAACAATATGAAACTCGGCATTGTTGGCCTGCCCAATGTGGGCAAGTCCACGCTTTTCAACGCAATCACCAACGCAGGCGTGCCTGCGGACAATTATGCCTTCTGCACCATCGACCCCAACGTGGGCGTGGTGTCGGTTCCCGACCAGCGGCTGGACTGGCTGGCCGCGCTGCACAATCCCAAAAAGGTGACCCCCGCCGTCATTGAATTTGTGGACATTGCGGGCCTTGTTAAGGGCGCGTCCAAGGGAGAGGGGCTGGGCAACAAGTTCCTGTCCAATATCCGCACCACCGATGCCATCGTCCATGTGGTTCGCTGCTTTGAGGATGCCAACGTCACCCATGTGGAGGGCAGCACGGACCCCATGCGGGATATTGAGATCATCAATCTGGAGCTGGTCATGGCGGACATCGAAATGGTGGAGCGCCGCATCGATAAGTGCCAGAAGGCCGCCAAAGGCGGCGATAAGCGCTTTGTCCGGGAGGCGGAGGTATTCACGGAGCTTCTGAAGCATCTGAACGAGGGCAGGCTGGCGAGGACCTTTGACGGCAGTGAAGAGGATATGGCGCTCATTGCCACTTCTGACCTGCTGACGCTGAAAAAGACCATTTATGTTGCCAATCTGGCGGAAAATGAGATCAACGAACCGGAGGCGAACCGGCATTACATGGCGGTAAAGGCCCTGGCGGACAGCGAGGGCAGCCAGGTGCTTCCCATCTGCGCAAAGCTGGAGGCGGACATTGCCGAGCTGGACGACCCCGAGGAGAAGGCCATGTTTATGGAAGAGCTGGGAGTGGAGGAGAGCGGCCTTGACCGCCTGATCCGCAGTTCTTATGCGCTGCTGGGCCTGATCTCCTTCCTGACGGCGGGCAGTGACGAGTGCCGCGCCTGGACCATCAAGCGGGGGACCAAGGCGCCTCAGGCCGCCGGTAAGATTCATACGGATTTTGAGCGGGGCTTCATCCGGGCCGAGGTCATTGCCTTCGAGGATATGAAGGCCTGCGGCACCATGGCGGCGGCAAAGGCCAAGGGCTTGGTCCGCAGCGAGGGTAAGGAATATGTCATGAAGGATGGCGACATCGTCAACTTCCTGTTTAATGTATAACGACAGCGGTACGCCGGGAGCGGTTGCTCCCGGCGTTCTGAGTGTCGAAAAAGTAATTTCAGACGTAGAAGTTTACCAATTTGCATTGCACCAAAGCCTCCCTTGTGCAAAGGGAGG
>JAUNJE010000070.1 GCA_030533415.1 Eubacteriales bacterium | reverse complement strand
AATTCGTAACATTCAGCTGCACAATCCCTCCGAGGCGGCTTGCGCCGCCCCACCTTCCTTTGCACAAGGGAGGCTTTGGTGCAATGCTAATTGGTAAACTTCTACGTTCCAACTTGCTTTTTCGACACTCTGGGGCGGCATCCGCAAGGGATGCCGCCTGATCTTTTTCTGTCGGGAAAATTATGGGAATAGCCGCTTCCTTTTTCATCAAAAAGGCACCGGGAGCGGGGCATGCCGGCCGCTGAAAGCCAATAATGACACCAACTGGTGCATTTCAGCTTGTCACCCTTTTCATGCGCCGCCCCATGATTCGGTCCAGTCCGGCGTCTACCCAGGTGTACAGCCCCATGGCCATGACCGTTACCGGCACCCACAGCGCCATAAACATCGGGCAGATCTGCCCCAGGAAGTTTCCCGGCTGCCCCCGGTAGTCCCAAACCTGGTAATTCCGGTTTACCAGCAGGCCGGTCATCAGCTCCACCGCCGTGATGATTCCCGTACCGCAGCCCACCCGGGCGGACCGGGGCAGGCGCAGCTTCTTCAGCTGCCCGATCAGCAGGAAGCACAGTCCTCCCGCGCCAAACATGCTGATGTGGCTGTGGCCCCGGTACAGCAGCTCCAGTCCC
Source organism: Eubacteriales bacterium (assembly GCA_030533415.1). Lineage (GTDB taxonomy): Bacteria > Bacillota > Clostridia > Oscillospirales > Oscillospiraceae > Faecousia. The sequence continues at coordinate 4,162 of JAUNJE010000070.1, read as the reverse complement.
ACATAGGCGCTGCCGCCGATGCCGAAGAGGGCGATCCGTTTCGCAAATTTCATGTGTGTTCACCTCGGAGAAAAGTATTGCCACAATTTCCTGAGAAAAACCCAAAAATTCTCTTGACAAACTACCTTTCTGCGGATATAATAAGGAAGCTGATTTCGGCGGTGCCGAAATCCTTTGACCACATATGGCGGCATAACTCAGTTGGTAGAGTAGCCGGTTCATACCCGGTATGTCATCTGTTCGAATCAGATTGCCGCTACCAGGCCCGTTGGTCAAGCGGTTAAGACACCGCCCTTTCACGGCGGTAACATGGGTTCGATTCCCGTACGGGTCACCATGAAAATGATCCCTGATGCGTTTGCATCAGGGATTTTTTCTGGTTTTATGTCAATAGTTGGGGCAGAGCCGAAAATGACACGGCTACTGCAGGGACGGGCCGGCACTGGCCATGCGGAAACTGCATCCCCATAAAACGAAGTGAGCCTCCGAAGGGAGGCTCACCGTTTTTGTCTATAAAGGCAGCATCCGCTGCCAATCGCGGTTCTATTTTAGAGGAACGGAGACAGTTCCGCTTATCCCATATAAGCCTCCAGCTGTGCCTGCGCTTCCGCAACAAACTGGCTCATGCCGGCGGTTTCCAGCTTCTCCAGATACTCGGGCAGTACGGTATCCGGGTTGACCGCACCGGACATCAGGTTGAAGCCATACTGCGCGTAGACGTTGGCAATGGCTGCGCTTTCGTTCTCCAGAGCGGAGGAATCGAAGATGTAGCCGCCATAGGGCAGGGCCTCTGCTGCATCGTAGAACGCTGCAAAGTCATCCCAGTAGGTGACGCCTTCCACATCCTGGGCGGGCAGGATACGGATGTTGCCCATGCCGTTCCGCCAGGGAGTGTAAGTAGCGCGGACCTCATCGATGAAGGTAATGGTTCCATCGGAATTGGTGTTGTAGGTGTAGCCCTCCAGGCCGTAGTTCATCATGGTCATGAGGGTGGGATCGGAGTTCAGCAGGTTCAGGAACATCAGAGCACGCTCGGGGTTCTTGGAGCCTGCATAGATAGCCATCATAGCGCCCTGGCCGGAGGTGCAGTCCATGAAGGCCGCAGTCTCGGGAACCATGCGGACGTCGATATTACGGGCCTTGGAAGATTCCAGCTCACAGCCGAAAGCATAGGACTGGGTACCGAACAGGTACTGGGCATCCTTCTGGCAGGCGGACAGGTAGTCGTTGGAGGTGGAGACGTTCTGGGTGCTGGGGGAGATGTAACCCTGCTGTGAGAAGTAGTAGGTGCGCTCGGCATACTTCTTGAACTCAGGGGTCGCATACTTGTTGACGATGGTGCTGCCGATGTCCTTGGAGGGATGCTCGGCATCGTAATAGTAGGAAAGCACATTGGCGCCGTTCAGGTCGCCGGTGACGATGGAGGAGTGGGTAACCATTCTCTCAAGAACAACGGGCTCCACGACCAGAGGATAGAAGTCGCCGCCCTTGTATTCCTTGGCCTTCTTCAGCATTTCCTCAAACTCATCGGAGTAGTAGTCCAGGCCGGCCGCGCAGACAGCGTCCACATCGTAGCCAAGCTCTGCCAGCAATGTGCCGTTGACATCCCAGCAGTTCTGGGTGGCAGTGTCCTTCAGCGCGGGAACCGCGTAGATGCCCTTGCCGTCATAGCCGTCGGTTATGGCGCAGTCCCAGATGCCTTCGGGAATGATATCCAGCAGATCGGGCGCATAGGTGGGCAGCAAGTCGTCCAGCTTGACCCAGTAGCCGTCACGGGCGTAGCGGTTATATTCGTTGGCGGACCAGTTGCAGGTGAAGTAGATGTCTACATCATCGCCGCCGGCCAGGGCGGTAACGGTAGCGGTATCAAAGTCGCCCCAGGTGCCCCAAATAGGCTCCACGGTCACATTGATCTTATCCTTCAGGTAAGCGTTGACCTCTTCCATAACCTTCGCGGAAGCGTCGGGAGTCACGGTGCTGCCGTCAAACCAGATCCGAATGGTGACGGGGCTAAGGCTCTCCGCCTGAGCAGCGGGAGCGGTGGTAGAAGCGGGTTCATTTGCATTGCCGGCTTCGGCGGGAGTGGAATCCTCGGAAGCGCCGCAGGCGGCCAAGCCGAGAACCATAACGAAAGCCAGCAGCAGTGCCAGGAACTTTTTCATAATTTCTCCTCCATGTTTTAATTTATTGCCAAACAGCGTTTTGCTGTATTAGCCAGAGTGTGTATCAGCCCTTCACGGAGCCGACGGCCAGACCTGCCACGATGTAGCGCTGGAAGAAGGGGTACGCGCAGGCAATGGGTACCACGATCAGAACCACCAGCACCATGCGCAGGGACTGGGAGGGCATTTTTGCCGCCTCATTGATGGCCGCCGCGCCCAGCTGGCCCGCCATCTGGTTTAAGTACTGGACATTGTTCTGCAGCTCCATCAGCAGCGCCTGCAGGGGCTGCAGGACCTTGTTGCGCTTGATATACAGCAGGGACAAATACCATTCATTCCAGAACGCCAGGGCGTTCAGCAGCGCCACGGTGGCCACGCCGGGCTTCGCGATGGGGGCCACCACCCGGAACAGGGTGGAATACTCTCCGCTGCCGTCAATGGTCGCCGCCTCGATCAGCTCCATGGGCACGGAGCTTTTGAAGAAGGTGCGCATGATGATGATATTGAAGGGGCTTACCAGCAGCGGAACGATCAGGGCCGCATAGTTTTCACTGAGGCCGAGCAGCTGGGTGCATACGATATAGGTAGGCACCAGGCCGCCGCCGAAAATCATGGTAAAGAAGCTGAAGAAATTGAAGAAGCCCCGGAACTTGAAGTCAGGCCGGTACAGGGCATACGCATACAGCGCGCACATCAGGGTGCTCAGAACCGTACCGATGACCGTAATAAAAATACTGTTGAAATAAGACCGCCATATCTGGGGCAGCTTTTGGAAAGCGTAGGTAAAGGCTTCCACGCTCCACTCCAGGGGAACGAAGGAATAGCCGATCTGACGGATGGACGCCTCGGAAGAGAAGGCAATGATGATGACGAATACGAAAGGAATGATGCAGCACAGGGAGAACAGGCCGATGATCACATGGATAACGGCTTCCATGCCGGCGCTGACAGAATTCAGCCGGAGATTTTTCTTGTTGTTAGCCATAGTGCCGCCTCCTTAGAACATACTGCTGTCCGCATCGATTTTCTTGACGATGCCGTTGGCCGTGACAATGCAGATGAAGCCCAGCACATTCTGCAGCAGACCAGCCGCGGCGCTCTTGCTGATGTCGCCGGTGACCATCAAGGCCCGGTAAACATAGGTGTCAATGACCTGGGTCACTGGGAACAGGGCGCCATTCTGCATGGGCACATTGTAGAACAGACCAAAGTCCGCGTTGAAAATCTTGCCGACATTCATAATGAAGAGAATGCAGATCATCGTCTTCAGGTGCGGGATGGTCACATAGAGGACCTGCTGCCATTTGGACGCCCCGTCGATTGCGGCAGCCTCATATTGGCTGCTGTCAATGCCGGTGATGGCGGACAGGTACAGCACCGTGGAATAGCCCACATTTTTCCATAGGTTGGCAAACACGATTATAAGGGTTTGGGATTATCCCAACAAGCATTTTGAATTTTCGGGCAAGGGACCTGAAAATCTCAAAATTCGCAAGCGGGTACTCGCTTGCTGTGCTTGCTATCGTATCTTATCCCTACTTATAAAGCGTTTCGGAAACCTCAAAATGCTCGCAAAATAAGAAAAACAGAGGATGTTCAGACACCCTCCGTTTCTTCATTCGGCTTTTCAATTTTTAAGGCCCCGTCAATGGCACCTTCCACGATAGGCAAATACTGTTCCGGGCAGAGCTTTAACTTCTGTCCGACCCGCTGGCGCAGCTCGCTTTCCTCTCGCATGACCTCTGGATTGAAATATCTCTCCATTGGCAGACCGCAGATTTTTACAAGCTGTATGATGACCGGCAGGCTGGGGATCGTGCCCTCGTTTTCAATGTTGGCAAGATACCTGGTATCAATGTTCACCTTTTCGGCTAAATCTTTTCGTGCAAGGTTCTTCGCCTTCCGTGCTTCTTTTACATCTGCACCGAAGGTTTCAAAGCCAGGGCAGTCTTTAACTTTTGCCATTCAACATCACCCACATACATTCTATATTTCATAGT
>JAUNJE010000039.1 GCA_030533415.1 Eubacteriales bacterium | reverse complement strand
ACATCACAGGGCCGTCAAACCTCTGGGCGATCAGGGTTTCGGGGGTTTCCGGGCCAAAATTGCCCAGGAACACCACCAGAGCGTTGCAGCCGGCATTGGTGACATCCGCCAGAGCCGCCAGGGCGTCTTTCTCATTTTCCACGGTGATGGGGCACTCGTACAGGCCTTCACCGTAGGCGGCCGCAATATTCTTGCGGCGCTGGGTACTCAGGGCAATGGGAAAGCAGTCGCGGGACACGGCAATGATGCCCAGCTTTATTTCTGGAATGTTTTGCATTGTTGTTTTCTCCTTATTTCAAAATTGGTAATACGGATTTTGTGCAGGGAAAAGGAATGTTTTTCACTGCCGCTCTGCGGGAGTCTCCGGAGAGTCCGTTCCGGCCGCGCTGGGGTCCATCAAATCCTTCCCCCACAGTTCAAGCTGTGTAAGCGCCGGGAACGGGGAGGGGTCATCTGCCTTGATCAGGGAATCCAAGACCACCCACTCCACCCGCCGGGGCGGGAAGGAGAAGTGCTGTCCCGCTCCGGTTTTTTCCAGAGCGAGCACCAGACCAGACCCATCCGAGAAGTGCAGCACCGCCTCTTTCCACCATGCGTCATGGGGGAAGTCCGCGCGAAGATAGACCACTGCCTCGTCCAACTCTACCATGCGTCCAAAATCCAGCCGCCAGGCAGCACGGGGGTCCCGGTTGATCCCCCAGCTGGTGTAGGGCCACTCTCCATGGGAATCACCGGCCTTCCAGCCATCAATGGCGTTCTTGGCGGCAAAGACCATCTCTCCCCGCGTTTCCACATTGGCGGAGGCATAAGGGAACGGGCCGCCCGGCTCGTGGGTTGCCCAAGGATTGAATGCCAAGTTCTTCCGGGCGGCGGTCTCCTCCTCCCGCGCCAGGCGGGCATGAAGGTAATGGCGGGTGCCTGTGAAGGCCCGCTGAGAATACACCGTCCGGGCCTCCCCAAAGGGAACGGGGAAGGTGCAGGCCGTTCCTTTGCAGTAGACAAAGGCGGGCGGCATTGTATCATCCAACCGAAGGATCAAAAAGGAACCGGGCCGCTCCACGGTAACACACAGCTGATCCCCCGGACGGTACTCCGGCTCATAGACCAGGCAGACCTCCCCCGCGCCGGAGGCGGATGCCTGAAGCGTCCCCGCAGCATCCTTTACAGATAACCCGATCACAGGCATGTCTTGTTGATTCATATATTCCTTTCCTTTCATGGCAGCAGGGCTTTCCAGATTCCTCATACTGATATTATAAAGAAACCGTATCAGATTCTATATAGTGGTTTCCGGCATGTTTTTCCGTATCATGGGCAGCCAGCCGGCTCCATAAGTGGCAGGCACTGCGGCAAATGACCCACCGGTCAATTTCCTCTCTGCGTTGAATTAAAATATTCCGTTATCTGCCGCTGCATGCTGTCAAAATACTCGTCAAAGCCCGCCTGCCTCAGCATCTCGTTGGCCTCATCCAGTGCCTGCTCCACATCCTCATAATAGCCGCACAGGATGGGCAGGAAATAGTGCCGCCGCACCTCTTCCATATCCTCTGCGACCGTCTCCAAATTGGTCATGTCCGTGGAAAAACCTCCAAGCGGATCAACAACGGCCTGTTGGGAAACCTCCTCCTGCCAAGCGTCATACGGCACGCTGATTTCCTCGTACCACTTTTCACTGACATATTTTATATCACGGCTCAGCATGAAATCCGTGATGGGCGTCCAGCCGTAGCTGTTGTCACTGGGAATGTCCGTATAGTCCAGGTATCCGTCCACCAGGTTGTAATGGATGCCCTCCACACCGTAGCGCAGAAGGTCGTAATAGCGCTGGTCGGTATGAATCTTCTCCAGCAGCTTCACCGCCGTTTCCGGGTACTGGGTTTTGGCGGAAACCGAGATAACGGAGGCATCGGCAATGGATTCGATATACCAGGCCCGGTGGTTCCTGCAATAGGGGAAAAAGCTGTACTCCCAATCCGGGTGGGTGTCCCACAAATCCCGAAGGAAGTTGGTATTGATGGACCAGAAGGGAACATTTGTCTCGCAGGGCTTCAGATCCGCTATCATCAGCTCTTTTCCCCAGGTCCCCTCATTGTCCGACAGGGCCAGCATGTTGGATTCCAGGATCCCCGCCTCCCGCCACTTGCGCAGATAGGCGGCTACGGTCTGAAATTCCGGGGTCTCCATGCGTTTGACAAGTACGCTGGGATCATCCGCCAATACGACCACAAAAGGCGTAGACAGCATACTGTCGATTTCCAGATATTTCCCGCCGCTGACCAGCAGCCACAGGCTGGTCCAGACCCGGTTATCCGTGATCAGCGGATTATCCCGGTACGCATCCGTCTGCTTCGCGCGGTACAGGTATGCCTCCATGGTTTCCAGGTCCGTGATTGGCTCCAGCCCCCACTCCTTCCGCAGGTCCTCCCGGAAGAAAAAGCCCTCGTCGGTGTTGTGGATACCAATGCTGTACTGGGGGATCCCATACAGGCCGCCGTTGATTTCACAGCTTTCTAAGATATCATCCGAATAGGTGGCATAATGCGCCTGAAGGTCCGGGACCAGGTCAAGGTAGTCGTTCAAATTTAAGAACGCGTTCTTCGATACCAACGCCCGGTAGTCGGAAAACACGCCGCTGGGAATAAAATCGTACTCCCCGGAGGCCGCCGCCATATTCAGCTGCACCCGCTCATCTCCCCAGGGGATATATTCAAAGCGCAGTGTGCAGTTTAGTTCCGGAATGGTCAGTTCGTCCAGCTGACGGTACAGCTCGTCCAGGCCCTCCGCCGGAGGCGTTCCCAGAATGATCGCTTTCAGATTTGCCACCGGTTCATCCCGCCGCTCTTCCACAGGCGTGATAACCTGCGGCTTGCAGCCGCAGGTTATCAGCAGCATGCCGCTGATAACCAAAACCATGATACGCCGAAAGCAGCCGGAAATCCACGAAAATCCCGTTGCCGTCTGGTTCATCCCTCGTTTCCCTCTCTTTCTTCACTGGTCCTTGCCGGAATGTTGATTACAATGCAGGTCCCGATCCCAAGGGAGCTCTCCACCTGAATGGGGATCTTCTCCCCATAAAACAGCTCCAGCCGCTGGGCAATATTGCCCATGCCATAGTGGCTGCCGGTGTGGGGCCTGGTTTTGTCCTCCTCCCGCATTCCCGTGCCGTCGTCGGTCACACTCAGGGTAATGCGCCCATCCTCGAGCCAGCCGTTGAGCATGACGATTCCCCGGGCATCATCCTTTTCATTGATGCCGTGGATGATGGCATTTTCCAGGAATGGCTGGAGGGTGATCTTGGGAATGAGATACCGGTTGATCTCCTCGTCCACCTCTACCTCGTACAGGATCCTCCCCCGGTACCGGCGCTTCTGAATCTCCATATAAGCGTCGCACATTTTGATTTCGTCCCCAACGGTGACGATATCGTCGCCCTTGCTCAGCGTCAGGCGGTAGAATTGGGACATGGCCTGCACCACGTTCCGAATATTGTCCGTCTCGTCCTTCTGGGCCATCCAGCTGATCATGTCCAGAGTGTTATACAGAAAATGGGGGTTGATTTGGGATTGCAGGGCCTTCAGGTCCGCTTCGATCTTCATCTGGCCCAGGGCATACTGCTCCTGGAGCAGGTCCCCCATTTTGTCCACCATATCGTTGTAATGGGTGATCAGCTGACCGATTTCATCCTGATAGGCGTCCTCCATCTCAAGTTTGCTGATCACGCCGGTTTGGGTCTTCATCATCTGCCCTTTCAGCAGGAAGATGCGCTTGGTGATGGAGCGGGTCAAAGGCACCACCGCCAGCAGGCTGACCAGTATGATCACCACGTAAATCAGCACAAGCCGCCCGCTGATCTCCTTCACTTTCTGTTCCAGCGCGCTTTCCGGGGCCAGGGAAACCAGGTAGATGTTGGTGGCACCCATCATCCGGCTGCAAACCCGGTACTCCACCCCGTCTACGGTTTTGAGAGAAAACCCGGAGCTGTTCAGCTCCCGTTGTCCCAGCGGCAGGCGCTGCAGCGCTTCTTCCGGCATGTTGGCAGCCAGCAGCATTCCGTCGGCGGTTTCCAAATACAAGCACTGGTCCTCCGTGGAAGCCACCAGCAGTTCCTCCAAATACTTCTGCTCAAACACGACTGCCAAAACGCCGATCACCTGATGGTAATTGCTGGGATTCCAAATCTCCCGCACGATGGCAGCGTATTCCGTCCCGGACAGGGCGTCCTGGTACCGGACGCAGGTGGAATTGCCCTGATTGGCCTGCAGGCGGGCATACCAATCCGAGTCCAGGATCGAATCCAGCGACCGAAACCGCCCGGTCTGGTTGTTTACTGCGGCATAGTTGGGATCCATATAAAAAATAATATTGTTCGGCTCAAAGACCATTTCCATGCTGTTAATGTAGGTGGAAATGGCGTCAAAGCATGCCAGCTGCTCCGCGACGCTGTCCGTCTGGTCAGCCGCCAGAATATTTCCGCTGACCACACCGTCCACCGCCAGCAGTGTGGAAATGTTCCTGACCCGGTCCAGCTTATCCTCCACCGCCTGAAAGACCTGGGTGAAGCTCTGATCCACGGCATAGGCCTGCTGCTCCTGGTAGGTCGTTTCCAGCATCGAAAGCGATACCATACATGCGATCCCGATGGGCAGGATGCCGGCCACCACCAAAAGAGAGATTTTCCAGTTCAACGACGCGCTGTGAAACCAGTTTAGCAGCCTTTTGATCACCTGCATCCCCCTCCTTACTGCCGGATCACCGCTTCCGGTACTCCGCCGGAGTCATTCCGGTGGCTTCCCGGAATACCTTGGCGAAGTAATTGGCATTGGCGTAGCCGCATTTCTCGGCAATTTCCGTCACTTTCCCGAAATCCTTTTCCAGCAGCAGCTTGGCCCGCTCCAGGCGGTAGGCGTTGAGATACTGCTTGATGGTCATTTTCATCTCCTGCTTGAACAGCACATTCAGATAGGCCGGGGAAAAATGCAGGCATTCGGCGATCTGGGCGACGCTCAGATCCTTCTCTCCGTAATGCTGAGCCACATAGTCGATGGCGCCCTGAACGATTCGGCTGAATCCCTCTTTTTCCTCATCCCGGACCTGGATCCAGGACAGCAGTTCATCCAGAAGCTGCTCCATCTCCCGCATACTTGCCATATTGGCGATCCGCGGCTGGATCTGTTCCTCCGTAGTGATGCCGGCATCCCGGCCATACAGCTCTGGATATTTGCCGTACAGCGCTGCCAGCAGAGAGATCATCAGGGTGCAGACATGCTCCTTGGGGCAGTAAATGTTCTTCCGCAGTTCCTCAAACAGCTCCTGGAACCACTTTTTGAGCCGGCTTGGGGACCCGGAGAGGACCTGCAGGAATTCCCCGTAAATCCCCGGCTCAATGGTGCTTTTCCGCTGAATCTCCTCACTGATCCGGAAGATTCTCTGTTCATGCTGGTAAAACGCGCAGTTCACGGCCGCGGCGGCTGTCCGGCAGCTTTTGCAGATGTTCCGGTAGGAGTCAGTCTCCATCCCGGCGCCGATCCAGGTTTCGGGAAACGCCTCCAGCAGCTCGCTGCAGATGGGCATGACCTGATACTGCTTCCCCTTGGGCAGGGAAAGCACCGTTTGAAACTGCCGTTTGTCCCGGTCATACCGTCCCAGCGCCTTGCCCTGGCGGGACTGCAAAATCCGAAGGATTTTTCCCATATCCCCCTCCCGGGGCGGCTGCTTTGCCGAATGCTGGACAAAAATACACACATAGACGGTATTCAGCGGGAATCCGGTCTCCCGGGCCAGCTTCTCAATGGTTCTGACATCGGACTCTTTGCTGCACAGCAGGCTCATCAGGGTCTGCTGCTGGATATCCCGCTGGTTTTCCACCGCCCGCTGGTTCCACTGCTTCTCCTTGATTTCCGAAACGGCCTTCGCCAGTGCCTTCCGCAGGGCGGCAAGATCGATCGGCTTTTCGATATAGTCCACAACGGACAGCTGTATGGCACTTTTCAGGTACTCGATCTCCATATATCCGCTGATGAAGATCACCCGGCTCTCCTTATTGCTCTCCAGCAGTTCCCTGGCAAAGGCGATGCCATCCATTTTGGGCATTCGGATGTCCGTCAGCACGATGTCCGGGTGAAACCACCTGGCCGTTTTCAGCGCTTCCTGCCCGTTGGATGCCTGCATCACCTCATCGATACCAAACGCATCCCAGTCGATACTTTCCATCAAGCCCTCTCGGGTGTAATCCTCGTCATCTACAATCAAAATCTTCATATCGGCTGTTTCACGCCTTTCTATTCTCGTTTCGCGTTTGTTATACTCATTCAAAAACCTGACGGCGCTCCCGGTTTGTCTGGCTCAAAGCGCAGCCTCAACGGTTGGTTTCAGTACAAGCTTCCCTTCGTGCTCCTCCAGGGGATAGACCACATAGCCGGAGGTGAAATATTTTTCACCGTCCCCGCCCCAGCGGTCGCCGAAGTAGAGGACGCGCCCGTCCTTTTGCAGGAGGAAAGCGGGCTGGCTGCCATAGGTAGTCGCATCTCCAATATCTGACAAATTGCTCCACCGGCCCTCCATGGCAGGGGCGGATGCGTATTTTCCCTGGTTGGGCGCCCAGTTGGTGCAGAAGGAGGTCAGCATATAGTATGTCCCGCCGATCTTTGTCACCGCCGGAGCTTCCCGGAATTCTCCCTGCCAGAGCCTGTGAACCAGGGCCTCCACATTCATGTAGTCGTCCGTCAAGCGGTAAACATGCAGGTCGGCGTTGTCCCGGGCGGCGGAAATGAAATAGGCAGTCCCGTCGTCCTCCTGAAACAGGGTGCAGTCCCGGGACATGCAGCCGTAGGGATTGAAGTGCCCATGATAGGTGAAATCGCCGTCCGGCGTATCGCAGGTGGCGATGGCCGCCGCCGCTTCGGAATAATCCTTCCCGTTCTCAAAATGTGCCCAGAGGACAAATTTCCCGGTTTTCCTGTTATAAAGGACCTTGGGCCGTTCCAGATTCACCTTCCCGCCGTCCCCGTTTTGCAGCTGAAGCTTTGTCTGCACACGGTAACCTTCCATTTTGGAGTCCATGGTAAGCACATGGTTGCAAAACTCCCAGTCCGTCAGATTTTGGGACCGGTAGCAGCTGACGTAATACCGGCTCCGGCGGTCCTCACCGTACCAGTAATACCAGCCGCCGTAAAAGAGGATCCAGCCGCCATGGGCATGGATCGGCTCTCCCTTCGTATCCTGCCAAAGTGTTCCGTTTATAAATGTTTTCACATTCTCCACCTCCGTTATTGCGGTCCGTCATACCAGTTCTTATTAAAAAGGTTGAAAACCTTTTTATCGCACCGCAGGTGCGTTAAAACTAGTATGGGACGACTTTTGTGGCGATTCCGCCTCATCCCCGTATTGTGAGATAAGCCTTTTATATTCTTCCTCCGTCACGGGCAAAATGCCGCCGTGCCTTTTTAAGGAGCGTCCCAAGTCATACTCCTCCGGCCCAAGAATGCGGAAGGCCCCGGATGCCAGGTCCGATGTCACCATGGGAAGGTACCCCCTCGTCACCCTGAACTGGTCGGCGATGAGACACCAGGTCCGCCCGTCCGGCAGCAGATATCCCTCCGGCCCCTCAACTCCCTCCAGGGCCTCCAGGTCGGGTGAGTCGATCCGGGTATACGTTCCCAACAGCGCATCCGACGTCTCCAAAATCAGCTTGTTCGTCATTTCGTCCTTGGACACGCGGTAGTAGCGGCCGCCGCTTTCCAGAATGGTCGTATCAATGATGTCGCACGCTTTTTCAATGTACAGGAACGTTTCCGAAAAGCGGCGGAAGTCCTCCGTATAAGCGGCGTAGATCCGCTGTTTTCCCTTCTTATCTCCGGTCAGCCTTACCCTGGAGGCGAAAAACACAAAAAAGGCCTTCTTCTCCCGGTCATACACCGCTTCCGGTGCCCAGACACAGCCCGCCTCCGGGAGTCCCACCGTGCAGGCGCGCTCCCGGCTCCAATGGACCAGGTCCTCCGTCTCCCATACGATCAGGTCCCGGCTTCCGCTTTCCTGGGCGGCGGTCCAGTCCGGATTTTTTCCGATGCACAGGTCGGTAGCCATCAGATAGATCTTTCCGTTTTCCGGGTGCCGCACCAAAAAGGGGTCCCGCACCCCGCAGCTCCCCAACGACGAGCGCAGAACGGGGCGTCCTCCGTTCAGGTCCTGCCAGTGCAGGCCATCCCGGCTTACCGAGAAGTAGATCTGCTCGCCATCCGGCCCCTCACCAATAAAATGGGCAAATAAATATGCCGCCATACCATGTTGCCTCCTTGCATATTGGCCGTTTTCCCTTCCCGGGAGATGGCAGGATCAACGCCGCTCCATCTCCGGCTCCGCCTTTTTGCGAGCCCCGCATCCCCTGATGGGACCACGGCTACCAAATGATATTTTCTTGTCCGTACAGCTTGTACAGTGCCTCTATGAAAAAGTAATCCGCATACACCATGGAGAAATGATGCTTTTCATCATGGTATGCCGCCGTACAATTTTGTACAATGGCATCGCAGTCCCTGGACCAATCCGCCCGAGTCTGCGCAATGGCCTTCAAAATCCGAACCGCAGGGCGGACATACAGTTCCCGCTCATTTTCCGGTACAAACCGCGCGGTTTCCAGCAGGCCGCTGGCAATGATGCACGCGCCGCAGGAATCCTCCCACGCCGGCTCCGGCGGCTGGCGGAAATCCACAGGCACAATGCCGTCCTCCCGCAGGTTCGCGATGCAGTAGTGGGCCACCCGCTTGGCGGCGTCCAGATACTTCTGCTGTCCCGTATGGGCGTAGCTGTTCGCGAAGCCGTACACTGCCCAGCCCTGTCCACGGGTCCAGGATGAGCCATGGCCATAGCCCTGGCCGCCGTGGCTTTTTATCCGTTCTCCGGTTTCGGGATCAAATTCCACAATGTGGCAAACGGAGCCGTCGGCCCGGATAAAGTTTTTCAGCGCCGTATCCGCGTGCATCACCGCGATCTGGCGAAAGCGCGGATCCCCGCTCTCCTGAGACGCCCAGTACAGCAGGGAGATGTTGAGCATACAGTCAATGATGGCCCAGCCCCGTACATCCTTGCCCCCGCTTTCATTCCAGGCCCGGATAAAGCGGCCCGCAGGATTGAACCGTCCTGCCAGCAGATTGGCTGCATGCATGGCATTGCGCCTGGCTTCCGCATCTCCGGTAAGCCGGTAATGGACCACCGAGGTGGGCAGATACATGAAGCCCACGTCATGATGCAGCCCGGAGAAGGTGGTGAAGCATTTCTCCAGTTTCTTTTCCGCTGCTCTGGCGATTTCGGCATACGTTTCTTCCCCGGTGTCCCGGTACAGCAGCCACATGATACCGCCCCAAAAGCCGTTGGTCCACCAATTCAGCCCGTCATCCGGATTCCAACAGATACGTTCGTCGGAGCGGTCGTCGTAGCTTCCGGTTTCGTCTGTCGTATAGGGGAGCTTGTCCCTATTCTTCCTGCTGACCCAAGCCATCTTGGCCCGCACCTTATCCAGGGTTTCTCCGGCCCAGGACTGATATTGTTCCATAAGCGATCCTTTCTAGGCATTCGAAATTGCCTGTACCTATATCATATTGAATTCTTTTCCGAAATACAAGTGTTTTGTCAGAATTTCTGATTTTGGCCTCTTTGCGGTTTGGTTTTCGCCCTTTTGGGTTTGCGGAATAAGCAAATTAGCTGTCTGCAATACTTGGTTTTTAGGATTCCAAACCGGATTTAACGGCTGGTATACGGAGGACGGAGAAGGAGAAAGGCCTCATTTCATAATTCTCCGAAAGGGAGATTTCCCTTGAAACCGGACGGACCGTTTCCTCTCCCAATGTATTGATATTGGAGTCGCTTTCTCCCGTCAAAACAATTTCCGTTACCGCCCCATTCAAGACCTTCCAACCGCTGTCGAACAGGACCGGGACGCGCCGGGCCTGGGCGGATGCGTTGACCAACATCAGCACCAGTTCGCCGCTTTCTTCGTCATAGCTTGCCTGGCAGGGGAGCTCCATGCCGGCCAGTTGGATGTTCCAGTCCCCCAGATTTTGGGAAAACAGCTGCTGCACAAAATAGCTGGGGGTCCGGCAGGCGGCTTTGTCATCAAACCAGATCAGGTTCGGGCTCCATTGGGCATAGCCCATCCGGGCCAGCAGGGGCGCATAGCAGGTCATGACCACCGCGTCGCTGTTTCTCGCCATCCCCGTAAGGAAAGCCGCTTCCGCCAGCGCGCCGCCCAGTGTATTGCGCTCCGGTGTCTTTTCCGGCTGCTGCACCGGCGGATGCGCCGCATACTCGCCAAAGAAAATTTTTGTCTTTCGGGAAACATGGTCGAAATAATCGCAATGGGTCAAAAACCATTCGGGACTGGTGTAGAAATGCTCATCCACCGCATAGGTGAAGCCCTCTTTTTCCGCATTCTCCCCGTAAAACCGCCACGCCGCCTCAAAGCGGGGAGAATCCAATTCCGGCCCGGCGGTTCCCAGCAGCCTGATATTCGGATAGACCCGGTGGATCTCCCGCTCAAACAGGGTGTAGCGCTCAAAAAAGCGGCTCTGCGGGGTCTCCCACTGCTCATTGCCGACCCCGACCATCTCCAAGCCAAAAGGCTCCGGGTGACCCATCCGGCAGCGCACCGCGCCCCAGGGAGTTTCCGGTCCGCCGTTGGCAAATTCGATCAGGTCCAGGTAATCCTGAATGTATTCGCAAATTCCCGGGTCCTCCGGCTCAATCCGCTCGTTGGACTGGTACTGGCAGGCCAGCCCCACGCCCAGCACCGGAAGCGGCTTCGCTCCCAGGTACTCGCACAGCAGGAAATACTCATAAAATCCAATGCCGTAGGTCTGCCCATAGTGGGCAAAGCGGCTGTGGTATCCATTCTCCCCGGAATTTCCCTCCACCGCCCAGCGGTTCCAGTTGAAGCGGCGTTCCTCCAGAGGCCCCAAGGTGTCCTTGAATCGGTAGCGGTTGGCCAGGGTGGCGCCCTCCGTTACACAGCCCCCCGGGAAACGGAGGAATCCGGGACGCAGTCCCTTCAGAAGCTCGGCCAGGTCCCGGCGGAAAATGCCCATTACCGCGTCCTCCGGGATCATGGAGAAGAAGTCGAATTCCACAACCCCTTCCTGGGAAAGCAGAACCGCAAACCGGCCTCCCCGGATTTCCTGACCGGCACGCAGTTCCAGTTCATACCGCTCCCAGCGGTTCCAGCCATCCGCCCCGGCGGGCCGAAGCGCCACGGTTTCCGAAAGCAGTATCCTGCCGTCCTTTACGATGGCCACCGTCACGCTGCCCTGGTACCGGGCACATCTGGCGTAAAAGGAGACGCGGCAAGCGATGCCGGGCCGCATGTAAATTCCATCATAGCCCCTGTTCCGGAATCCGCCCCCCGCCTGGCCGCAGGTCACCCGCAGGTAGTGCGGGCTGTGCACAGACACCGGGCTGCCCTGGACGGCCTCCAGCTCCACCGCCGGAGAGGTGCCCTCCCAGGCATACAGGCCGTCATGCTTCGCGTAATAGTCCTTCCCGTTTCCGCCATAGACGTCCAGGCTCTCAAAGTTGCGGTTTTCCAGCATTTCGGCGTACAGGCCGCCGTCAATGGCGTAGTTGATGTCCTCGATAAAAAGGCCGATGAACGCCTTTGGAATGTCCGGCCCTTTTTGGTTTGTAATTTTCATTGCATTTGCTCCGTCTGATTGTTTCTGTCGTTGGTCCGCTCCCAAACCAGGAGCTTATTCTTTCCGGGGAAAATCTGTTCCACCGGTCCCGCTGCAGGGTGCGCGCCGCGCCGTGCGCCCACCATATCCCGGTCCAGCCAAAGCGGCCCGCCGTCCGGCTGCTCAAACCGCTGCCCCGGGATCCGAACCGATCCCAGCGTCTCGGAACACAGAATCTCTGTGCCGCCGTTCAGGACATTCTCCGGCAGATCCAGTTCCAAATAGACCCATCTGCCATTTTCCGTAATGCGCACCGCCGGATCGCCGCCGGCTTCTGCAAAGGCTGTCTCCCGGTCAAAGTGTTTTGCGCCGTTCAGATACACATTTCCGCGTATGAAAGCGGGCTGGCGGACCTGCTCGAACTGCTCCACGTCCCCGTTTCCGAGAGAGCGAACCTTTTCTATGTACTCCTGCTGGGATATGGGGGAACCGTCATAGAAGGACGTACCATAATTTCGGTTTTCTTCACTGCCCCCAATGAAGATATTTTGCATCCACCGGTCATCCCCGCCGTAAACCAAGGCTGTTCCCAGCACCTGTGTGGAGTGGGGCAGGTGGTAGGGCGTTGCCCGGTTGGTCACAGGATAAGTATCCGTAAAGCCGCAGATGAGGTTGTGGACATACGCGCCGCCCTGGGCAGCGTTGACAAAGGTGTACGGTGAGGTGAAGATGTTGTTGTCCACCAGGTAGGGACCGTGGGTAACCTCCACCATCAAATCCCGGTTGTTTCTGTGGTAGATATTTCCGCTGACCCGCGTTCCCTGGGCCTGCCAATCCAGCCAGGTGCCGAGGGAACAGTGGTGGATATAATTGTGGTGAATCTGCACGTCAATGGCGGCGTGGAGTTTGATGCCCGCGATCTCGTGGCCGTAAAACTCATGTTTTACCCCAATGTTATAAATCTCATTTCCGTAAATCTCGCTGAACACACAGCCCAGGTGGCCTACGATCCCATTCTGCCCGCAGTCGTAAATGACATTGTTTCGGATGATGTGGGAGCCAATCCGCTCCCGGCTCCAGCCGATGTTCTGCGCCTTGAAAACCGCCTCCAGCTGGTTCTGATAGCCCGGCTTGACCCGGAACCGGGTGAAGTCATTTTGCCCGGTGGTCTCTTCCTTTCCGATGCTGACGGCACTGCACTTGGCGTCGTGTATCACATTGTCCTCGATGATCCAGCCCTTGCTCCAGTTGGGACCGATCAGCCCCTCCTGCATGGCGGTGGGCGGCGCCCAGGAGGTGGCGGCGTGCATCATCTCGAAGCCCCGCACCGTGATGTAATTCAGTCCGGTCCGCTCCGGGTAAAAGCAGAACCTTCGGACATTGATCTCCACCAACTCCCGGTTGGGATCCGCCCCCTGGAAATTGGCATAGATCGTAATGCTGCTTTCCTCCGTTTCACAGTACCATTGGTACAGCGTCCGCTCCTGCTCCGGGATTTTTTCCTCCCGTCCGCCCCAGGTCTCGTGGGGGCTGGCAGTCCGCACCTGTGGATGGCATACCGCCGCCAGGGATTGCGCCTCGTAGAAGGACTTTCCGTTCAAATACACCTCGCCGGGATGCACCGCGTAATCCAGCGGAGCAACAAACCAGTCGCCGCCCAAGGGTGCCCGGTAGGGATTAAAGCCGGGGAAGAAGCTGTTGTCCAGCGTCACCTTCCAAACCGTCCCCTCAACGCGGACCCATCCCGTGATCCGTTCCGAGCCTTTGATCACGGCGCGCTCTCCCGGTGCGGCCTCATAGATGATCCTGCTGTTTTCGTTCCACCCGCCGTTTCGGGGACGCACCCACTCCCGGTATACGCCCTCATGGACAACCACCCGGTCCCCGGCTTCTGCAAGCTCCGCCGCCTGCTGGATCGTCCGGAAAGGGGCGTCCGCCGTTCCGGACCCGTTATCACAGCCGTTTTTTGCCACATGATAGATTCTGCCCATGGCTTTTTATCCTTTCTCCGCTTCCCGCAGTCTCAGAACGCAAACCGATTCCGGCGGCATACGCCATTGGAATGTCCCCGTGTCAAAAGCCACAGGAATCTGCCTGGGGGCAACCCGCTCCGGCTCCCCCAGAACATTCTGCTGGTCCCGGTCATACCCGTCCATGCAGTATGCCGTTCCAAACGTCCCGTCCATGTCTTCCAGCATGACCGTTACCACTTGGGCCTGCGGCAGCAGGTTCACCAGCTTTACGATCACGTCACCGGTCTTTTTGTCCCGGCTGGAAACCGCATACACAGGTTCAGCCGCAACAGGAAGCACCTCCGCCTCCAGCTCCGCTTCCCCATCCACATAGGCCGACAGCCGCCGGCCCCGCGCCTGAAGCTCCAGGCTGTACACCCGGTTCTTTTCCACATGCCGCTCCCGCTGGGACAGGGTGGAGTCCTTTCCGTCCATGATTTCCAGAAGCATAGAGTCGCCGTTGTTCCAGCCCCCCAGCTGCCAAAGGAACTTGTTTTCCGCGTCTTGCTGCCCGAAGAAAATTTTGAAGCCCTGCCAGCCTTCGGTCTCTTTGGCTTTCAGTGATACGGCATAGTTGTGCCACTCCACATGGCACAGCTTCCGTTTCTCCTGCTTTCCGCAGAAAACAGGCTCCGCAAATATCCGCTTCTCTCCCGTGTCCAGATTGGTCACTGTGATCTCGGAAAATTCCACATCGGAATCGTCCCCTGATAAAACGATATCGCCGGCGAAAGAATCCCTGCCTGGGCAGAGACACACTGTTTCTTCCGCCCCGGTCAATTCCTGGTCCAACAGGACGTCTCCCTGATGCTCCATAAACAGCTTTTGGACGTAGTAGCTGGGCGTGTACATCACCTGGTGGTTGTCAAACCAAATCATGTCTGGCTGCCAGTTGCAGTAATCCGCGTTGCAGAACAGCGGCGCGTAACAGGCCAGCCCCACCGTCCCGGCATTTCGTTCCAGACCTACCATATAGGAGGCCTCCGCCAGGGCGTTGAACCAGGTGTTCCCCTTGGAAGCATACTCGCCCAGAAAGACCTGGGGTCCTGCCGGGAACCGGTCGTAGCGGTGGTGATTGGCGATAAACCACTCGGGTGTCTGGTAATAGTGCTCGTCTACCAGCTCTGCGCCGTCCTCTCTGGCGCTTTGCCAGCCCCGGTCATATTCCGGCCCCGCGCAGAACGGCCCGGCGGTGCCGATAACCTTGATTTCCGGACATTTCCCCTTGATCGCCCCGTAAAACAGAGGGTAACGGTCAAAAAATCCCTGTCCGATTTCCTCGTTGCCTATGGCGAGGTATTCCAGGCCAAAGGGCTTAGGGTGCCCCAGCTCCGCCCGCTTCGCGCCCCACACGGTGTCCGGTCCGCCGTTGGCAAAGTCGATCAGGTCCAGCGCGTCCTGCACGAACGCCTCCAGCAGCGCCCCATCGGCGGCTTCCCCGTTGTGGTGATTGAACCCGCCCGGAAGCACCGGAAGGGGCTTTGCGCCGATGTCCTCACACAGCAGGAAATACTCATAATATCCCAGGCCTAAGGTCTGGTTGTATCCCCAGTTATTGCGCCGGGGCGGCCTGTGCTCCACGGGGCCAATGGTATTTTTCCAACGGTACTGGCTGTTCCGGTCGTCCGGATTCAGCGAACCGTCATGCACCAGGCACCCGCCGGGAAACCGCAGAAATTTGGGGTGCATGGCCTCCAACGCCTCCGCCAAGTCCCTGCGCAGACCATTTTTGCGGCCTTTATAGGTATCCTGGGGGAAAAGGCTGACAAAATCCAGGTGGACCCGGCCTTTCCCCACCACCGTGACCGCCAAGCGGCCCGTCCAGTCGTCAGCCGGGGCGGTGAAGACCGCCGAATATTTCGTCCAGCGCTCCGTCAGCACAAACCCTTTCTCCTGGTAAACAGCCCCGTCCGCGCTCCGCAGAGATACCTTGATTTGTACGGCTGCGGCATCCCGGCTTCTTGCATAGCAGGAGAAGTCGTAAGCCGCGCCTTTCCGCAGGGGAATGCCGCTGTTGAAGCCCAGGTTCATTACACCCACATCCCCGCCGGCCCCGGTCACGTCAATCTCCAGATAGTGGGGATTTTTTTCGCTTACCGCGTCCCCCTCCAAAACGCGAAGCTGCGCTTTTCCATCGTTTTCGATTTTCTCCCAAGCGGTCAGGCTGTGGTAGCCGGTGTTGTCAATGGGCGCGAACTCGAACGAGCGGTTCTGCACCAGCTCGGCGTAAAGCCCGCCGTCCGCCGCATGGTTGATATCCTCAAAGAACAGGCCGTACAGGTCACCCAGATTTTCCTTCTCGCTTTTTGTACGCACTGTAAGAATCATAGTGTTTTTACCTCGAACCAATCAAAATCGGCATATTTTCCCGCTCCCGTCAGGTCCTGGCAGCAAATTCCCGCCATGGCCCCGGTGAACCAGCCCTCTTCGCAGGCCTCATCTGAAAGAAAACTGCCGTCAAGTCCCGCCGCGATCTCCTGCCACGCGCCGCCCTCCAGGCGGTAGGAAAAGGTGAAAAAGAAATTCTTCGACACCGCCCGCAGCTCCACAGGAATCCCCGGCGGGATGGGTAGATACCCGGTTAGATATTCGTATTTTTTATTCTCCGCTTTCAGAAGTGTAATACATTTTCCGCAGTCCTCGTCGTGGGAGACATGGAGGTAGAAATAATTGTCTGTATCATATAGTACAACCAGCCCCGCCATCTGCTTAAAGACCTCCGGTTCAAATTCCAGCTTCGTACCGATCTCCATGTCAAACTCCGTCAGCCGGACGGCGATCAGTGATTGGGAAAACCTGGAAGCCAGACCGCTGCGGCCAAACATCCGCAGAAATCCGGGCCGCTCCCGAAGCGAGATATGGCGCTCCGTCATGGGAACCCGCAGAGATTGGTATTCCAGCGACAGCGCGGGATCGTGAAAATCATCCCGGAAGCCCTTTTCCGCCTCCGCTTTCCATGCCTTTGCTTCCTTCGGACCGGGGACATACTCCTGGGGCGCGGTTCCGCCGCAGTCCAGCACCAGCCATCCGTCCTCTGTCCAGCGCATTTTCTGGATCGCGGTTTCCCGGCCCAGAGGATAACGCCTGCTGCCGGGAAAGCGGGCGGCGTCCGCCGGGTTTCCCCGGTCCAGGGGACGGCCGCACAGATGCACCGCGTACCATTCCCCCTCCGGGGTTTCCACCAGGTCACAGTGGCCCGCCTTTTGCAGGGGAATGTCCCTGCGGTGGCGGGAGGTCAGGATGGACCAGGCCTCGTTTTCACTGTCCCGGCGCATAAAGTCCGCCTGATACATGGTGTAAGGTCCCCAGACACTGCGGGCACGCAGAATGCTCTGCCCATGAAGCTCTCCGGTCCCGGTATCGGCTGCAAACAGGTAGTACCAGCCGTTCCGCTTGAAAATATGGGGGCCTTCCAGAAAGATCTTGTCCGCCTGGTAGATATCCCGCACCGGTCCAACCATCTTCCGGCTGACCGGATCGTACTCCTGAAGCACCAGGCGCCCCTTGTATTTTTTGGGGACCCGGTGGTCTGTCGCCATGCTGACGACATATTTTCTGCCATCCCCGTCGTGAAACAAGGATGGATCGAAGCCGAAATTATTCAGGGGGACCGGTTCTGACCAGGGACCGTAGATATCCTTGGCAGTGACCAGATAGTTATTGGTGTCATACATATTGCAGTAGAAGGCGGTCACCACTGTATACAACAGGTAAAACGTGCCTTCATGGTATGTCAGGCATGGCGCCCACACCCCCT
This sequence comes from Eubacteriales bacterium, assembly GCA_030533415.1. Classification (GTDB taxonomy): domain Bacteria; phylum Bacillota; class Clostridia; order Oscillospirales; family Oscillospiraceae; genus Faecousia. The sequence continues at coordinate 8,119 of JAUNJE010000039.1, read as the reverse complement.
GGGACGGGCCTACACCGCTGAGAGACAGCTGGGAGGTTCTATTCAATGGATACTCGATCAGCTCCCAGTGCACCAGGTCTTTTGAATGGTGCAGCCGCACCCCGGGCCACCATTCGAAGGTGGAGGTGGCAACATAGTAGTCCTCTCCCACCCGAATGATGGACGGATCGGGATGAAAGCCGCGTAAAATCGGGTTTTGAATCATACCGCCGCTCCTATTCCAGCCGGATATTCTCCGCAAAGCCGCCCACCAGGATGTTGGCTTCCTCCAGGCTCCGCACCGGTTTCCCGTCCCGGACCATGCCGCGGACCGTCACATCCCGCACCAGAAACGCCTCGCTGTAGCCGCCGATGACGGAAGACTCCTCGCCATCGCCGGTTATCACCTGAATATTTTCCAGCAGAATGTTTTCGATCCCCCGCCCCGGGGCCGGATTATAATCTCTGTTCCACTTCACCTGAATATCCAGCACCTTCCCGTGCTCAAATGGCTCAATGCGGATATTTCGGTATGTGACATTCCGCACCAGATTTTTGTCCCCGGCATTGATCGCCATGGCGCCCAGGTAACCGGGCTGGAACTCATGGTGCTCCAAAATATCGACGTTCTCAAACGTGATGTCCTCAAGGATATCTCCGTCATGCGCATGGTCTCCATGGGTGCCGATCATCAGCGGATGGGCCACATCCGCCCAGAGGGCCACATTCCGGACCCGGATATTTCTGCTGTCCCCCCGGTTGTTCCAGCGGCTGCCATAGATCGCAATACAATCGTCGGAGGTTCGCAGGAATCCTCCCTCCACCGTCACATTCCGGCAGCTCATCATATCGATCCCGTCGCTCCAGCCCTCGCAGCTGAAGGATTTGATGTTGCGGATGGTCACATTCTCGCAGGCCCCCAGGGCAACGGTGTAATGGGGAGGATTGATAAATATGCAGTTCTCTATGGTAACGTTTTTGCAGTGGTCCAGCCGGATGCCGTTGATGCCGCTGAACCGGGCGAAATCCGCCAGGTACAGCATTCCTCTCCCGCTGATGCGCAGGTTCTCTCCCTGCTCCAGGGCCAGGCCGCCGATCAGGATGGCTCCGCCTTCAAAATAGATATTCGTGTGGGAGGGCAGGCGCCAAATGCACTCACCGATATAGTACACTCCCGCCTCTACATAGAGCGTCCGGCCCTCGGGCATCTGCTCCAGCGCCCGGCTGATGCTGTCATTCAGAATTTGGGGAGATACCAGGGAGCCGTGCACCGTCAGAACATTCCCCGCGTTCTTGTCAGGGGCCGCCTCAATGGCTCCGGCAAACAGGTGCAGGTTGTGAAACCGGTCCTTGTTGATCTCAACCGACAGGTTGACGGGCCGGTCCAGCGTAAATGTCACCCGTTTTGGTTCTGTGACCGGCTGAATCCCCAGAGAAAGCGGGCGGATATCCACCCGGTAAACCGTATAAAAACGTGGAAAGGTGATCTCCACCTCCACCTTGCCTTCAAAGTCAAAATAGGCCACAGAGGCCAGACGGACATCGTGCATATCCACCTTGACCCGGTAAGCCTTCAGCTCCTGCCAGGCTTCCGCCCCGGCGGGACGGACACGCAGGATGTAGTCCTCCTGCAAAACCGCTCCGGCAGGAACCGGATAAAGCTGCAGTTTGTTGTCTTCGCTTTCGAAAGTCATCGCTGTGCTCCTCACTCGGTGATGGGATTGGTCTGCGTAATTTTCCCCTGTTCAATCAGGCGGTCAAAGATCCGGTTGAAAATCGCGGCCTGCATGTATCCGGAAATCCCCATAATGAACAGTGTGGGCAAATACAGGAACCCCCAGCAGAGAAAAAGGGTAAGGACCTGGATCACGGCGATCACCACGGTCCACCCCGGATTGCGGATCGCCAGCAGAAACGCCATGCGGAACGTTCCTGCAGTCGTGTTTTCGAACCGGGCCATAATGGGAAAAACATAGCCGGAGGCGGTCAGCGCCAATACGAAAAGAACCGCAAACACCACGCTCTGCACCGGAAAATATCCGCCGCCAAGCACCGCGTAATAGAGCAGGTTCACGCCAAATACCACCTGGACCAGCAGAATCGGGATCCAGACCGGGAAGGAGGCCTTCAGGTTTGCCCGGAAGCCCCGGAAAAAGGCGGCGCCAATGGCTCCCTCCTGGTTCTTCTCCAGTTTCAGCAGCACCTCATAAAGTGCCACCGTAGATGCCCCTATCGTCAAGATAGGGATGCTGCAAATAAACCATAATAGCCCGACATACACCATCTGGACAAATTTGCTGATGGCATTCGCCGCAGGACTGTTAATTTGCAGAATGCTCATATTCTCGCTCCTTTTCTCCTTCAGAAAGAAAAGCGGCAGGTCCGGCACGGTGGATTCGCGCCTTTCCTGCCGCTCGTTTGGACTGGTCAGCCTGCCTTCAGGCGGCGGATCACTCTGTTTGATTGGTCAATGAAATTAGTTGAATCAGGAATTCTTAGCATCCAGGAACGCCTGCAGCTGTGTGATCAGCTCCTGACGTACGGTCTCCAGACCCACGGACTCCGCATCGGCGTGCCAGGTAGTCAGTTTTGCCACGGCCTCGTCGGCATCATACAGGGAGATGTTCAGCTGAAGCTCGTTGGACAGGGCGGAGATGCTCGCCACTTCACTTTCCACATTGGTAGTATCGAAGGAGAAGCCGGACAGGGGGCTGAGCTGATAGGTCTTCTCATCGTAGATGTAGTCGAAATCAGCTTTGATCTCGGGATCTTCCATGGTAAACTCGCTGTAACGGATGTAAGCGGGGTTCAGGGTCAGGGAGTAGTTGGGCATGACATACTTCTGGTCCTCGGAAATGTCCAGTGTTTTGTAGCCTTCCTCACCAATGGCCTCCCAATCCTCGCCCTCGATGCCGTACTGGAACAGATCGTGGGCTTCCTGAGTGCCGAACATCCAATCCAGGAAGTACATAACGGCGTCCACGTTCTCGCTCCACTCGGGAACTACCAGCCAGTTGTTGGTAACCATATCGCAGATGACCGCGCCCTCTTCCTTGTTGCGCTGGGCATCCTCATAGACATAGAAGCCAAACTCCTGGGTGGGATCCACTTCCTGGGCGCTCTTCACTCTGCTTTCGTACTCGGTCAGGGGGCAGTAGGTAACAACAGCGGCCTTCTCGATGATATCCGTGCCGCCGCGGCTGGGGCTGAGGTACTTGTTCCAATCAGTACGGGTCACGGCATACTCTGTGATAAAATCGTACTGATAGCCTTCGGGCATCTTGTCAAATTCTTCCTGGGCGTCGCCGGGGAAGACCACGTTGGTGACCGTCTTGCCGTCAGCGCTGAGGCCTACGTAGGCGCGAGTCTGATCGCCGAAGACGTTGGTGCTGTCCTGGCTGTACACGCCGTCATGCTTGCCGGAGTAAACGGGGGAGTCGAAATAGAAGAAGTTATAGATGCTTGCGCCGATCATGTCAGGCTCGTTTGCCAGGACGGTGTCCATGTAAGCGAACAGGCTCTCCCGGTCGGTGATGGGATCGCAGTTGTACTTCTTGCGCAGGTCCTCACGGTACATCAGGCCGCGGGAATCCTCATAGAAGGATGCCAGGTTGATACTGTAGACGCCCTTTGCATAGGTGCCGTCGGGCTGGAGAATGTAAGAGGTCATGGCGTCCACAAAGTTGGGGGAGAACGCTGCCTTCAGGCCGGGGAACGCATCGTTATTGAAGTAAGCGGACAGGTCGGCAAAATTGCCATCCTGCATGAATGTGGTCAGGCCATGCCAGCTTCCGCAGAACATCAGGTCATAGTCTTCGTTGGCAACCATAGCCATAGTGAGCTTATCCTTGTAGTCGCCGCCGGCAACCCAGCTGAATTCAGGATGAACGTGGCTGAGGATGGGATCATCCTTGGTCATTTCCTCATACTTGGCAATAACCTTATCCAGATTCTTAAACTCGTTCATGATGCGGATATGGATGGTGGTGTCCTCCATGGTGTTCTCCAGTTCCTGCCGGTCAACAGGAGTGACCGCAGTGGGCGTATCGCTATCGCCCTGGGAGTCGTTGCTGCCGCTTCCGGAGCAGGCAGCCATGGACATAACCATGATTCCCGCGAGAAGCAACGCCAGAAGCTTCTTGGTCCAATGATTCGTCTTCATATTTTTCCTCCATGATTCTTTTGATTTTTAGAAATTTCTGAATTCACCGGCAAGTGCTGGCAGTTACAGTGTTATCCCCGCCGAAAGATTAGAAAGCAGAGCGCTTTTTTGCATTTCCCGCTTTCCATGCCGTGCGGATGGGGAAAACATCCGCCATCCAGCCGCAGACGGTTTGTTCAGAGATTCCTTTATTTATAACGCCCATCTGTAGGACGCATAAACCAGAGCTTATCCCTTAATCGCGCCAACGGTCAATCCGCTGGTGAAATACTTCTGGGCATAAGGATACAGCAGGACCACAGGTCCAATGGCCACGACCGTAGTCGCCATGCGCAGGGAGTTGGTGGGAATCTCACCCATGGATACGCCGGTGGTTCTTGCCATCTCCCGCATGGCCTCCACATTTCGGAGCATACGCATCAGCAGATATTGCAGAGGCACCAGATCCGGGTTATCAATATACAGCATGGCGTTGAACCACTGGTTCCAATAGCCCAGGGCATAAAACAGGCTGATGGTAGCAATGCCCGGCACCGACACCGGAAGGATGATCTTCCAGAGAATCTGCAAATCGTTGGCCCCGTCTACATGGGCGGATTCTGCCAGCTCCGGTGGAATGCCGTTGAAAAAGTTACGCATCAGGAACATGTTCCATGCGCCAAAGGCCACCGGGATGATCAGGACCCAAATACTGTCCTTCAGCCCCAGCGTCCGGGTGATGAGCAGGTAGCTTGGCACCAGGCCGCCGCCAAAGAGCATAGTAAAATACACATAAAAGGTAATTGCGTTGCGGAAGCGCAGCTTTTTTAGGCTCAAGGGGTAGGCCATGGTGATCGTCAAAAGCATACTGATCAGGGTGCCCACCACCGTAGTGAAGATGGTCACGCCGTATGCCTTAAAAATCTGGCTGTCGCCCAGCACCATCTGATAGGCCTTGGTTGTGAAATCCTTGGGGATGATGGGGAAGCCGTAGGTGACAAAGTTACTTTCCGTCTCAAAGCTGCTGCCCAGAATGATGGCAAATGGATACAGGCAGTAGATGCAGAAAATAGCGGCAATAGAATAAACTACAATGTCAAAGATGACTTCGCCCCGGGTTTTCTTGATTCGAGTTGACCGCATCTTACTCCCTCCTTAGAAAATTGCCGAATCCGGCTCGACCTTTTTGGCAAGGGCATTGGTGGCGTACACCAAAACCAGGCCGACTACGGACTGGAACAGGCTGGTTGCCGTACTCATGCCCATGTTGTTGAGCTGGCGCAGCGCACGGTAAACAAAGGTGTCGATAACATCGGCAGTGGCGTATAGCTGCGAGTTATCGCCTACCAAGGCGTAGATCATGCCGAAGTCGCCGGCGAAGATCTTTCCGATGCTCATAATCGTCAGCATGATGATCGTAGGCTTCAGCAAAGGAAGTGTGATCCGGGTGATCATTTGCAGCCGGGTAGCGCCGTCAATTTTCGCCGCCTCATACATCCCCTGGTCAAAACCGGTAATAGCCGCCACATAGACAATGGTTCCATATCCCGCGCCCTGCCATATTTTCAGCATCGACAGGATCAGGGGCCACCAGGAGGCATTGCCATAGAAATTAGGATCGGCATTGCCCCGCTCAATAATCCACTTGGTCAGGGTGCCGCTGCCGCCGATGATGCCGCTGAGGAACATGGCGACAACCGTCCAGGAGACAAAATGGGGGAAAATGGCGATGGTCTGCACCACCTTGTTGTAGACCTTATTCTTGAGTTCCACAAACACCAGGGCAAGCCCCACAGAGAAGATGGTTCCCGTAATGATAAACAAGATGTTCAGGAAGATGGTGTTGAAGAAAATTCTGCCTACGCCCTTATAGTTAAACAAAAACAGGAAATTCTTAAAACCGACCCAATCACTGCCCCAGATGCCTTTTTTGTAGCTAAAGTCCTTGAACGCAATGAGAATACCGTACATGGGCATGTAGCAGAAAATGAACACCCAAACAATGGCCGGAACTGTCATAAGATAGAGCATTTTGTTCTTCCACAGTTCTTCAAGGCCGTCCCGGAATGTCATTCTGCCTTGCCCGTCCCGGGTAGCCAGACGTGGCGTTTCCTTCGTTTTCATTAAAATGAATCCCTCCCTTTCTGTTTATGTACAAATTGTAACAAACGCCACGGAGGAACAATATAGTAAAAAAACTAGAAAACGGGTAATTTTCGATGATAATTTTTTCACTACAAACGTCAGCTTTGTTGCATATTCACAAATTTTGTTTTGGTTTTTGGGTTAAAAAGGCAATCCGGCCTTGTATGAGAGCCGCGCGTTCCGCACCAGCGGAGAAAACCGCCCGGGGTACCGGTTACGAAGCCGCTGCCATACAGGCAGCGCCCATGCGGGGCACTGGCTTTCCCAATAAACGCCAAAGGGCCGGATAGAAGCCCGAAAACGGATCTCATCCGGCCTTACCGCACCTGCAAGGACATGTTACCCGATTGAACTGCGGCGTGAAAAGCTGGCCGCAGCCTGACAGCCAGTTGTGATTCGCCAACGGCTGACGCCGCCGCCAAACCACAACCTGAAATACCACGTCCTTTTTCTTTTCGCAAATTTAGGTCAGAAAAAGATGTAGAAAAACGTCTCTGCATACTGGACAACCCTTTCATATTTATGCTATAATACTTAAAATCTGCGTTTCCCAGCAAAAGCAGAGATTATGAAACTTATAAGAAGGTGATATTTGGTGGATTATACCAAGTATGTGTTGAAGAGCAAGGAAGAACTGGATGACCTGCTCACCGGCAAGGACAATCTCTTCGTCGTTGCCTGCAACAAGTGCTTCAAAGAGTACGGCACAACGCAAGAGCCGGACCTAGAAGCATTTGCGGTCCTGGCAGACGCCCAGGGCAAGCGCGTCACCGGCACCGCAAAGGTGGATTTCCTGTGCAACCAGGTCCAGACGGAAAAGAAGCTGGGCGGCATCATTCCCGAAGGCACCGAGAACGTGGTGGTCATTTCCTGTGGCCTCGGTGTTCAGACCGTTGCGGATCTTCAGTCTGTTCCCGTGTTCACGGCGACCAACACGCTGAACTATACCGGTCATCACGGCATGGCGCTGACCCAGAAGACCTGCGGCGCCTGCGCCCAATGCTATCTGAACATCACCGGCGGCATCTGCCCCATCGTAGACTGCTCCAAGAGTCTGGTTAACGGCCAGTGCGGCGGCGCCAAGAACGGCAAATGCGAGGTGGACTGCAAGAAAGACTGTGCCTGGGAAAACATTTACCAGCGTCTGGAAAAGCAGGGCCGTACCAAGGAGTTTCTGTCCCAGAGCGTTCAGCTGCGGGATTACTCCAAGGTCAATGTGGACGCCATCAAGGCCTATGTGGCCGAGGCCCGGGCCAAACGTTATGAGGGCTTCTATGGCGGCGTGCATCCCGTCGAGAATAAAGAATATACCGAGCATCTCGCTCTTCAGAAGTTCCCTGAGCCGGATACCGTGATCATCCCCTTGTCCATGCACATCGGCGCACCGGCGAATCCTGTGGTGCAGGCCGGCGACACCGTCAAGGTCGGTCAGGTCATCGGCGAACAGGCCGGCTTCATCGGCGCCCCCGTTCATTCCAGCGTCAGCGGTACCGTTTTGGCTGTGGAGCCCCATACCCATCCCAACAAGGGACCCGGCGTCCTGTCTGTCGTCATCAGGAACGACGGCAAGAACACCCTTCACGAATCCGTAAAGCCCAACAAGCCCCTGGAAGAGCTGACCCCCGACGAGATCATCGAAATCGTCAAGGAAAAGGGCATCGTGGGTATGGGCGGCGCTACCTTCCCCACCTACGTAAAGCTGAAGCCCGGCAAGCCCATCGATGCCGTGCTGATCAATGGCAGCGAGTGCGAACCCTACCTGACCGCCGACCACAGAGTCATGCTGGAGTATGCCGACGATATTGTCTATGGCCTGCGTGCCATGATGAAGGCCGTCGATGCTCCCGAGGGCGT